>NZ_JBFUAI010000001.1:0-339273 GCF_056406355.1 Cellulomonas sp. P1_C4 | reverse complement strand
GCGCTCGCGCGAGGCCCGTCGGCTGGAGGATGCGGCCGCGGCCTGGCGCGAGACCGAGGCGGCGGCGGACGCGGCCGACCGCGCGGCCGTCGGCTGGCGCGAACCGCTCTCCGCGCCCGATGCCGCCGCCGCCCTGGAGATCGCCAGGCGTCGGGAGACCTCGTTCTGGAAGTTCCTCGACGGCGGCTGGCGGCGGGTGCGTGCGCTGGTCGCCGCCGGCTTCGACGCCGGCGACCGCCAGGTCCGACCCACCGCGGTCCAGGCGCTCGAGCTGCTGGTCGCGCGGTACGACACGGCGGCCCGGGCGGACGCCCTGTCGCAGCAGCTCGCGCGCGACTGGGGGCACGGCGACCTCGCGGTCCTCACCGAGCGGATCGCGGCGATCCGTCGGTACACGGGAGCGCTCGCCGTCTGGCGCACCCGGCTGGCAGACGAGCGACCCGACGACGAGCTCGACCGGCTGCCGGAGCTGGTCGACACGGTGCGGTCCGGCCTCGCGGGCCTGGTCGCGGGAGCCGACGACCTGCCGCTGGTCGCGCTGCGCGACGAGCTCCGCGGGCTGACCGGGCCGGACGGCCAGGCGTTGGTCCGGGCCGTCGCGGCCCCGCTGCGCGACCTCGCCGACACCCCGTCCGTGGTGTCGGTGCTGCGCCGGCTCGACGCGTCCCCCGACCAGCTCGAGTACGCGGTGGTCGCCGCCTCGATGCGCGAGGCGCGGGCGCAGCTGCCGGCGCTGAGCCGCCTCGACGGCGACCGGCTGGCGGACCTGCTCGACCGCGTCGCCGACCAGGCACCCGCGTTGCAGCGCGCGAACGCCGAGGTCATCACCGCGCGGCTGCGGACCCGGTTCGCCGCAGCGGTGGCGCACTCGCAGCGCAGCGTCAGCGGGATGGACCTCGAGGACCGTGCCGTCAAGGCGGTCTGGATGGCCGGGCGGCGCGAGCTGGAGCACGAGTTCGGCAAGGTCCGGGCGTACAAGTCGATCCGGCACCTGGCGTCCGGAGACCCGGGCGCGGTGGTCGCCGCGATGCGGCCGGTGTGGTTGATGAGCCCGTCGTCGCTCTCGGACACCCTGCCGCTGGAGGGCTCGTTCGACGTCGTCATCTACGACGAGGCCAGCCAGATCCCCGTCGAGGAGGCCGTCCCCGCGCTGTTCCGCGGCGCCCAGGTGATCGTCGTCGGCGACCGCATGCAGCTGCCGCCGACGAGGTACTTCCACGCCGGCGGACCCGCTGCGACGTCCGACGACGAACCGCTGGACGACGACGCCCCCGTCGGCTCCGTCCTCGACTCCGACAGCTTCCTGGGCGTCGGGTCCGTGCGTCTGCCGTCGACCATGCTCACCTGGCACTACCGCAGCCAGTACGAGGCGCTCATCCAGTTCAGCAACGCCGCGTTTTACGGGGGCCGGCTCACCACCATCCCTGACCGGACCCTCACCCACGTGCGCGCCCGTCCCCTGGAGCTGACGGTCGGGTCGACACCTGCGGCCGACGACGTCACGGCCGCCGTCGACGGCCTGCTCGAGCGCAGCATCAGCGCCATGCGCGTGCTCGACGGCGTCTACGTCCAGCGCACCAACCCGCAGGAAGCTGTCTGGATCGCGCACCTGGTCCGGGAGCTGCTGGCCCGCGAGACCGGCCAGACCCTCGGTATCGTGGCGTTCTCGGAGGCGCAGCAGTCGGAGATCGAGCGGGCGCTGGAGCGCCTGGCGCGCGACGACCCCGAGTTCGACCGGCGCTACGACGCCGAGGTGGCGCGCGAGGAGGACGGCCAGGTGGTCGGGCTGTTCGTGAAGAACCTGGAGAACGTCCAGGGCGACGAGCGCGACATCATCCTCATGAGCGTCTGCTACGCCGCCGGCCCCGACGGACGCATGCGCATGAACTTCGGCCCGATCAACAACGCGGGCGGCGAGAAGCGGCTCAACGTCATCTTCAGCCGCGCCCGCAGGCACATGGTGCTGGTCAGCAGCATCGACCATACGGCAATCACCAACGTCTACAACGACGGCGCCAACACGCTGCGCGGCTTCCTGCACTACGCCGACGCGGTGTCCAATGGCGACGCGGCCGCGGCGGACGGCGTGCTGGCGGGGCTGCGGGAGCGGACGGGGCGTTCCGCCACCCCGGACTCGAGCCCGATCGTGGAGCAGATTGCCGACGCCCTGCGCGCCGCAGGTGTCGAGGTCGTCGCCGGCGTCGGGCAGTCGGCGTTCCGCTGCGACCTCGCACTCCGCCCGCCGGGCTCACCGGTGCACACCGTCGGGGTGCTGGTCGACCAGTCCGCGCGGCTGGGGTCGCTGTCGCTCGACGAGCGCCGCATCACCCAGCCGACGGCCCTGCGCTCTGGCGGCTGGCGGGTGCTGCAGGTGCTCGGCGCCGAGTGGGAGTCGGACCCCGACGGGGTGGTGCGCAGGCTGGTCGCCGCGGTCGAGTCGCCGGATCAGCAACGAGGCTTGCCGTCCCCGGAGGCGGCGGCCGAGGGCGACCATGACTGAGCACACCCACCCCCACACCCACGGCGCGAACTACTGGGACGAGCACTACGCCACGGTCGACCCGTCCTGGGGCACGCGCCCGAACGCGGTGCTCGTCGACGTCGTCACCGCCCTGCTCCCGACCCCCGGCCGCGCGCTCGACCTCGGCTGCGGGCACGGCGGCGACGTGCTCTGGCTCGCGTCGCTCGGCTGGCAGGTCACGGGCGTCGACGCGTCATCCGTCGCGCTGGCCCGCGTCGAGCAGGCTGCCTCTGACGCCGGCCTGTCCGACCGCGTCACCCTCGAGCAGCACGAGCTGTCGGCGTCGATGCCGTCCGGGTCGTTCGACCTGGTGACCGCGAGCTACCTCCACGGCCCCGCGTCATTCCCGCGCGCGCGTGTGCTGCATAGCGCGGCCCAGCTCGTAGCGCCCGGCGGCCTGCTGCTCGTGGTCGAGCACGCGTCGGTTTCCCCGTGGGCGTGGGACAAAGACGCGACCTTCCCGACGCCGGCGGAGTCGCTGGCCTCGTTCGACCTCGGCGAGGGCTGGGACGTGGAGCGACTGGACGCGCCGCAGCGCACAGCGACCGGACCTGAGGGCCAGGTCGCGGAGGTCACCGACAACGTGATCGCGATCCGCCGATCTCGCTGACCTCCGAACGGTCGCCGAGGTCGGGCATGGGGCATCTGCCGGGTCAGAAGGGTGGGTCGCCGAGTGGCCGTGGTGGTGGTCGGTGTTCGAGCGCGCTTGGGGTGACGTAGACCGGCACGGGGTGTCGGGCATAGGTCAGCCCGTGCCGGTCGGTCCAGGTGGAGACTCCGGTGGCCGGGTTGTAGGTGACGTTCCACCAGCCTTCGGTCTTGGCTTGGTGGTGGTGTTTGCACAAGGCGTGCAGGTTCGCTTCGCAGGTTTGTGGGTCGTGCCCGTGGAGGCCGGTCTGAGGGTCGCGCCCGTGGAGGTCGGCGTGTGGTGCGCCCGGGGAGGGTGGCCGGTGGTGGTCGTAGGGGATGCGGTGGTCGATCTCGCAGCGGGTGGCGGGTTGGCGGCAGCCGGGGAACGTGCAGGTCACGTCCCGAGCCTGGATGGTGCGGGTCAGGTCCGCGCCGGGCCGGTACGCGTCGGTCCCCACGGAGCACACCTGCCCGGTGTTCGGGTCGGTGAGCACTCTGCGCCAGGTGGCGTCTTGGGCGAGCTCGCGGGCGACCTGCGCCGGGATCGGCCCGTACGAGCCCAGGAACCCGGGGGCGTCGTCCAGCCCGAGCAGGGTGGTCGCGGCGACGGAGAGTTGCAGGGCAACGCGTTGCCCGTGCCGGGTCGGCAGGGGGGTGCCGTCGGGGGTGGTCTGGCGGTCCAGGATGCCGGTGAACACGTCGCTGAACGCGTCCGCCCGCCGCTGGTCCACGGTGCGGCCATCGCCGTCGAGGGCGGCGTGCCCGGCCAGGGCGTCGATCGCGGTGAATGCCGCGGTGGCCTCGGCGGCGGGCAGGTAAGCGATCAGGCGGGCCATCGCATCCGGGGCGAGCACCAGCTCGACCCCGCGCCGGTCCCGTTCGGCGACCCGGCGCTTCTCCGCGATGCCGGGGTTCAGCGCGATCAGGGTGGCGCGTACGTGTCGGGTCAGCTGTGGGGCGGTCATCTCGCCCGCGCGTTGGATCGCGTCGTCGACGACTGCGGTGACGTCGCTGGTGGGTAGGTCCGCGCCTGCCTTGGAGACCTCGTCCAGGATCACGTCGACCTTGCGTGCCTCCACGGCGCCGGCCGCCCACGCGTCACCGAGGGCGGGGTGCTGGTCCGCGCCCCAGGCGCGCAGGAACAGGTTCTCCGCGGACCGCTTCGTGCACACCAGAGCGCACGCCAGCTCATCGGGGACGTGCCGCAACGCATCCGGCGTGCGCGCCCCCAGCTCGCGGGCGAACGACCCCTGCAGGGCCTGCAGCATGGTGATCGCCTGCTGGGTGGCCGCCACCGCGTTGACCAACGCCGCCCCGGAGACCTCCGCCACGGGTACCGAGCTCAGCATCGCCACCAGCTCCGCAACGTCGACACCGGGTATCGGGAACTGCTCCACCGCAGCCAGATCGATCAGTCGGGCGCCTGGCTCCGGGACGGGCGCGGCAAGGGGGCGAGCACCATGACCCGAGTCCGCCCACGCCAGCGTGGGACCGGCGGGCGTCGCGGCCACCACCGGAGCCGGCCCGGGAGCGGTGCCGGTGCGGTCGGATTGGTTCGCGCTGTGGTCAACGCGCGGGCGCTCGGCCAGCACTGCCGTCATCGTCGCCACCTCCCGCCGTACACCGTCCGCCCGATCCGGGACGATCGACCACTGACATTCGCCTCTGACCTGCACCAACGCAACGGTTCAGCGAGAAAAGGGGGCATGCCCTGCAATGCGAGGGCGAGGCGAGGAACCCAGCGAACCGAAGTACGGGTTGCGCCCGTCGACCCGACCTCGACCTCACGTCCGGCGACGGCACTCGCGGGCGGGTAGTCAGCCGTGGGCGAGGAGTGCGCAGGCTGCGACCAGGAGCAAGGCCTACTCCTCCCGCGGCTCGTCGACCGACCGCAGCACCCGGCACGGCACCCCGACGGCCACGACTCGCGGCGGGACGTCCTGCGTGACCACGCTGCCGGCACCGATGACGCTCCCGGCGCCGATGGTCACACCGGGCAGGATCACCACGTTCGACCCGATCCAGACGTCGTCCTCGATCCGCACGGGAAGGGAGAACTGCCACCCGCCGACACGCTCCTCGGGCACGGTCGGGTGGCCGGCGGTCGAGATGGTGACGTTCGGCGCGATCATGACGCGGTCGCCGATCACGATGTCGGCGTCGTCGACGAGCACCAGGTTGAAGTTCGCGTAGAACCCGTCGCCGACGTGCACGTGCGAGCCGTACGAGACGTGGAACGGCGGCTCGATCCACGCCCCCGCACCGACGGAGCCGAGCAGCTGCTGCAAGAGAGCGGTCCGTCGGGCCGCCTCCCCGGGCCGCGAGTGGTTGAAGTCGTAGGCCAGCTCCTTGCCGGCCACCCGCTCGGCCTCCAGCGCCTCGAGCCCGGGCCCGTAGTCGACGTACAGCGAACCGTCGTTCATCGCCGCTCGTACGACGTCGTACTCGTGGGCCACCGGGTGCTCCTCTAGGGTTGCGCGCAGACATTCGAATCGATCCGAGAATCCCACAGGACGCCACATGACTGCGCCGTACCAGGACCCAGCCCTCCCCGTCGCGCAGCGCGTCGCCGACCTTGTCGGGCGCATGACGCTCGAGGAGAAGGTCGGCCAGATGATGCAGCTCAACGCCAAGGACGGCGTCGAGGATCTCGTGTTCAACCTGCACGTCGGGTCGATCCTGCACACCTCGCCGGAGCGGGTCCGGCAGGCGCACGAGCTCACCGCGCAGACCCGGCTGCGGATCCCGCTGCTCATCGCCGAGGACTGCATCCACGGGCACTCGTTCTGGGAGGGCGCGACGATCTTCCCGACGCAGCTCGGCATGGCGGCCACCTGGGACGCCGACCTGCTGGAGCGCGCGGCCCGCGCGACCGCCGTCGAGGTGGCCGCGACCGGGATCCACTGGACGTTCTCGCCGGTGCTCTGCATCGCCCGCGACCTGCGCTGGGGCCGCGTGAGCGAGACGTTCGGCGAGGACCCGTTCCTCATCGGCGAGCTGTCGTCGGCCATGGTCCGCGGCTACCAGGGTGACGGCCTGTCCGACCCGACCGCGATCCTGGCCACCGCCAAGCACTTCGCCGGCTACTCCGAGACGCAGGGCGGTCGCGACGCAAGCGAGGCCGACCTGAGCCGCCGCAAGCTGCGCTCGTGGTTCCTGCCGCCGTTCGAGCGCGTCGCCCGCGAGGGCTGCCGCACGTTCATGCTCGGCTACCAGTCGATGGACGGCGTGCCGATCACCGTCAACGACTGGCTGCTCAACGAGGTGCTGCGCGGCGAGTGGGGCTATACCGGCACGCTCATCACGGACTGGGACAACGTCGGCCGCATGGTCTGGGAGCAGCACATCCAGCCCGACTACGCGCACGCGTCGGCCGCGGCGATCCGTGCCGGTAATGACATGGTCATGACGACCCCGGGGTTCTTCGAGGGCGCGCAGGAGGCCGTGCGCAGCGGGATGCTCGACGAGGCAGCGCTCGACGCGGCCGTCGGCCGCATCCTCACGCTGAAGTTCGAGCTCGGGCTGTTCGAGGACGCCCGGCACCCCTCTGTGGATCGCCAGCAGGAGGTCATCGGGTCGACGGAGCACGTCGAGCTCAACCTCGAGGTCGCCCGCCGTTCGCTGGTCCTGCTGACGAACGACGGCACGCTCCCCCTGAACGACAGCCCGAAGACGATCGCGGTCATCGGCCCCAACGCCGACGACCAGCACACGCAGCTCGGCGACTGGGCCGGCGCCTCGGGCCAGGCGGACTGGCTTCCCGACGGACACCCGCGCGAGATGACGCAGACGGTCCTGGACGGCTTCCGCGCACAGGCACCCGAAGGCTGGACCGTCACCCACGCGCGCGGCGCGGACATCCTCACGCTGGGCGCCGACCCCGAGGGCGAGTTCTTCCCCGACGGCCAGCCGCGCCCGCAGGTCGTCATCCCGGTCGCGCCGGACGCCGACCTCATCGCGGAGGCCGTCAGAGCGGCAGAGGCAGCAGACGTCGTCGTCGCGGTCGTCGGCGACCGCATCGAGCTCGTCGGCGAGGGACGCTCCACGGCCACGCTCGAGCTCGTCGGCGGGCAGGTCGCGCTGCTCGACGCCCTCGCGCAGACCGGCAAGCCGCTGGTCGTCGTCGTCATCGCGAGCAAGCCCCACGTCCTGCCGACGAGCGCCATGAACGCCGCGGCGATCATCTGGGCCGCGAACCCGGGCATGCGCGGCGGCCGCGCGATCGCCGAGCTGGTGCTGGGCCAGACCGAGCCGTCGGGGCGCCTGCCGATCACCTTCGCCGAGCACGTCGGCCAGCTGCCGATCTACTACAACCAGCTCCCGGCGCAGCACGGGACGCGGTACGCGGACCTCACGCAGCGCGTGCCGTTCGCGTTCGGCGAGGGCCTCTCCTACACGACCGTCACGTACGAGGACTTGCGGGTGGTCGAGCCGGTGCTCGGCGCCGGCGACACGGTCCGCGCGCAGGTCACGCTCCACAACACCGGCGACCGGCCGTCCCTCGAGACCATCCAGGTCTACGTGCGAGACACCGTCACCACGGTCACCTGGGCCGAGAAGGAGCTCAAGACGTACAAGCAGGTGCTCGTGAACCCCGGCGAGCGCGTGACGGTCGGCCTCCAGCTCCCGGTCGCGGACTGCACGATCGTCGACGCCGCCGGCCAGCGCATCGTCGAGCCCGGCCAGTTCGAGCTGCTGGTCGGCCCGTCGTCGCGCGACGAGGCGCTCCTGCGCGCGGGGTTCGTCGTCACGGGATGATCGACGCGACGGGCGGCTGACACCCACCCGTCCCGAAGAAGGAGCGCCATGCACGGCAACCCCCTGCTCGCCGAGGCTCGGATCGACAGGTTCGTGGCCGACCGGATCGCCCCGGCCGTCTACCGCGACCGCGTCCCGCTCGAGCTGACCGCGTGGACCGCACCCGGGGAGCCGGTGCCGTTCGCCGAGGCGGTCGGCCAGGACTTCGCGTCCGTGGCGCCGGGTCTCGCGTGGGGCGCGCCGTGGAGCACCACCTGGCTCCACGTGACCGGCCGGCTGCCCGACGGTTGGCCGCTCGAGGGCACGGCCGTCGAGCTGGTGATCGACCTGGGGTTCTCCCAGTCGAGCCCGGGATTCCAGGCCGAGGGGCTGGTCTGGCGACCGGACGGGACGACGATCAAGGGTGTCGCGCCGCTCAACCAGGCAGTGCCGTGGCCGGGCGGCGCGGACGTCGACGTGTTCGTCGAGGCGGCCGGCAACCCGAACATCGCGAGCAACTTCGGGTTCGTGCCTACCCCGTACGGCGACCTCGCCACGGCGGGCACCGACCCGCTCTACGTGCTGGGGCGCGTCGACGTCGCGCTGCGGGACGTCGCCGTCTGGGAGCTCCTGCAGGACCTGACCGCCCTGGTGGGCCTGATGAAGGCGCTGCCCGTGGACTCGACCCGGCGGGCGAGCATCCGCGTCGGCCTCGAGAACCTGCTCGACACGGTCGACCCCGACGACGTCGCGGGCTCCGCGGGCGCCGCCCGCGAGTCGCTGCGGCCGCTGCTCGACGCTCCCGCCTCGGCCAGTGCCCATCACGCCTACGCGGTTGGCCACGCGCACATCGACTCGGCGTGGCTGTGGCCGCTGCGGGAGACCGTGCGCAAGTGCGCCCGGACCTTCTCCAGCGTGATCGCGCTGATGGACGCCGACCCGGACTTCGTGTTCGCGTGCTCGTCGGCGCAGCAGTACGCCTGGATGAAGGAGTACTACCCCGCGCTGTTCGCGCGGATCCGGGAGAAGGTCGCGGCCGGGCAGTTCGTGCCGGTCGGCGGGATGTGGGTCGAGTCGGACACGAACATGCCGGGCGGCGAGGCGATGGCCCGGCAGATGGTGGCGGGCAAGCGGTTCTTCCTCGAGGAGCTCGGCGTCGAGACCCAGGACGTGTGGCTCCCCGACTCCTTCGGCTACTCCGGCGCCCTGCCGCAGATCGTGCGGTCGGCGGGCTCGCGCTGGTTCCTCTCGCAGAAGCTCTCGTGGAACGACACCGACCGGATGCCGCACCACACCTTCACGTGGGAGGGCATCGACGGCTCCCGCGTGCTCACGCACTTCCCTCCGGTCGACACGTACAACTCCGACCTGTCCGCGCGCGAGCTGCTGCACACCGAGGCGAACTTCGCGGAGAAGGGTGTCGCCGGCTCCTCGATCGTCCCGTTCGGCTGGGGCGACGGCGGCGGCGGCCCGACGCGGGAGATGCTCGCCTCGGCGCGCCGGTTCGCCTCGCTCGAGGGGGCGCCTACGGTCGAGCTGGGCAGCCCGAACACCTTCTTCGCCCGGACCGAGGACGAGCTCACGGAGCCGTCGGTGTGGACCGGGGAGATGTACCTCGAGTTCCACCGCGGCACGTACACGTCACAGGCGCGCACCAAGCAGGGCAACCGCCGCAGCGAGCACCTGCTGCGCGAGGCGGAGCTGTGGGCCGCGACCGCCGCCGTGCAGCGCGGGTCCGACTACCCCTACGACCGGCTCGAGCGGCTGTGGCGGACCACGCTGCTGCACCAGTTCCACGACATCCTGCCCGGCAGCTCGATCGGCTGGGTGCACCGGCAGGCGGAGCAGACCTACGCCGCGATCAGGGAAGAGCTGGAGGACGTGATCGCCGCCGCCGTGGCCGAGCTCGTCGGCGACGGTGACCTCTCCGTGCTGCTCAACGCCGCGCCGCACCCGCGGTCCGGCGTCGCGGCGCTCGGGGCCGGTCCGGTCGAGGCGGCCGACGGCGATGCCGTGACCCTCGTACGAGGCGAGGACGGCACCCTCCGGCTCCGCAACGGGCTGATCGACGTGCACCTGACCGCGGGCGGCCAGATCGACTCGCTGCGCGACCTGACCGCTGACCGCGAGGTGATCCCGGTCGGCGCCCTCGCGAACCTGCTCCAGCTGCACCGCGACACCCCGGCGCGATGGGACGCGTGGGACATCGACAGGGAGTACCGCCGGGTGGGCACCGACCTGCTCGACGCGGACAGCCTCGAGGTCGTGTCCGAGACCCTCGACGCCGTCATGGTGCGCACGACGCGTTCGTTCGGTGCGTCGCGCCTGGTCCAGGACGTCACGGTGCGCCGCGGCAGCGCTGCGATCGAGATCGTCACGGAGGTCGACTGGCACGAGCGGCAGAAGCTGCTCAAGCTCGCCTTTCCCGTCGACGTGCTGGCGGACCGGTCGGCGGCGGAGACCCAGTTCGGGCACGTGTTCCGGCCGACCCACGCCAACACGTCGTGGGACGCGGCCCGGTTCGAGATCTGCGCGCACCGCTGGGTGCACGTGGGCGAGCCGGGCTACGGCGTCGCGATCGCGAACGACGCCACCTACGGGCACGACGTCGCCCGCCGCCCGAACGGCGCCGGCACGACCGTGCGGCTGTCGTTGCTGCGGGCGCCGCTCTTCCCCGACCCGGAGGCCGACCAGGGCCACCACCGGCTCACGACGGTCCTGCACGCGGGTGCGACGATCGCGGACGCCGTCGAGGACGGCTACCGCACCAACCTGGCCGAGCGCGTGGTGCGGGGTGCCCGCCCTGCGGACCCGCTGGTCACCGTCTCGAACCCGGCCGTGGTGGTCGAGTCCGTCAAGCTGGCCGAGGACCGCAGCGGCGACGTCATCGTGCGCCTGTACGAGTCGCTGGGCGGGCGTGCGCGTGCGACGCTCGTGCCTGGCTTCCCGGTGTCGGGAGCCCGAGCGGTCGACCTGCTGGAGCGCGACGTCGACGCCCCCGGGGTCACGGCGACCGACGAGGCCGTCGAGCTCGCGCTGCGCCCTTTCCAGCTGGTCACGCTGCGCCTGCCGCTCGCCGTCGAGAGGAACCCGCTGTGAAGACCTTCACCCTGGCCGGCACCGACATCGTCGTCCCCAACGTCGTGCTCGGGCTCATGCGCATCACGGAGAAGACCGACGACGAGATCCGCGAGCTGGTCGCGGCCGGCCGCGACGCCGGGATC
The DNA here is from genome assembly GCF_056406355.1 of Cellulomonas sp. P1_C4. Lineage (NCBI taxonomy): Bacteria > Bacillati > Actinomycetota > Actinomycetes > Micrococcales > Cellulomonadaceae > Cellulomonas > Cellulomonas sp. P1_C4. Next base: position 328,161 of record NZ_JBFUAI010000001.1, on the reverse strand, counting down.
ACGATGATCGACCACGCCGACATCTACGGCGGCGCGATGCACGTGTGCGAGCGCCGGTTCGCGGAGGCCATGCGGCTCACTCCCGCCGACCGCGCGGAGATCGTCATCCAGAGCAAGTGCGGCATCGTGCCGCCCGACGGGTTCGACTTCTCCTACGAGCACATCATCGAGTCGGTGAACGGCTCGCTCGACGCCCTCGACACGGACTACCTCGACATCCTGCTGCTGCACCGCCCCGACGCCCTGGTGGAGCCGGAGGAGGTGGCGCGCGCGTTCGACGAGCTCCAGGCCGCCGGGAAGGTGCGCGCGTTCGGCGTCTCCAACCACACGCCCGGCCAGATCGAGCTGCTGAAGAAGTTCGTGCGCCAGCCGCTGGTGGCCAACCAGCTGCAGCTGTCGATCACGCACTCGTCGATCGTCGCCCGCGGCGTCGCGGCGAACATGCAGGCCGAGGACCAGTCGATCGACCGCGACGGCGGCATCCTCGACTACTGCCGCCTGCACGACATCACCGTCCAGGCGTGGTCCCCGTTCCAGGCGGGGTTCTTCACCGGGGTCTTCCTCGACTCCCCGGAGTACCCGGATCTCAACGCGGTGATCGAGCGCTTGGCGACGAAGTACGACGTCCCGACGATCGCCATCGCCACCGCGTGGATCACCCGGCACCCCGCACAGATGCAGGTCGTCCTCGGCACCACGAGCCCGGACCGCGTGACGGGCGCGGCACAGGGCTCGGACATCCCGCTCACGCGCGCCGAGTGGTACGAGCTGTTCCGCGCCGCGGGCTACATCGTCCCGTAGACGATCTCGCCGAGGGCCCACTGCTTCACGGGCAGCGCCTGGGTCGCGGCGCACGTGGAGAGCAGGGGTGCCGACGAGGTCTCGACGAGCGTCACCGTCACCGGACCGTCGACGCCGGCGAGCACCACCGACCAGCCGTCATCGGTGCGGTCCTCCCGCAGCGGCGGGTAGGCCTCCAGCAGGTCGGACGTCCGCGCGAAGTGCTGCGCCGCCTGCACGGGGTGCGAGTACGAGCTGCGGCCGCGCAGCAGCTCCGGCACGACACGGCCGTCCAGGTACGCGTCGGCCACCGCGACCGCGTCGCCGTCGTCGACCCACCCGTAGTAGAGCCCGTGCGGCAGCAGCACCATCGTGCCGGCGAAGCGGTCGCCACCCAGGTGAGAGCACTCCCAGGTCTCCTCCGGGTACGCCTGCGCCAGGCGCGCGGCCACGGAACGCCCGCGCACCGCGCAGCACCGGTCGTGCCGGCCGTGCGCGCACACCGCGAAGACGGGCCGGTCCGACGGCACCCCCGCGGACCCGTCGAGGGGGACGTCGAGCAGCTCCTCGACCCGGTCGACCCGGCCCCAGCGGACGCTCTCCCGGCCGGGTCGCGAGTCGACGAGCGCCCACCGCGTGCCGTCCTGAGCGGACCGACGCCCGGGCCGGCGGATGGCGAGCGGTCGGATCCCCTCGCCCTCTACCCGGTGCACCAGCGCGCGGCCGAGCGCGGCGTCGAACGGCGGGTCGAGCAGCGCGTGCCGCCCCCAGCCCGCCTGGTTCTCGACGAGGAACCAGCGATCGCCGTGCGACCCGGTGCCGACCAGCGAGTCCTGGCGGGCGCGGGCACCGTCGCTGCAGGGCACCCATCCGTCGGTCACTCCGACGTCACCACCACGCCCTCGCGCAGCAGCCGGCGGACGACGACGAGCGCGCTCGCCAGGTCCAGCCCGGGCAACGACCCGACGGCGACCGGACGCCCGGTGCGCAGCGCGTGCAGGGCGGGCGCGGCCTCCGCTGGCAGCGACAGCACGGTGCCGCGGGCGGTGAGCCGGACCTTGTCACCCGCCTCGTCGATGCGGCCGCCGAACGCGTCGCGCCAGCGGACGGCGGTGTGCTCGGACAGCGCGGTGATCGCGTCCAGCGTGGCGAGCGGCGCCACGGGCTCCGGCCTGGTGTCCCGACCGAACCGGGCGCCGAGCCGTCGTGCGGCCAGCTCCGCGGGGTCGGCCGTCGCGGTCAGCGCACGGACGAGGTCGGCCACGGTCTCCTCGACGATCGGCCGCAGCTGCTCGGGGTCGCCCACGTCGATCCCGAACGGCAGCGACGCCCGCAGCGCCGGCGAGTCGCCGACCAGGCCGAGCAACGTGTCGACCACGTCGGCCCGCGTGTACGCGGCCATGCCGATGGTGAGGTGGATGGACGTCGCGCCCAGCGCGGTCGCGGAGTGGATCCAGCCGCGCGGCAGGTACAGGGCGTCACCGGGCCGCAGCACGCGGTCGATCACCGGCTCGCCCGCACCCGCCGCCGCGACGGCCGCGCGGTGGTCGGTCCACACCTGGTCCTTGAGCGGGTCGGGGTGCACGGGCGCGTGGATGACCCACCGCTTCTCGCCGGAGACCTGCAGCACGAACACGTCATGGGTGTCGTAGTGCGGCGAGAACCCCTGCGACGACGGCGGTGTGACGTACGCGTTGACCTGCGCCGGGTGCCCGATCTCGTCGACCAGCCGCCGCGTGAAGTCGACCAGCGGCGGCCATATCCGGTGCAGGCCCTGCAGCACGATCGTGGCGCCGGACGCGAACTCGGCGAGCACCTTGTCGCTCGACACCTGGTCGGAGACCTCGGCGCCGAACCCGCCGGACGCCGTGAACCGCCCCGGCGCGAGGACGTCACCCTCGTGGGCGAGCCGGATGAACGGCGTCCGCAGACCGCGCCGACCGATCAGCTCGTCAACGGCCGCGGGCGAGAACAGGTCCGTGTAGTCGTCGTTCGCCGGCGACAGCAGCGGCGCGCGGCCCCAGTGCTCGCGCGCGAACTGCTCGTCGGGAACGCTGATGCAGCGCGAGAGCGCGGACCGGAGGACCGGCCCGCGCTCCGTCAGGGTGCGTGAAGGCACTACGCCGAGCMGTCCGCCCCGCCGTCGTGGCCGCCCGCGTTCGCGCCGCCGTCGGCCGGGCCCTCGCCCGCCGAGCCGTCCGCTCCGCCGTCGTGCCCGCCGGCGTTCKCGCCGCCGTCCGCGGGTCCTTCGCCCGCCGAGCCGTCGGCCCCGCCGTCGTGCCCGCCGGGGTTCGCGCCGCCGTCGGCCACGCCTTCCCCTGCGGGTGCCGGCTCGCTCGTGATGTCGTCGTCGTTGATGCTCATGGGCACTCCCTCGTCGCGCTGCCGTGCAGCGGCGTCGCCGCCTTCGCGAGCGTATCCACGCCACGCGCTCCGCGCTGGCCGAATCGACGGCTATGCGTGGCGGCTGGCCAGTGCTCGCGCGACCCGCTCGACGAGCTCGGCCGGGAGCGGGTCGCGGTAGAAGAGCTTCACCGTGTCCTTCTGCGACCGGTACGGGCCGATCTCGGCCTCGAGGTCCGGGTCGAGGCGCCCGACGGGGTAGAGCCCGACGTGGTGCTTCCACCCCGCGAAGTGCAGCGCGTACCGGTCATTGAGCATGAACGCCGGCATCCCGTAGCGGATCCGCTCCTCGGCCCCCGGCAGCGCCCGACGCAGCGCCGCGGCCACCGCGGCCAGGATCGGGCGGACGTCGTCGGGAAACGAGGCGACGTACTCGTCGACGGTGCTCGCGGCCATCGTGACCTCCTCAGGTCGTCCGGCCGAGCAGGTGCACCTCGACCAGCTCGCCGGCCTCGCTCTTGCCGATCGTCGTGCAGAGCGCCTTGCGCAGCGGGAGCCAGTGCGGTCCGGTGCCCGACGGCATCAGCGTCGCCGCGAACTCGTGGCCGTCGAGCGTCCCGGTGACCTTGACGGCCTTCCGGGTGCCGAGCAGCTCGGCGGAGTCCAGCTCCAGGTACGTCGCGAAGGCGCCGTCCTTGCGGATGGGCACGGTGAAGGTGGCGTCGAGGTCCATGCGGCCATCATCGCGGTCTCATCGGCGCTCGTCGCGGTCCTCCGGCCGCTGCAGTGCGAGCCAGACCACCACGAGCACCAGCAGCCAGACCAGCGCGCCGACCGACAGCGACGACCCGACGAACAGCAGCACCACGGGGACGACGACGCTCGGGATGCCGCGCACGAGGAGCCACGCGCGGCCCTGGCCGACGAGCAGGGCGGTGACCACGCCGATCGCGCAGTAGGTGGCGACCGCCGCGCAGAGCAGGGTCCGGGCGTCGAAGGCGAGGGCGCCGTGCGTGTGGGCGACCGCGATGCCGAGCGCCGCGGCCAGCGCGGCGAGCGCGCCGGTGAGCAGGGCGTGCAGCAGCATGACGATCCGCGGCGCGACGAGGTGCGGCTTGAGCTGCGGGATACCGGCTGTGCCGTGCAGCAGACCGGCGGCCCAGACCGAGGCCAGGAGGGCGAAGGCGCCGAGCGCGACGACGGCCGTGCTGCGGTCCCAGTCCTCGGTGTCCGCGGCCGCGTCGATGATCTGGATGAGCCCCTCGCCCAGCACGATGATGACGAACAGCCCGAGCCGCTCCGCGAGGTGCTCCTCCTCGATGGGCGTCCCCTCGATGGTGACGAGCCCCGCCGCCGGCCCGCCMCGGCGGCGCGAGGCATTCACGCGCTCGAGGCGCTGCTCGGCCTCCTGCATCACGCGCTCGCCCGACGAGGTGAGCAGCACCACCAGGTCGATGACGATGCCGACGCCCCACAGCCAGTACCGGTACGGCGCGGCGACCCACAGCGAGATCAGCCAGGGGAGCGCGCCGAGGCCGAACTGCGCGAGCGGCCAGTCGACGATCACCTTGCCGCGCGCGACGACGGCACCGGCGTACCAGCGCAGGGCGACGTACGCGACGACGAACGAGACCGCACGCGAGCCGTGGATGCCGGGCACCGAGGCCGCCATGACGGCCAGCCCCAGCATGGCGACGATCAGGACGTAGGTCTTGGCACTGTCGCCGGCGATGTTCCCGTAGACCGCGAAGCCCGCCCACGAGATCCAGAACGCCAGGAAGAGGACCGCGTAGAGGCCGAGCGTCGTCGACCCCATGTCCTCGTGCAGCAGGTGGGCCAGCTGGCCGATGCCCGCGACGACGACGAGGTCGAAGAACAGCTCCTTCCACGAGGCGTGCCGCTCGATGGCTGCGACGGGCTCGGATGTCATGCGCGGGACAGCAACCAGTCGAGGACTGCGGGCGCGGCGCCCAGCACCGACACGTGCCCCTCGCCGGGCCGCAGCCACAGCTCGGCCGACGGGATCCGCGACGCCAGCCAGCGACCGTGGGCGGCCGGCACCACCCGGTCGTCCTCTCCGTGCAGCACGAGCACGGGCACGGTGATGTCGGCCGGGTCGAAGCCCCAGGGCGCGACGCAGGCGAGGTCGTCGTCGACCATCCCGCCGACGCCGTCCGCGAGCGCCTCGCCCGCGATCCGCGCGAGCCAGCCCCACGGCCCCGCGAGCGTCTCGTGGTCCGCCGCGGTGAACATCTCCGGGTCGTACTCGCTGCTGGTCAGCTCGCGCTCCAGGGCCTCCCGTCCGACGACCGCGGCGCGCAGCTCGGCGGTCCCGGTCGGGTTGATGCCTGCGAACCAGTCGAGGCCGTCGGCGCCGTACGGGGCCGTCCCGGCCCCCTCGACCGCGGCGATCACCCGGTCGCCCAGCAGGGCCGCGCAGGCCAGCGCGTGCGAGCCGCCGCCGGAGTGGCCCAGCACGGCGAACCGGTCGATGCCGAGCGCGTCGGCGATGGCGGCGACGTCGAGAGCCGCCGACGCCACGTCCCGGCCGGGGTGCGGGGTCGAGCCGCCGTAGCCGGGGCGGTCGTAGGAGACCCAGCGGATCTCTCGGCTCATGGGGAGCAGCGGCTCCGGCGGCGTGCCGACGTTCGGGCTCCCGTGGTGCCAGAACACGGTCAGCCGGGGCTCGTCGGCCGGGACGTCGTACGCCCGCAGGGTCCGGCCGTCGGGGAGCGGGACCAGAGTCGGGGTGGTCACCCCACGAGCCTAGAGACCCGGTGTTGCGCGCGACCAGGGCGTGATCCGGCTCGCCGCTGGTCAGCCGACCGCGTCGATCGCCTGCCGGATGAGCGCGGTGACCTCGTCCGGGTGGCTGATCATCGCGACGTGCGAGCTGTCGATCTCGACCACCGTCGCTCCGGCTCGGGCGGCCATGACCCGCTCGGCGGCGGGCGGGATGACCCGGTCTTCCGACGCGACCAGGTACCAGGACGGGACGGTCTTCCAGGCGGGCGGACCGGACGGCTCGACCAGGGTGGCCAGCGCGGCGGGGCGCTGGCCGGCCGCCATCGCMGCGGCGAGCTCGGCGGGAAGGTCCTGGCAGAACGTCTGGGGGAAGATCTCGACCTTGAGATACGCGTCGCCGTTGCCCTCGCCGGCGTCCGGGAACGGGCGGATGTCCACCACCTGCGTGAGGTCCGGCGGGGGGCCGTCGCTTCCGAGGGCGGTGGCGGCGGCCGCGTTCTCCCCCTCCTCGAGCGCGAACGCCGCGATGTAGACGAGCGCCTTGACGTTGTCGGCGCCGACGGCCGCGTTCGTGATGACCGCGCCGCCGTAGGAGTGGCCGACGAGCACGACGTCGCCCTCGATGGTCGACAGGAACGACCGGACGTACGCGGCGTCGCCGGAGACGCTGCGCAGCGGGTTGGCGGGGGCGTAGGAGGTGTAGCCCGCCGCGGCCAGGCGGGTGATGACACCGCCCCAGCCGGAGGCGTCGGCAAATGCTCCGTGGATCGGGACGACGGTGGGGCTCATGGTCGGTTCCCTTCGGGCGACGGCACTGTGGACCCAGTCTCGGGAGCGCCGGCGACGCCGGGATGGCCGCTGCGTGCACGGTTCTGGCCCCTTTGCGCACGATCTGTCGTCATATGACGGATGACGCGGGCCGGCGACGCGTCTAGCGTTCCGTCATGAGCCTGGTCCTGCGCTCGGACGACCTGCCGCCCGACGACCGCATCGAGCTCATCCGTGACGCCATCTGGGCGGGCGTGCTGCCGGTCGAGATCGAGTACGACCGTCCCGGCCCGCAGATCGAGGTGCTCTGTCGGGTCGCCGACGCCGGCCCGGTGAATCTGTCGTCCGCCCGGTCGACGCCCTCCATGCTCCGCCGGACCCCCGGGCTCGCCCGGCAGGACCACGAGCCGACGGTGTTCCTCGCAGTCCAGGTCTCGGGCACGACGATGGTGGCGCAGGGAGCGAACCAGGCCGTGCTCCGGGCGGGCGACATGGTGGTCTACGACAGCACGCGCCCGTACACGGTGCTCAACGCCGACCGCACCGAGCTGCACTACTTCCAGGTCCCCCGCAGCGCCCTCGCCCTGCCGCAGTCGTCGATCGACGCCGTCGCCGGTCTGCGGATCGGCCCGGACAACAACGCGCTCGCGGCCGTGGTCGCGCCGTTCTTCGACCGGCTGGGAAGCACCGACGTCCTCGATCGGCCGCACGCCGCGGACATGGTCGTCGGCCCGAGCATCGACCTCTTGCGCGCGCTCATCACCCTGCGACTCGCCGACGAAGAACGCGCGCGCGTGTCTCTCGCGGACTCCTTGGTGCTCCGCGTCCAGGAGTACGTCCGGACCCACCTCGCCGACCGCGACCTGTCGGCCACCACGATCGCCGCCGCGCACCACGTGTCGGTCCGCCACCTGTACGCGTCGCTCGCCCGCGCCGGGGTCGCGCTGCAGGCCACGATCCGGKACCAGCGCCTCGAGCAGTGCCGACGAGACCTGCGCGACCCCCGCTGTGCGCACCTCACCGCGGGGGCGGTCGGAGCTCGCTGGGGGTTCGCCGACGCCTCCCACTTCGGCCGCCTGTTCCGCGACGCGTACGGCACGACGCCGCGAGACTGGCGCTCCGCCGGCTGAGGCCCGCGCTATCTTGCGTGCACGGAACCCTCGTCGAAGGAGCACGTGCGCAGGATGGCCTCGCCCCAGGGACTCGCGCCCTCCACCCGCACGCTCCTGTTCTTCTCCGCCGCGATCATCACGCTCGCCGGGCTGCACGCCGCCCGGGACGTGCTCGCGCCCCTGTTCCTGGCGGCGGTGCTCGTCATCATCGTGCACCCCATCCGGCACCCGCTGGAGCGCCGGGGCTGGCACCGCGCGGCCGCCACCACGATGGTCATCGTCGTCGTCTACCTGATCCTGCTCGCGCTGATCGCCATGCTGGTGTTCGCCGGCATCCAGTTCGGCKGGCTGGTCCAGGACTACCTGACGGAGCTGCAGTCGTCGATCACCGACGCCACCGCGTGGCTCGCGTCCATCGGCGTGGACCAGGACGCGGTCAACTCCATCACGGACGCCCTGCAGCCGTCGCAGCTGCTGGGGGTCGCGACGAAGTTCGGCGGGGCCGTGGTCGGCGTCCTGACGACGCTGTTCGTCGTCGTGACCTACGTGATCTTCATGTCCGTCGACGCGGCCCGGTACGACGGCGCGCACGTGCAGTTCGGCGACACGCAGGCCGGCGTGCTGGGGCGGGCCACCACGTTCAACATCGGCGTCCGCCGCTACTTCGTCGTCAGCGCGTCCTTCGGTGCGGTCGTCGCGGTCGTCGACGGGCTCGCGCTCTGGGCGCTCGGTGTCCCCGCGCCGGCCGTGTGGGCGATCCTCGCGTTCGTCACCAACTTCATCCCGAACATCGGGTTCGTCATCGGCGTCATCCCGCCCACGCTGCTCGCCTTCGTGGTGGGCGGCTGGCCGCTGGCGCTCGCGGTGATCGCGATCTACAGCGCCGTCAACGTGACGCTGCAGGTGCTGATCCAGCCGAAGTTCGTGGCCGACGCCGTGAACATCACGCTGACCCTGAGCTTCGTGTCGGTCCTGTTCTGGACGTTCATCATCGGGCCCCTCGGCGCGATCCTCGCCGTGCCGCTCACGCTCCTGACCCGCGCGGTCCTGCTGCAGGGCGGCCCGCAGACCGCCTGGTACTCGTGGCTGTCCGGCGAGGACCTGCCGAAGGCGGCGCCGCCGCCTGCCATCGAGCCGGCACCGGAGCCCGAGCCCCAGACCGTCGCCGACTGACCTCAGGCAGCCGGCCCCCGCCGCGTCCGCCAGTCCACCTCGACCGCCTGCCGAACCGACCCCGGAGCGACGCCGAACGCCCGCTTGAACGCGCGCGAGAACGCGGCCTCCGACTGATAGCCGTACCGGTGCGCGACGGCCGACAGGGGTTCTGCGCTGCGGCTCAGGTGCGCGCGGGCCTGCTGCAGCCGCCAGTCGGCGACGTACCGCATGACCGAGTCGCCGACCAGGTCCGTGAACCGCGCGGAGAAGGCCGACCGCGACATGCCGACCTCGCGGGCCAGCGAGTCGACTCCCCAGTCGGCGCCCGGCGACCGGTGGATGGCCATGAGCGCGCGGCCCACCTGCTCGTCGCGCAGCGCGGCCAGCCAGCCCTGCCGGGCCTCCGGCGCCGAGTCCAGCCATGCCCGGATGGTCTGCACGACGAGCACGTCGGCCAGCCGGGTCATCACCATCTCGCCGCCGGCCTTCTTCGTCGCGGCCTCCCGGGTGACCAGGCGCAGCGTGCTGTGCAGCCAGCTGGCGTCGCCGTCGTCCCAGGCGTCGACGTGCAGCACGTCCGGCAGCTGCGCGATGAGCCGGCGAGCGCTCTCGTGGTCCGGCTCGACGACCCCGCAGGTCACCTGCGCGGGCTCGCCGCCACCGCCGTACCGCATGAGCTCCAGGCGGTCGCTGACCAGCTCGACCGGGATGTCGAACAACGGGTCCGCGGGCGTTCCCGGCTCGCTGCTCAGCCGGTGCGGCGTGCTGTGCGGCAGCAGCGTGAGGCTGCCTGGCTGCAGGAGCCGCGGCGCCTGACCCTCGATCTCCAGCCAGCAGCGGCCGGCGGTCACCACGTGGAACATCATCAGGCCGTCCAGCGCGGGCAGGTCGATGGCCCACGGCGCCGTGAGGTCGCACTGGCAGTACAGCGAGCCGGTGACCTGCAGCAGGTGCAGGGCCTCGCCGAGCTGGTCGCTCGGGGCGGGGAACGTGCGGGCATCGGGCACGGTCCCATCGTCTGCCTCAGGTGTTCGCACGTCCAGCGACCGTGGACGAATGGTCATGATTCCCGGACTCTCGATCGTTGTCCGTCCACCGGATGCTCCGCAGGCTGGATCCCATGAACACACCTACCTATCTCGTCATCGGAGCCACCGGCAAGACCGGTCGCCGCGTCACCGACCGCCTCCTCGGAGGCGGCCACACCGTCCGGGCGGTGTCCGGGAGCACGACCCCACGGTTCGACTGGGAGGACCCGTCGACCTGGCCGGCGGCGCTGGAGGGCGTCGACCGCGCCTACGTCACCTACATGCCGGATCTCGCGGCACCCGGTGCCGTCGAGGCCATCACCGCGTTCTCGTCGGCCGCCGCGCAAGCCGGGGTCCGCCGGATCGTCCTGCTGTCCGGTCGCGGGGAGCGCAGCGCCGAGGCGTCCGAGCGGGTCGTCGCGGCCTCCGGGCTCGAGCACACGGTGATCAGGTCCAGCTGGTTCACCGAGAACTTCACGGAGGGGCACCTGCTCGACTCGGTGCTGGAGGGCGTGATCGCGATGCCGGCGGGTGCCGTGCGCGAGCCGTTCGTCTCGGTCGACGACATCGCCGACATCGCGGTGGCGGCCCTCACCTCGGACGCCCACGTCGGGCGGCTCTACGAGGTCACCGGCCCGCGCCTCCTCTCGTTCGCGGAGGCGGCCGACATCCTCACCGTCGTGACCGGGCGGGACGTCGTCTACGTCCCGGTGACGTCCGACGAGTTCCGCTCGGCCCTCACCGAGATCGCCGGTCCGGAGTACGCCGCGATGCTCACCGATCTCTGCGACGAGGTGTTCGACGGGCGCAACGAGTCGGTCGGGCACGGCGTCGAGGAGGCCCTGGGCCGCGCGCCGCGGGACTTCGCCGACGTGATCGGCGCCGCGGATGTCGGTGTCCCGGCCTAGCGTTCGAGCATGGCCGTCGTCGAGATCCCCGTCCGTGGCCGGTTCGACCTCGCCCAGAGCATCGGGTTCGGGTTCGGGCAGCGCGACTCCGCCGACGGGTCGGTGATGCGGCTGGCGTTCTGCCTCGACGGGTATCGCACGCAGGTCGGGGCGGCGGTCACGCAGCCGTCACCCGACCTGCTGCGGTGCGAGGTGCAGGGGGACGCCGAGCCGGCCCTCGTCGCGGCGCAGGTCGCCCGGGTTCTCTCGGTGGACGTCGACGGCACGGGGTACGACGAGCTGGGCCGTCGTGATCCGCTGGTCGGCGCGGCGCAGTCCCGACTCCCGGGGCTGCGCCCGCCGCTGTTCTACTCCGCCTACGAGGCCCTGCTCTGGTCGGTGCTCTCCGCCCGGCGGCCGTGGCGGCAGATGGCCACCGTCCGGACCGCGCTGGCCCGCGCGCACGGCCKGGTGTTCGACGTCGCCGGCGCCGAGCAGGCGGCCGTGCCGCTGCCCGCCGACCTCCTCGCGATCACCGACTTCCCGGGCATCCCCGACGCCAAGTTCCCCCGGCTCCACGGCATCGCCCGGGCCGCGCTCGACGGCGCGCTCGACACCGCGACGCTGCGCGCCCTGGACCCAGCCGCGGCGGCGATCGAGCTGCAGCGCCTCGACGGGATCGGGCCGTTCTACTCGGAGCTGGTCACCGTCCGCGCCCTCGGGCACACCGATGTGCTCCCGGTGAACGAGCCCATGGTGCGGTCCGTGGTGGCCCATGCCCTCGGGGAGGACGAGCCGCTCGAGCCCGCGCGCCTGGCCGAGGTCGCGGAGGCCTGGCGGCCCTGGCGGACGTGGGTGGCGGTGGCCATGCGCGCCGGGGCGGCGGGCTGAGGGTCACGGCGTGTCCGGGAACGCGCGTCGGGCCACCACGATGACGAGGAGGCTGGCGAGAACCAGCCCGCCGCCGACGTACGGCAGCGCACCGAGGCCGGGCCCGACGAGCACCAGCGCCCCGAGGGCCGCGCCGCCGCCGATGCCGATGTTCGCGGTCGAGTTCACCAGCRCGCCGATGAGGTCGGGCGAGGCCCCGCGGGTGCGGATAGCGGCGGCCTGGAACACGGAGGCCATGGCCCCGAACCCGACGGACCAGACGGCGGCGGCGACGAGGACGGCGACCGTCGACGGGAAGCCCAGCCCGAGTCCCAGCAGCCCCAGTGCCATGAGCAGGTGCGTGACGACGGTGCCGCGGCGCGGGTGCCGGTCGAGCGTGGCGGCCGCGTATCCGGTGCCGAGCAGGCCGGCGATCCCCAGGCCCAGCAGGACCGGGCCGACAGACGCCTCGCTGAGCCCGCTCGCCAGCAAAATGACCGACACGTAGGTGCGGACGACGTACTGGGCGAGGTAGGTCACGGTGTTCGCGGTCGACACGATCGCGAGTCGCCGGCGCCGGTCGCGCTGGGTCTCGTCGGCCGGCGGCGCGTCGTCGGCACGGACGGGCGGCAGCAGCGCCGCGACGAGCACGGTGGCCACCGCGCAGAAGCCGGCCAGCACGAGGAACGTGGTGCGCCATCCGACCGCCGTGCCGAGCATCGTGGCCAGAGGCACGCCGACCACGGGGCCGGCCGACGCCCCGCCGGTGACCAGGGCGAGCGCCCGACCGGTGAACTGCGGCGCGACGAGCCGCGAGGCGTACCCGATGCTGACGGAGAAGAACAAGGCGTGCGAGATCCCGCCGACCGCGCGCCCGATGGCCACGACCCCGAAGGCGGGTGCCAGGCCGACCAGGACGTTGCTCGCGGTGTAGGCGACCAGGGTGCCCAGCAGGAGGCCCTTGCGAGGCAGTCGCCGTGTGCCCAGCGTCAGCGGGAGTGCGAGCGCCGCGACCATGAACGCGTAGACCGTGACCAGCAGGCCGGCGACCGACGCGGTGACCTCGAGGTCGGCGCTCAGCTGCGGCAGCAGACCGACGGGGACCAGCTCGGTCGTGAGGGCGACGAACGTCGCGAGCATCAGGGCGGTGATGCCGCCAGCGGCCGCGCGCACCGACCCGGGGTTCCAGGTCGACGCGTCGGTCCGGGTCACGACCGCATGCTTGCACGGACCGTCGACACGCTCAGAGCGGCCGCTGCCACTCGGCGTCGACGCTCGCCTGCCGGAACCCGAGCGCCACGTTGATGGCCAGCATCTGCGCGTTCTCCTGCGCGTTCCACGTGTGGATCCGTGCGGCGTCCGGTCGGACGTCACGCAGCGCGTCGAGGACGGCGATCTTCGCCAGCATGCCGAGCCCGCGCCCGCGGTGCTCCCGCAGGACGATGGTGTCGCCCTGGAACACGACCGCGGGCTTGTCCAGCGGGTACTCGACCCCCGAGTAGCCCGCGAGCGTGCCGGTGGGCACGTGCTCGACAACGGCCGTGAGGATGCCCTGCCCGCGACGACGCAGGTCGGCGGCGCGGGTCCGGACGCGGTCGGCGTCCCACGGGTCCTCGGCCAGCTCGAGGCCGCCGTGCGGGATGTCGGTGCTCATCCGGGTCTTGAGGACGGCCAGCTGGTCGAGCCACTCCTCGTCGTATCCGTCCTGCATCAGGTGGACGCGGTAGTCGGGCCCGGGGTCACGGCGCAGGGGGTCGAGCACCGCGCGAGGCACGGGGAGGTCGAGCACCGAGTGCCGGACCACCTGCTGGAGGGTGAAGCCGCGGGCCAGCGCGAACCGGGTGGCGTCGTCGTCCATCGGGATGCGACCGTCGCCGGTCGGCGACTCCAGGGCGCCCGGCCCGGCGGGCGGCTCGACCGCGAACGCCGAGTCCGAGTGCACGACCCGACGGCCCGCCGCGCGGGCGATCTGCAGGCCGGCGTCGAAGAGCGCCGTTCCGATGCCCTGCCGGCGCCGGTCGGGGCGCACCCCGACGTACACGACGGCGACGTGCTGGTTCCCGACCTGCGGCAGCCCGACCATCGCGCACCCGACGACGTCGGCGGGGTCCGACGAGCCGCGGGGGACGGCGACGAGCCGATGGATCTTGCGGTGCGGCTCCTGCAGGGTCGCGCGGACGGTCGGGACGTCGAGCGAGAAGTCGGTGCCGTGGGTCGGCAGGTCGATCGCCTCGCTGACCCGGGCCACACCCTCGACCGTCCAGGCGTCGGGGTGGTCCGGGTCGGCGGGGACGTGCACGAGGTCGATCACCGGGACAGCCTCGCGGCGCCCCCGGCGGGGGGCAACGTCAATCCGTCACGCGCGGACGAGGTACGCCTCGATGCGGTCGAACGCCCCGACCCACGCGTACTCGGTGAAGAAGTCGCGCACCTCGACGCTCGGGAACCCGCTCTGCAGGACGGTCACCAGGGTGCCCCCGTCGACGGCCTCGAACGTGACCTCGACCTGCGTCGTCATGGTCAGGCCGTCCGGGCTGCTGCCGGACGACTCGGTGACCAGCCGGTGCGGGCGGTCGATGACGAGGAACGTCTGCGTCTCGCGGAACAGGTTGTCGGCGTCCTTGCCCCACACCGCGGTCTGCTGCCCTCCGACGCGCAGGTGGACCTCGATCTCCACGATCCCCGGCGTCGTGTCGAGGATCGAGAACCAGGTCTTCTGCTTCTCCGCGTCCGTGTAGGCGTCGAACACCTCCTCCGGCGTGGCGGGGAGCATGCGGGTCATGCGCATCTCGAGCGTGTCGGTGCTGGTCATGAGTCGAGTCCTTTCTGGAGGGTGAAGTAGGCCTCGAGACCGTCGAGCCGACGCTCCCAGAGCCGCTGGTAGAAGGAGATCCACGCCATGGCGTCGTCCAGTCGCTCTTCCCCGAGTCGGCACTGCCGGGAGCGGCCGACCTTCTCGGTTCTGACCAGGCCGGCGTCCTCGAGGACCTGCACGTGCTTCTTCATGCCGGTGAGGCTCATCCCGTGCGGCTCGGCGAGCTCGCCGATGGTCGCCGGGCCCTCACCGAGACGGGTGAGGATGTCGCGCCGGGTCGCGTCGGCCAGGGCCGAGTAGATCCGGTCGAGAGTCTCATGCTGAACCATGTGGTTCACCATACAACACTGAACCGAATGGTGCAATAACGTCGGGTCAGCGGGAGCGGACCTCGTCGAGCACGGTCCGCATCCTCGCCGCGAAGTCCTCGGGCGTGCCGGGCGGGAGGGCGTCGACGTCGAACCACTCGACCCGCTCGCTCTCGTCGCTGACCAGGGGCACCGAGGACGCAGGTGCGTAGGCGACGAACCCGACGTCCCAGTGCACGCGGCAGCGGCCGAAGGCGGCCGCGAGCTCGTGGCGGTGCACGTCGGCGGGCAGCGTGCTCTCGAGCCGCAGGTCGGCGATACCGCCCTCCTCGCGCGCCTCGCGCAGGGCGGCGTCGGCCAGCGACGTGTCGCCCGGCTCCAGGTGCCCGCCCAGCTGCACCCAGAACTGGCCCTTGCGGTGGAAGCAGAGCAGCACGCGGGAGTGGTCGGGCGACAGGACGAAGCAGCTGGCGGTGAGGTGCTCGGCCGCCAGGGACCGGTCGACGGCGGCGGCGCCCTGGTCGGCGACGAAGGCCCGGTACTCGTCGAGGAGCCGAGCTTGGACCGGGCTGCGTGGCGACCAGGAGTCCAGCGCGTCGGAGATCACGGCGGCAGCGTACGGTGCCGTTGTGACGCTCGAACGCCGCACAGACCGCCTGCTCCTGCGCCGTTGGCGGGAGGCCGATCGGGAGCCCTTCGCGGAGCTCAACGCGGACCCCGAGGTGATGGAGTTCTTCCCGGCCACGCTCAGCCGGGCCGAGAGCGACGCGATGGTCACGCGCATCGAGCACCGGATGCGCGACAACGGCTGGGGGCTGTGGGCGCTGGAGGTCACCGTCGGCGAGCACGCCGGTCGGTTCGCCGGCTTCACGGGCCTGGCGCGGCCGACCTGGAACCCGGCGTTCACCGAGGTCGGCTGGCGGTTGCCCCGCTGGGCGTGGGGTCACGGGTATGCGACGGAGGCCGCGCGGGAGGCTCTGCGGGTCGGCTTCGAGGATCTCCGGCTCGACGAGATCGTCTCGTTCACGACCCCGACCAACCAGCGATCGCGGGCCGTGATGGAGCGGCTCGGCATGACCCGGGATCCCGCGGACGACTTCGACTACCCGACGATCGCGGAAGGCCATCCCCTGCGACGCAGCGTGCTGTATCGCCTGCAGAGGAACGACTGGCTCCTGAGTGGCCGGTCGTCGGACCGGGGCACATACTCGCCGACGTGACGAACCTCAGCGAGACGCCCGCCGAACAGCGGCTGAACCACGCCCCGCTGACCTCGGCGGTGATCGTCAACCCCAATCGGGTCGAGGGTCTCGACGAGCTCCGCGCGCAGATCACGGACCAGCTGGCCGACGCGGGCTGGCCCGAGCCGTCGTGGCTCGAGACGACTGCCGAAGACAACGGCACAGGCCAGGCGCGGCAGGCTGTCGCCGACGGGGCCGACGTCGTGTTCGTCGCCGGCGGCGACGGCACCGTCCGCGCCTGCATCGAGGGCCTGTCCGGCAGCGAGTCCGCGCTCGCGATCCTGCCCGGCGGCACCGGCAACCTGCTGGCGACGAACCTGGGCGTCCCGACCGACTCCGTCGAGGGCGTGCGCCTGGCCTTGGAGCGCGGCCGCAAGGCGGTCGACCTCGGATATGTCGGCGAGCAGGCGTTCGCGGTGATGGCCGGCATGGGCATCGACGCGGCGATGGTCGACGACGCCCCGACGAAGCTCAAGGCCGTGCTCGGCCCGGTCGCCTACGTCTACTCGGCGCTCCAGCACCTGAACGACGCGGCGATGAAGGTCGAGGTCCAGGTCGACGACTATCCCGTCCTGCGCCGACGTGCCCGCAGCGTGCTCGTCGGGAACGTGGGACGCCTGCAGGGCGGGGTCAACCTGCTGCCGGACGCCGCGCCCGACGACGGTCAGATGGACGTCGCGGTGCTCGCGCCCCGGAATCTCGGCCACTGGGTACGGCTGGCGTTCGGCGTCCTGCGCCCGGGCCGCCACCGCGTGCCCAACATGGAGGTGCTGCGGGGGTCGCGGATCACCGTGACCAGCGACCGCCCGCAGCCGCGCCAGCTGGACGGCGACGTCATCGACCCGTCCGACACCCTCGAGGTGACCGTCCGGGCCGACGCGCTGTGGGTCTGCGTCTACCAGCCGGACGAGTCGGACGACCTGACCGAGGGCGCCTCGACTCAGCCCTGAGCCAGCTGCGCCACGTCGTCCCACTGCTCCCAGGTGGCGATGCGCGAGGCGTAGTCGGCCTTCGCGGTGCCCAGCGGCGAGGCGCCGAAGAACACGCGCAGCGGCGGCTGCTCCGCGTCGACCACACGCAGGATCGCTGCCGCCGATGACGTCGGGTCGCCGGGTGTGCCGATGCGCTTCAGCCGGGCCTCGGCCATGGCGGCCCGGGCCTCGTCGTACGCGGCCATCGGTGTCGCGTGGCGGGCCGACGAGCCACCCCAGTCCGTCGAGAACCCGCCGGGCTCGACGAGCGTGACGTGGATGCCGAAGCCGGCGACCTCCTGGGCGAGAGCCTGGCTGAACCCCTCGAGCGCCCACTTCGACGCGTGGTACGCGCCGATGTTGGGGAACGCGGAGATCCCGCCGATCGACGACACCTGGATGATGTGCCCGCTGCCCTGCGCCCGCAGGAACGGCAGCGCCGCCTGCGTCACCCAGAACGCGCCGAAGAGGTTCGTCTCCATCTGGTCGCGCAGCCCGGCCTCGGAGATCTCCTCCGTGAAGCCGAACTGGCCGTAGCCGGCGTTGTTGACGACGACGTCGAGGCGCCCGAAGTAGTCGTGCGCCTGCGCGACTGCCGCGAAGTCGGCGGCGCGGTCGGTGACGTCGAGTGCGATCGGCAGGACGGCGTCGCCGAACCGCTCGACGAGCCCGTCGAGCGAGGAGACGTTGCGCGCGGTCGCGGCCACCCGGTCGCCGCGCTCGAGGGCCGCCGTCGCCCACTCCAGGCCGAAGCCGCGGGACGTGCCGGTGAGGAACCAGGTCATCTGAGTCATACCGATGACGCTAGGACCTCGAGCGCGCTCGAACGCAACTCAGAGCTCGTCGTGCGGGACGACTAGGACCGGGACCGGCGAGTGCCGGATGATCTTCGTCGCGTTGGTGCCGAGGAACACGCGCTGCAGGGCTCCGGCGCTCGACGACCCGAGGATGAGCAGCTCGTTGGGCGTCCAGTCGACGGAGGTCAGCGCGTCCCACCAGCTCGAGCCGGAGGCAACCGCCAGCGCGACGTCGTCGTCCAGCGCGTCGCCCAGCCGGGCGCGCAGGGCGGCCTGCGCCTCGACCATCTGCGCCCGCCACTGCTCGGTCACCTCCGACTCGATGTCGGTGCCGATCTCGGGCGGGTACATCGTCGCGGACCGGACCCCGAACGAGCAGACCCGCAGTTGGACGTCGATCTCGCGCGTGAGCCGGGCCGCCCACCGGACGGCCGAGCCGGCGGGGTCGGAGCCGCTGAACGAGCACGTGAGCCGATGAGCGGCGACGCCCGTCGGGCCGGGGGCGCAGCGGTACGACTTCGGGGCGATGGCCAGCGGCACGGGCGACGAGTGCAGCAGGTAGTCGGCGGTCGACCCGACGACCACCCGGCCGTCGAGCCCGTCCGGCGACGAGCCGAGCACGAGCGCGGTCGCATCCCGCGACTCGGCCAGCGCCGCGAGCGCCCTGGCGGTCGAGCGCTCGCGCAGGCGGACGAACTCGATGGTCAGGCCCTCGGCGCGGTCCTCGAGGAACGCCAGCGCGGCGGCCTCCGCCTCCTCGGCCCGCGCTCGGATCCACTCCTGCATCTCACCGTCGACCTTGGCCATCGAGGGCACGGTCCAGCCGGGCGGCACGACCGTCGCGATGACCAGCACGTTCGCCCCCGTCGCCTCCGGCAGTGTGCGGGCGAGCGTGACGCCCAGGTCGATCGCCCCGTGCGAGTCTCCGAACGGGTTGGCGCCGACGACGATCGTCACCGCAGGTCCTCGTCCTGAAGCAGGCCCGCCTCGACGGCCCGTTCCAGCAACGAGTGCTTTCGGCCCCAGAGGAAGTAGAACGACAGCACGACGGCGAGCCAGAGGAAGAACCAGGCGTACGTGTACCACTGCAGGCCGGACAGGATGTAGAGGCAGGCGGCGATGGCGAGCACGGGCGTCACCGGGTAGCCGGGGACCTTGAACCCGCGGGCCAGGTCGGGCTGCCTCCGGCGCAGGAGGATGACGCCGACGGACACCACGATGAACGCGATGAGAGTGCCGATGGAGACCAGGTCCCACAGGTAGTCGAGGGGGATGAACGCGGCGAGCAGGCCGACGACGATCGCGACGATGACCGTGTTGTTGACCGGGGTGTGGGTGCGGGGGTTGACCCGGGCGAACGCCCTCGGCAGGAGCCCGTCGCGGCCGATCGCGAACAGGATGCGCGTCTGCCCGTACATCGTCACCAGGGTCACCGAGAAGATCGAGATCACCGCGCCGGCGGACAGGATGGTGCCCGGCCAGCTCGCGCCGACCACGTCCTGCAGGATCTTGGCCAGCCCTGCCTCGCCCTGCTCCTTGTCGGCGAAGGCCTGCCACGGCTGGGTGCCCAGCGCCGAGACGGCGACGAGCACGTAGATCGTGGTGACGATGCCGAGGGCGCCCAGGATCGCGCGCGGCATCGTCTTCTGCGGGTCGCGGACCTCGTCACCGGCCGTGGACACGGCGTCGAGGCCGATGAACGTGAAGAAGATCGTGCCGGCGGCCGCCGTGATCCCCGCGACGCCCTTGGGCGCGAAGTCGGCGAAGTTGTCGGAGTGAAAGCCCGTGAACGCGATCGCCACGAACATGAGCAGCACGGCCAGCTTGATCACGACCATCGTCGCGTTGACCTTGGCGGACTCGGACGCGCCACGGATCAGCAGCAACGCGCACATCGAGACGAGGAAGAGGGCCGGCAGGTTGATGATGCCGGGCTCGGCGTCCCACGGCGCCGCGGACAGGACGTTCGGGATCTGCCAGCCGAAGAGGTTGTGCAGCAGCTGGTTGAGGTAGTCGCTCCAGCCCACCGCGACGGCCGCCGTCGAGACGCCGTACTCGAGCAGCAGGCACGCCGCGACGCCCATCGCGACCACCTCGCCCAGGGTCGCGTACGCGTACGAGTAGGTGGACCCGGACACGGGCACGGCCGACGCCATCTCGGCGTACGACAGCGCGGACAGGCCGGCCGCGAGCCCGGCCAGCAGGAACGAGATGATCACCGCCGGACCGGCGTCGGGAACCGCCTCGTGCATCACGAAGAAGACGCCCGTGCCCACGGTCGAGCCGACGCCGAACATCATGAGCGTGAACGTGCCGAGCGACCGTTCGAGGCCCTCGCTGGACCTGACGGTCGCCGCCGTGATCGGCTTCCTGCGCCAGAGCTGGGCCTTCAGGGACACCTGCGGAACCGTCATGGGCGGGCCTCTCCGAGAGGGCCCATTCCCCCCGGGCCGTCGCCGTGTCTCACGGCCACGGTAGGAGCAGGCCGACCGCGGGGCAATCGGGCACAGGCGGCACACGGGGGACATTCAGAAACTGCTGGTGAGATGTCGCCCCAAACCCGGGACGGTGCCGCGTGCCGATCGCTACATTCCGCGCATGATCACAACACTCGCCACCGAGGTGGCCACCACGACGTCCACGACGAGCGCCGCACCGGGTCTGGCGGGTGGCCTCATCGGCTACCTGCTGTTCGCGTTCGCGCTGGTCGGGATCTTCAAGAAGGCCGACGAGCCCGTGTGGCAGGCCTTCGTCCCGATCTGGAACTACATCGTCCTCATCAAGGTCGCCGGTCGGCCGCTCTGGTGGATCATCCTGTTCCTGATCCCCATCGTGAACATCGTGATCCTGGTTCTCGTCCTGCACGGCCTGTCGACCTCGTTCGGTCACGGCGCAGGGTTCACCGTGGGCCTGTTCTTCCTCAGCATCATCTTCCTGTACATCCTCGGCTACGACTCCAAGCCCTACCGGGGCGTCGCGGGCGGGGAGCCGATCGGCGGCTACGCCATCGCCTGACCTCGTCCGTCCTGAGGCGGCCGTACCCCACGGGGTGCGGCCGCCTCGTGCGTGGGTGACCATCGCGCATGACGACTTTCGATGCCCTCGCCGACGAGGGGTTCATCTCCCTGACCACGTTCCGCAAGTCGGGGGTCGGGGTCCCGACGACCGTATGGGTGGCTCGCGACGGCGACGCCCTGCTCGTCACCACGCCGCGCGGCAGCGGCAAGGTGAAGCGGTTGCGGAACGACGACCGCGTCGAGATGACGTCGTCCAGCCGGTTCGGCAAGGTCGACGACGATGCCCCGACGGTCTCCGGGACGGCCGAGGTGCTCGACGACGACGACGCCCGGCGCCGGACCAACGAGGTCATGCAGGCGAAGTACGGCCTCGAGTACCGCGTGATGATGGGCCTCGAGAAGCTGGGCAGGAAGGGCGACGACAACCGGGTGATCCTGCGCATCACGCGCGGGTAGCGTGCCGGGCGTGACGAGCCACGCCGAGATCACCGCGACGCTGCGGGCCGCCGGGTGCGTCTTCRCGGAGGACGAGGCGACGATCCTGCTCGACGCCGCGGGCGATCTCGACGCCTTGGTCGCGCGTCGCGTCGCCGGCGAGCCCCTGGAGGTCGTTGTCGGCTGGGCGGAGTTCTGCGGGCTGCGCATCGAGATCGACCCCGGGGTGTTCGTGCCGCGACGCCGGACCGAGCTGCTGGTGCGGGAGGCGGCGCGGCTGGCGCCACCCGAGCGCGCGGTCGTCGTGGACCTCTGCTGCGGCTCCGGCGCGCTGGGCGTCGCGCTCGCGACCATGGTGCCGTCGGTGTCGCTGTACGCCGCCGACGTCGAGCCGGCGGCGGTCCGGTGCGCGCGCCGGAACGTGGCCACCGTCGGCGGTCAGGTGTTCGAGGGCGACCTCGACGCGCCGTTGCCGGACGCGCTGGTCGGGCGCGTGGACCTGCTGCTGGCGAACGTGCCGTACGTGCCGTCCGAGGCGATAGGCACGATGCCGCCCGAGGCGCGGCTGTACGAGCCGCTGGTCACGCTCGACGGCGGTGCGGACGGGCTCGACGTGCTGTTGCGCGTCGCTTCCGTGGCGCCGCGGTGGCTGGCGCCTGGGGGGCGCCTGCTGGTCGAGACGAGCGAGGCTCAGGTGCCGGCCGCGTCGGCCGCGTTCGAGGCCGTCGGGCTGGCGGCGCGCGTGGTGAGCGACGAGGAGTCGGGCGGCACGGTCCTCGTCGGGACCCTGCGATGAGCACCCCTGTCGACCAGCTCGTGGCCCTCGCTGATGCGGAGCGAGCGGTGGGCATGGCGCGGTTCTTCAAGACCGGGCCCGGGGAGTACGGAGAGGGGGACGTGTTCCTCGGGCTGTCGGTGCCCCAGGTGGTCTCGGTGGCGCGGACGTCGCTCGGGCTGCCTGTCGGCGATCTGGAGGCCCTGCTCGAGGACGGGCGGCACGAGGTCCGGCTGCTCGCGCTCAAGGTGATGGCGATCGAGTGCGCGGTTCGGCGTTCGTCGGAAGAGCGTCGCGCCGCGCTGCTCGACCTCTACCTGCGACGCACCGACCGTGTGAACAACTGGGACCTTGTCGACGCCAGCGCGCCGGACGTCCTCGGGCGCGCTGTCCTGGGCGGCGTCCCGGCCGCTGTCCTGTACCGGCTCGCCGAGTCGGCGTCGCTGTGGGAGCAGCGGATCTCCATCGTCGCGACCCTGCCTCTGGTCCGTGCCGGCTCCCTCGACCACACGTTCGCCCTGGCCGCGCTGTTGGAGGGCGACCGGCACGACCTCATGCACAAGGCGGTCGGGTGGCTGCTGCGAGAGGCGGGCAAGAAGGACGAGGCCCGGCTGTGCGCGTTTCTCGACGAGCACGCCGCGACCCTGCCGCGGACCGCGCTGCGGTACTCGCTGGAGCGGCTGCCTTCTCCGCAGCGTGCGCACTACATGGCGGCGCGGTCAGCCCTGCGCTGAGGCCCCCTCCAGCCAGTTCGGGTTGGTCATGATGCCGACGACGTTGCCGAACGGGTCGATCGCGGACGCGGTGACGAACCCGCTGCCGCGTTCGCGCGGACCGTCCTGCTCCGTGGCACCGAGTGCGAGGAGCCGCTGCCAGGTGCCCTCGAGATCGTCGACGTGCCAGTAGACGATCGCGCCCGACGGGCCGCCGGACGCCGGGGCGAAGCGGTGGTCGACGATGCCGAGCTCGTCGTGGTGGTCTCCGAGGCGGAACTCGACG
The DNA here is from genome assembly GCF_056406355.1 of Cellulomonas sp. P1_C4. Lineage (NCBI taxonomy): Bacteria > Bacillati > Actinomycetota > Actinomycetes > Micrococcales > Cellulomonadaceae > Cellulomonas > Cellulomonas sp. P1_C4. The sequence goes on along the minus strand of NZ_JBFUAI010000001.1, from coordinate 305,115 downwards.
TAGCCGTCGCGGACGAAATACGGCTCGAGGCCGAGCAGGTCCGTGTACCAGGTGCGGGCGGCGGCGAGGTCGTCGGCGAAGATCGAGACGTTGGCCAGGCCGCGGAATGTGCTCTCTGTGGCGGTCATGCCTCCACTCTCAGGCGTGAAGTGCTCACCTTCTGAGCACTTTTCCTGCGATTCTTCGATTGTGCGCGCGGACCGGCTGGTGGCCACCCTCCTGCTGATGCAGTCGCGCGGGCGCGTCACGGCCGCGGAGGTGGCAGCCGAGCTCGAGGTGTCGGTCGCGACGGCCCGGCGGGACCTGTCAGCGCTGTCCGTGGCGGGGATCCCGGTCTACCCGCAACCCGGGCGCGGCGGCGGGTGGTCGCTCGTCGGCGGCGCGCGGACCGACCTCACCGGCTTGACGGCCTCCGAGGCACAGGCGCTGTTCCTGCTGGTCGGGCCCGCCGCCGGGCGATCCTTCGAGGCGACGTCGGCCCTTCGGAAGCTCGTCCGAGCGCTGCCCGCGACCTTCCGCGCCGACGCCGAGGCGGCCGGCCGCGCGGTCGTGGTCGACCCCGCCGGCTGGGGCGCGGCCTCCCGCACGCCGCCGCCGTGGGTGGACGAGCTGCAGGGTGCGGTGGTCCGTCGCCGGCAGGCTCGGCTGACGTACGACGGGCGGTCTCGTGGCGTGTCCACCCGGACCGTGAACCCGTGGGCCCTCGTCGACAAGGACGCCGTCTGGTACCTCGTTGCCGGGACCCCGTCCGGGCGTCGGACGTTCCGGCTCGACCGGATCGTCTCGCTCACCGTGCTGGAGAGCGCGGCCGCACGGCCCGACGACCTCGACGTCGCCGAGGTCTGGTCGTCCGTCGTCGACGACGTCGAGCAGCGCCGTTCCCGCGTGTCCGCGACCGTGCTGGCGCCGCCGTTCCTCGTGCCTGTCCTGCGTGCCCAGTTCGGGCGGCACGTCGCGGTTTTGGGGGCCGACGACGACGGCCGTGCGCGACTTCAGGTCGCCTCGCACACCGCCCGGTCCGTCGCGGAGCACCTGGCCGGGCTCGGTGCGGCAGTCGAGGTGCTCGAGCCCGCGTCCGTGCGCGCCGAGCTGGCGACGCTCGGCGCCGAGCTTGTCGCGCGGTACGCGCCGCCTTCTTCGTAGCCGGACATGGCCCGACGTTCGGTCGTGCGCGCTGATCGGGGCTGAGCCGTCGCCACGTTCCTGCTGGTCAAAGGCGGATGTCAGTGGTTGGTCGTACAGTTGTTCTATGTCCGGATCGCATGGCTCACGCGGCGGGAGGTGGCGGCGGTGACGGCGGTACTCGACGATCTCGTGGTCGATGACGTAGCCGTGAACGGGCCAATCGGCGGCACCACGGGGATGGCGCCGGCTCTGGCTTCGTCATCTTCGGACTCGATCCCCGCCCCACCACTGTCGTCCGCGCTGATGCGGGCGGACTCCGGGCACGGCGGGCGCCCGGGTGCCGCACCGAAGGCTCAGCTCGGTGCGCGGGTGATCGACCTGGCTGCAGTGGAGCAGTTCCCGCTGCCCGGCGTCGAGGTCGCGGACCTGGTGGCGATGCTGGCCTCGGTGCCGGTCGCGGACGTGTCCGGCGCGGCCCTGGTCAACGCGGTCGCGGCCACGCAGCAGGCGATCACCATGCTGCAAGCCCTGCAGGGCTCGTTCGCCCGCGAGCTCGGTGCGCGCACCCCGGATGCGTTGCGGCACGTCCCCGATGAGCTGGCCTGCGCGCTGGTGTGCACGAAGCGGTCCGCGGAGCTCGTGTTCCTGCGCGCCTGGGGCGCAGGACAGCACCCCGCCCTCGAGGACGCGTGGGCGGCCGGTGCCCTGGAGGCACGCAAGGTCGACGTGATCCTGGACGAGCTGAGCAAGGCCGGCGCAGACGTACCCACCATCGACCGGGAGCGCGTGGTCGACGACGCGATCCAGCGCGCGGGTGAGATGACCACCCCACAGCTGACCCGACACGTACGCGCCACCCTGATCGCGCTGAACCCAGGCGTCGCCGAGAAACGACGAGTCGCCGAACGCGACCGGCGCGGGGTCGAGCTGGTGCTCGCCCCGGACGCGATGGCCAGGCTGATCGCCTACCTACCCGCCACCGAGGCGACCGCGGCATTCACCGCGATCGACGCCCTGGCCGGGCACGCCGCCCTCGACGGAGACACCCGGACGGTCGATCAACGCCGCGCGGACGCGTTCAGCGACGTGTTCACCTCGATCTTGGACCGGCAGAGCACCCCCGACGGCACCCCGCTGCCGACCCGGCACGGGCAACGCGTCGCCCTCCAACTCTCCGTCGCCGCGACCACCCTGCTCGGCCGGGACGACGCCCCCGGGTTCCTCGGCTCCTACGGGCCGATCCCGGCGCAGGTCGCCCGCGAGCTCGCCCAAGACGCCACCTGGCGCAGGGTGCTCACCGACCCGGGCACCGGGCAGGTCTGCTCCGTCGGCACCACCGCCTACCGGCCGGGCGCGGACCTGACCCGCACCATCCAGGCCCGGGACGTGACCTGCACCTTCCCCGGCTGCCGGCAACCCGCCACCCGCTGCGAGATCGACCACCGCATCCCCTACGACCACGACCGACCACCCACCCCGGGCGCGGGCGCACCACACGCCGACGTCCACGGGCGCGACCCTCAGGCCGGTCTCGACGGGCACGACCTACAGACCTGCGAGGCGAACCTGCACGCCTTGTGCAAGCACCACCACCAAGCCAAGACCGAAGGCTGGTGGAACGTCACCTACGACCAGGCGACTGGGGTCTCGACGTGGACCGACCGGCACGGGCTGACCTACGCACGCCACCCCGTCCCGGTCTACGTCAGCGCCCGGGCGCTCGAGCACCGACCGCCACCACCGCCACGCGCGGACCTCGGCGACCCACCCTTCTGACCCACGTGCCCTGACCTTGGCGGCCCACCCTTCAGACCCACGTGCCCTGACCTCGACGGCCCACCCTTCAGACCCACGTGCCGTGACCTCGACGACCCACCCTTCTGAGCTGACCCACGTGCCCTGACCTCGGCGACTCAGCCTTCCGACCTAGCCCCGCGACGCGATCGACGACTGCCTCCGCGAAGAGGCGAGCTGGCTGCGCCTCGACGACCGCGCTCGACGCTCTACACGCACCCGCCTGACGATCGATGCACGGCCCGCGGCAACCCCTACTTTCGCGGCCCGCAGATCGACGCCTGCCCCTTTGGGCAGGGATGTCGGCGCTTCCCGCCAGGATGGGGCGATGGAGGAGGATGACGCGCGGCGATCGGCGCTTGCGCTGCCTGAGGTGTCGGAGCGGCAGAGCTGGGGTCGGCCGGCGTGGTTCCACCGCAACCTGGTCGCACGGATGTGGGACGACGACCGGCTCACGGTCCGGGTCGAGGACGACGGGGAGAGGCTCGCGCTGGTCGAGCTGGAGCCTGCGCTGTATTCGACGACGGATCATCACGCCGGCACGAACCTGGTGCTCATCACGCTCGACGCCGTGGACGCCGAGACGTTGCGGGCTCACCTGGCGGAGTCGTGGTGGTGGGCGGCTTCCCCGGCGCTGCGTCGGAGGCACCCGCAACTCGGGCCACCGGAAGGGCCCTGATCGAAGCGACCGACCCACTGGCTCGCGGACTGCGGCCGCCCAGGCGCGGAGCTCGGCCAGGGTCGGCCTGTCGCCGGCGAGGCCGTCGGGCGCGCGGCCGCGGCACCGGCGTCCCAGGCCTCGACCCCGGGCAGCCGAGTGGTGCGACCTCAGGCAGCGAAGCGAGGAACCGCCGCGGATTCCCGCGCTTGGGAGCGGATCGGCACAACTGCGCAGGCGCGCTTAGGTGGGGGCCGTCAGGCGGCGGGGCGTGGGCCATACATGATCAGCGCGACGCCCAGCAGGCAGACGAGGGCGCCGGCGATGTCCCAGCGGTCGGGCTTGAAGTCGTCGGCGACCATGCCCCAGACCAGCGAACCGACGACGAAGACCCCGCCGTACGCGGCGAGGATCCGGCCGAAGTGGGCGTCGGGCTGCAGGGTGGCGACGAATCCGTACAGCCCCAGAGCGACGACGCCGGCGCCGATCCAGGCCCAGCCGCGGTGCTCGCGCACGCCCTGCCAGATGAGCCAGGCGCCGCCGATCTCGAGGAACGCCGCAGCGACGAACAGCACGGTCGACCGGGCGACGGTCATCGGTCCTCCTGGCATCTCGGGTGTGGCCCGAAACTACCCGGTGACCAGGTCCGGGGTGCGCGCGGAGGCGCGGGCCGCGAACCGCGGCAGCACCTCCTCGCCCACGCGGTACGCCTCCTCGACGTGCGGCCAGCCCGAGAGGATGAACTCGTCGAACCCGACGTCGGCGAGCTCGAGCAGGCGGTCGGCGATCTCGTCGTGGCTTCCGACCAGCGCGGTGCCCGCACCCTCGCGCAGCAGGCCGATGCCGGCCCAGAGGTTGGGCCCCACCTGCTGCTCGCGGGCCTCGAGCCCGAGCCCCCGGGTGAGGGCGGTCATCCGCGCCTGCCCGACGGACTCCATGGTGCCGAACCGCGCCTGCGCGGCCGCGCGTGCGTCGGGGTCCATGCCGACGAGCAGGCGGTCCGCCTCGGCCCACGCCTCGTCGGCGGTGTCGCGCGAGATGACGTGCAGACGGACACCGAAGCGGGGCGTGCGTCCGAGCAGGGCGGCGGCGGCGCGGACCCGCGTGAGGCGTTCGACCAGCGCGGGCACGGGCTCGCCCCAGGCCAGGTAGACGTCGGCGTACCGGGCGGCGACGGCCTCGGCCGCCGGCGATGCGCCGCCGAAATAGACAGGCGGTCGCGGCGCCTCGAGCGACGGGAACCCGCCGCCGACCACGTCGTAGTGCGCGCCGTGGTGCTCGATGGGCGACGGCCCCCACAGCGAGCGGAACACGGAGAGGAACTCGCCGGTCCGGGAGTACCGCTCGTCGTGGCTGAGGGTGTCGCCGTACGCGAGCTGCTCGACCGGGTCGCCACCGGTGACGATGTTCACGGCGAGCCGACCACCGGAGAGCCGCTGGAAGGTCGCGGCCTGCTGCGCGGCGAGCGTCGGCAGCACGAACCCGGGCCGGAACGCCACGAGGAACCTCAGGCGCTCGGTGAGCGGCAGCAGCGCGGCGGTGGTGATCCACGCGTCCTCGCAGGCCGCGCCGGTCGGGGTGAGCACGGCGTCGAAGCCGGACTGCTCCGCGGCGCGCGCGATCTGCCCGAGGTAGGCCAGCGACGCGGGCCTGGTCAGCACCCGCTTGGCGACGCCCGCCGCGGCGACCACGTTCGCGACGTGCCGGCCGTCGCCGTTGGTGGGCAGGAACCAGTGGAAGGAGCTCATGTCAGCCTGTCTCGGGGTCGGCAGGTGGGGCTACCGGAGTCTGCGAACCGCGGTGCCGCGGAGCAAGGCGGGGACGGCGTCGTCTCACCGGCCGGACGCCGGCCGGTGCGTGAACTCTGACGGCAGGAGCCGATGGGACCTGGGGCGCCTAGGGTCGGAGCAGGAACCGAGGGGACGAGGCGCGGCATGAGTGGCACAGAGCCGGACTGGGTGCGGCACGCGATCTGGTGGCACGTCTACCCGCTCGGTGCGGTCGGCGCGTTCCCTGCGCAGGGCAACCCGCCGGGTCCCGACGAGCATCGCCTCCGGCGCTTGGTCGCGTGGCTCGACCATGTCGTCGCGCTCGGTGCCTCCGGCATCGTGCTCGGGCCCATCTTCGCGTCGAGCACGCACGGCTACGACACGATCGACTACCTGCGCATCGACCCCCGCCTGGGCGACGACGGCGACTTCGACGAGCTCGTCGCCCAGGCGCACGGCCGCGGCCTGAAGGTGCTGCTCGACGGGGTGTTCAACCACGTCGGCCGGGACTCGGCGATCGCGCGCCGGTCGGTGGACGCGCTCGAGGGACGCTCGGACGACGAGGTGTGGTTGCTGCGGGACGCCGACGGCGGGTTCGTCGGCTTCGAGGGCCACGACGCGCTCGTCACGCTCGACCACGCGCACCCGAGCGTCGTCGACTACGTGGCCCGGGTGATGACCCACTGGCTGGACCGCGGCGCGGACGGCTGGCGGCTGGACGCCGCGTACGCGGTGCCGACGGCCTTCTGGGCGCAGGTGCTCCCGCGCGTGCGCGCCGGGCACCCGGACGCGTGGTTCGTCGCGGAGGTCATCCACGGCGACTACCCGGCGTTCGTCCAGGAGTCGACCGTCGACTCCGTGACGCAATACGAGCTGTGGAAGGCCGTCTGGAGCTCGCTGAACGACGCCAACCTGTGGGAGCTGGCCTGGTCGCTCACGCGGCACGACGAGTTCCTGGACTCGTTCGCGCCGCTCACGTTCGTCGGCAACCACGACGTCACGCGGATCGCGAGCATGGTCGAGGACGCCCGGCACCGCCCCCACGCCGTCGTGGTGCTGTGCACGGTGGGCGGCACTCCGGCCGTCTACGCGGGGGACGAGCTCGGCTTCACGGGCGTGAAGGAGGAGCGCGAGGGCGGCGACGACGCCGTCCGGCCCGAGCTCGCCGTTGACGGGCCGGGCATCGTCGAGAACGCCGTCCTGCGGCTTCACCAGGACCTCATCGGCCTGCGCCGCCGGCACGCGTGGCTCCATCGCGCGCGCACGTCGCAGGTCACGCTGACGAACACGAGCTTCGTCTACGAGGTCCGCGACGGGGACGACGCACTGATGGTCGCGCTGAACCTGGATGACGCGCCGCTGGCGATGCCGGGCGGGACCGTGGTGGCCTGCGACGACGCGACGAGGAACGACCAGGGGGCCGTGGCGCCGCACGGGTGGGCCGTGGTCGAGCCCGGCTGAGCCGGCGTCAGCTCGGGATCTCCAGCCAGAAGCCGCCCTCGCCCCAGGTCACGCGCAGCCCGCCGTCCTCGGGCAGCTCGGTGGAGGCGCAGCCGGACGTGCGCAGGTCATCGGGAGTGCCGTTGACCCAGCAGACCAGGGTGAGTCCCGTGGGCACATCGAGCGTGAAGCGCCCGCCGGACCCGACGGGGGCGAGCACGCCGCCGGCCCGCTCGACCCGGTCTGCGTCGAGCGGCTGGCTGAGGTAGCGGAGCTCGTCGTCGCCGGTCGGGACGTCCGGCCAGACGCCGGCGGCAACGGTCCCCGGCAGGGCGGCGATCCACCCCTGCTCCAGGGGCCGGTCGGGCAGGCCGGTGTCGTCGACCGCGACGAGCTGCCCGCGCACGCCCGGGGCGTCGGGTGCGCAGCCGCTGGTCACCACGGCGAGGGCGACCAGGCCGCCGACGAGGAGTGCGCGCGACGTCATCCGCGCAGGCTAGGCCGAGCAGTGCGGCAGGGAAGGGCGGCGCACCGGGACCCGACCGGTACGCCACCCTCCCCCTCACCGCACCCCCGGCGGTGGCCTGCTACCAGGTGGACGGCGCGGGCGGCACGACGACCGGCGGGCGGTCGTCGCAGGTGATCGTGTTGGGCAGCTCCCACGGCGCGAACCACGGGCCCGTGGTTCCGCCGCCGTCATTGCCGCCGAGGTCGATCGACGACCACTCGGACCCGGTGGGCGGGAAGTTGAACGACCCGCAGTTGTTGATGCCGACGGCACCGACGTTGCGCGCGTCCACGTTCTCGAAGGTGGCCGACCCGGCGGCCCGGGCGCTGAGCACCGAGGTCCCGGTGCCGTCCACGCGGATGTCCTTGAAGTGGACGTTGGTGACCTTGTAGAGGTCCTTCACCGGCCAGTCGGCGACGACCATGATCGCGTTGTAGGTGTTGTCGAGGAAGTGGTCGCCGACCACCTGGATGTCCGCATCGATGTTCTTCTCCAGCGCGAAGAACCAGATCGCGCCGAGCCCGATGTTCCAGTTGAGCTCGAACGTCCCGGCGCGCACGGTCGTGTTGTCGGTGATCCAGAGGTGCCCGGCGAACGGCTGGGCGCCGAACCGCGAGCCCACCTGGATGCCGGAGCCCTCGCGCAGCGGGTCGGCGATCAGGTTGCCGATGACCGTGTTGTCGGTGCCGCCGTAGATGGCGACGCCGTTGGCGAGCGTCGGCGTCTGGACCGTGTTGTGGTCGAACGTGTTGCCGGAGTTGGTGGTCGTCTCCGCCCACATCGCCAGCCCGTCGTCGCCCGTGTTCCGCACGACGTTGTTCGTCGCGGCGGAGTTCGTGACCCCGGTGTGGAAGTTCAGGCCGTCGGCGATCTGGTCGACGATGACGCTGTTCTTCACGACGAGGTTGTTCATCGGGCCGTCGACCCACACGCCGACCTTGGTGTGCTGGATGTAGAGGCCGTCGACGGTCGAGTCGCTCAGCGCTCCGCCGATGCCGTTCACCTGGTCGGTGTCGATGCGCTCACGCACGTCGCCCTGTATGGCGAACCCGGACAGGTGCACGTTCCGCGAGCCGCCCGCGGCCGCGTCCTTCCCGTAGAAGCCGACGCCCGTGTGCACGGAGCCATCGGGCGCGGGCGTCGCCAGCGCGACCTCGCGGCCCTTGATGATCGTGTACCAGGACCCCGCGCCCTCGATCGTCACGTCGTCGACGACGATGTGCCGGTTCACCTGGAAGACGCCCGGCGGCACGTAGACCGGCAGGTGCTTGGCCTTGCCGTACGCGATGGCCTTGTCGAACGCGTCGGCCGAGTCCTTCTTGCCGAACGGGTCGGCACCGAACAGCAGCACGTTGGCGGCCTTGAGCCGGACGTGCGGCAGGCCGACCACCTCGGAGTCGAGCAGGTCGATGGCGGTCCACGCGGCGGTGGTGCCGACCGGCGCCGTCAGGCGCACCTTGGCCCCGGCGGCGTACGTCCGGCCCAGCAGCACGCGCTGCTCGTCGTAGAAGTGCATCGGCCGGAACGGCGTCGCGATCGTCGGGGTGGGCGTCGTCGCCGCGGGCACGCAGCCGCACTCGGTGATCCACCAGTCGGGGTGCAGAAGCCCGGCGTTCGGGTCGTTGCTGAAGGGGTACTGGTTGTAGAGCCACGAGTACTGCGACGTCAGCGTCAGGGTCCGCAAGCCGGCGCCGTCGACGGTGACGTCGAGCGGCGCCGTGATGCCACCGCCGGTCGCCGAGTCGGGGATCGAGTACCGGACGGTGAGGGCGTTGGTGGCCTTCGGCAGCGTGAACTCCACGTACTGCCCGGGCGCGAGCTTCACCGCCGAGCGGCCCGACGCCTCCGCGGGCAGCGTGTACGCGGTCCGGTCGGGGCCGATGACCGTGCCGTTGGTCGCGGCCTTCTCGGCCTCCTGCTCGAGGAAGCCGACCGTCGCGCCGCGGCCGGCGACCAGGGACGGATCGAGCGCCGCGCGGGTGACGGGGCTGGGGGTCGGGGGCGGCGTCGGTGTGCGGCCGTGAGCCGAGGCCGCACCGCCGGTGCCGACGACCGCGAGCGCGAGCACGAGGGCGATGGAGCGGTGCGGTGCAGACCGCATGACTGTGTTCCTCACGGGAGCGCCTCCTTGCGCAGCCGGGACGGCACCGTGGTGGCGAACAGGGGCACGGCGCCGTGTGGACGGGACACACCGTACGGAACAGACAAACATGACGACAAGAGCAGATGGGATAAAGCAAGAACTTACGCGACCAAACGCAAGACCCGACTATTCACCGACGTGATGAACCCGTGCGCACGGCAGGAAGCGGGAGCAACTCCCCGGACGGAGCAACAGGTCACGCATCGAGGTGGGTGACCTCGGCCCAGACCTCGGCCCACGAACCCCGCGGCCCGTCACAGACCTGGACGAGCCCGCCCTGTTCCTCGTTGTCGACGTCGACGCCGTTGTCGACCACTGCCACCGGACGGCACCCGACCGCCCACCCCGGCGGGCTGTCGTACCCGATCAGCACCACCGGCCCGACGACCTCGGCGGGCGGTCCCCACGCCGCGTACCCGTTGTGGCCGCTGGCCACAGGCACGTCGGAGCCGTACCACTCGAGCGCGCCGGCCTCGCCGTAGTTCCTGGTGACGACGAGCGCCGCGTCGTTCTCGGCGACGGCCTCGTGGACGGTCGCGACGAGCGACGGCCAGCCGATCATCTCCAGCTGGTCCTCGTTGAGGTCCGCGTAGACCGACCCGCCGAGTACGTTCTCGGGCAGCAGCGGCAACCCGGTGGGCCAGGCAACGAGCGCGCTCAGACCGAGGATGACGCCGGCCTTGACCATCCCCCGGGTGCTTCGTCGCGCCTCGAGACCGCAGGCCCCCGCTGCGAGGAGGACGGGCACGGCGCCGACGACGTAGTACGCCTTGCCGCCGGTGAGCAGGAACACGACGACGAGGACCAGGAACGCCCAGCCCAGCGGGCGCGCCCGGACCAGCGACGGCACCCGCAGCAGCCGGACGAGGCCGTAGATCCACAGCGCCGCGGCGACCGGGGAGAACTGCACGAGCAGCAGGCCGACGAACTCGAGCCGCGGACCGATGCCGGAGTACTCGTCGCGGATGTCGGCAGCCAGCGTCAGCTGCGGCCAGCCGTGCGTCGCCTGCCACACGAGGTTGGGCAGCCAGATCAGCAGCGCGATCCCGGCCGCCGCCCACGCCCACGGGGACCGCAGGTGGTGCCGGACCTCGCTCGTCAGCGCGATGCCGACGACGATCCCCGCCAGCAGGAACGCCACGAGGTTCTTGTCCAGGAGTGCGAGCCCTGCGAGCAGCCCGACCACCAGCCACCCGCGGGGCGCGTCACGGGTCACGGTGCGCAGCACCACGTAGACGATGGCCACCCAGAACAAGGTGTCGATCGTGGTGGTCGACAGGATGTGGCCCAGTGTCACCACGACCGCGCCGGTCCCGGTCGCGACGACCGTCAGCAGCTGCGCGCCGGTCCCGCCGCCGAGCTCGCGCGCGGTGAGCGCCGCGAGCACGACCACGCCGGCGGCCGCGAGCGCGCTGGGCAGGTGCAGAGCAACGAGCGAGCCGGGCGCGACCAGGTCGGCGAGGTGCGCGACCAGCGGGGTCACCGGCGGCTGGTCGGGGTACCCCCACGCGAGCCGGCGGCCCGCCGCCACGAAGTAGAGCTCGTCGCGGTGGGGTCCGTACCGCCCGGACAGGGCGACGAGCACCGCGAGCAGCACGCCCGCGGCCGCGAGCACCCAGGGCCAGGCCACAGCCGGGAGCGCACCGCGACGCCGGCCGACGTCGGCGACGACCACGAGAGGGAGCGTAGCGAAGCGCTACTCCAGGACCGAGACCTCCTCGGTCGCGCTCGACCACCCCAGGAGCAGGCCCTGGTACATCTGCACGTCCGTGACGCCCGGCGGGTAGGGGATGCGGTCCACCTCGGCGCCCGTCTCGAAGTCGTAGGCGATGAGCCGTCCGCCGTCGGCCGCGTCGGACGACGACGTCGACGGCGCCAGGACGTGGCGGCCGTCGGTGGCGAGCGCGCCGCCGAGCCCGAGGGTCGCGCGCGTCTCCCAGACGGTCCTGCCGGTGCGGCCGTCGAGCGCGACCAGCGAGCTCGAGGTGCTGAGATAGACCCGGCCACGGACCACGAGCGCCTCGTAGCCGGGCGTGATGTCGGCGCTCCACCGCACGCGCCCGGTGTCCCGGTCCCACGCCCGCAGCGCGCCCCGGACCGTGAGCAGCAGGCCGGGCACGCTGCCATCGTCGACGCTGGTCATCAGCAGGTGCCCGTCGAGCACACGGTCGCCGGCGGGGTCCCCGTCCGCGGACAGGAGCGTCGTCGTCTCCGCGTCGCCAGTGCCGGCGTACCTGCTGAGAGCGAGCCCGCCGGTCACGGGGTCGACGCCCATGCTCCCGTCCCTGCCTCCCGCATCGAGCCTGTCCCGGACCAGGGTGCCCGTCGGGGAGAGGAGCGTGAACCCGCCACCGTTGCCGAAGGCGAGGACGTCACGGGCGGCGAAGAAGCTCCAGGAGTGCTCGGTCATGGCATCGGCGACAGCCGTCGGATCCTCGACCAGCGGCTCCGCGTAGCGCCAGCGCTCCCCGCCGGTGGTCGGGTCGTACGCGACGACCTCGACGCCCCTCTCGGCGTCGCGGTGGCCGACGACCAGCAGGCCCGCGAGCACGGCGAGCTGCGCGCCGTCGTCGGTGGGCCAGTCAGCCAGGACGTTCCCGTCACGGGTGTCGAGGACCGTCACCCGCGTGGTCGTCGGCGCGACCAGATTCTGCGTGCCGCCTCTGGTGATGCGCAGGAACCCGTCGGTGACCAGGCAGGCGGCGAAGGCCGACTCCTGCGGCGGCGGCGCGCCCGCCAGGCACGTCCCGCCGTAGACGGTGCTCGCCGGCTTCGCGCGCTCGGCATCCGGTCCCAGCAGCGGCGTGGACCACACCACCTTCCCGGTCCGCTTGTCGACGGCCGTGAAGGACTGCGACCCGTCCGCGGCGACGACGAGGCTCGCCGACGCCTCCCCCGTGTCGATGCCGTCCCACAACGAGGTTGCCTCGTCCTGCGAGAGGCTCCGGACCACCCGCAGCGAGTCCCCGAGCGGCGGCGCCACGCCCGGCAGGCGGGCGAGCCGAGCGACCGCGGCGGCGTCCCGCTGGTCGATCACCCACTGCGTCCCGCCCAGCGCCAGCACGGCCAYCGCGGCCACGCCGACCGCCCACCAGCGCCACCGGCTCCGCCCGGGGGCGGGGTGCGGCTCGTCGTCGGCGGCATCGTCCAGGAGTCCGACCTCCTGCATACCCCGACCGTGCGTCATTGCAGGACCCCAGCGGCCGTCAGCCCAGGACCACGAGGCGGCCGTCGTCGCCCCAGCCAAGCAGCAGGTGCCCCACGGCCACGCTCGAGCGCAGGCCGTCGGGGAACGGGACGCGCCACGCGGCGTGCCCGTCGTCGAGAGCCAGGGCGACCAGCTCGCTGCGCGGACCCCCGACCACCGGCTGGTCGGCGACGACGAGGTGCTCACCGTCCGTCGCCAGGAAGCCGGGCACGTTGCCCTCGGTCGTCTCGCCCCGCCAGACCACCTCCCCTGTGCGCCCGTCGAGCGCGACGACACCGTTCTGCGTGCTCAGGTACACGCGGCCGCCCAGCACGAGGGCGTTGACGGAGGCGACGACGTCGGCCTTCCACCGCGCGTCGCCCGTGTCGGCATCCCAGGCGCGCAAGGACACGTCGGAGGTGAGCACCAGGCCGGGCACGCTGCCGTCGTCGACGGTGAGCGGGAGCAGGCCGCCGGGCAGCTCGACGTGCTCGCCGGCCTGCTGAACGAGGGTGGAGCGCAGGGCGCCGGACCCGCTGTTGGACAGCAGGGCGAGCCGCCMCGCGACGGCGTCGACGACGACGTCGGCATCCCCGGGCTGGCTGGCGCGCAGCACCTCGCCCGACGACGACAGCACCGCCGCCGTCCAGCCCGGCACGGCGACCCCCACCACGCCGCCGGCCGCGAACAGCCGGGTCGAGCCGGCGAAGGACCGTCGGTCGGGTCCGGGCGTCGGCGGGGCGTACGTCCAGCGGACGTCGCCCGTGAGCAGGTCGCGCGCGGTGATCCCGGCGTCGGGGACGCTCACCACGGCGAGCCCGGCGAGCACCGCCAGCGCGGTCGCCCCCGGCGCGGGCTCGTCCGCGACGACGTGCCCGTCGTCCGTGTCGAGGACGACCACGCGCGTGGCCGTCGCCGCCTTGCGGGTCTCGACGCCCTCGTCGCCGTACTGCACGAAGCCGTCGCTCACCAGGCAGGCGGCCTGCACGGGCGGTCCGTCGACGCCGGGGACCGGGACGCAGGTCCCCGCGGCGCTGCGGTCGAGGGACCTCGCCCGGGCCCCGTCCGGTCCGACGAGCGGCGTCGAGAACCTCTCCTCCCCGGTGCGCTGGTCGAGGCCGACGAACGCCTGCGAGCCGTCGTCGGCCACGGCCAGCCCGACCATGGCGGTGCCGGCGTCGACCCCCTGCAGCAGGACCGCCTGCGCCGCCGGGTCGGGACGCCACAGCACGCCGACGTCGGCGTCGACGGGCCGCACGACGCCCGGCGTGGCAGCGAGGCGCTCCTGGGCCGCCCGCTCGCGGGCGTCGAGGGCGGTCTGGGTGACGACGAGGGCGGCGACGAGTGCGGCGGCACCGCCCGCGGTCACCCACCACCGGCCGCGATGACGGGCAGACCGGTCCGCGACGTCGGGCGGGGCCTCCACCGTCTCGTCGAGCTCGACGTGCTGCATCGCGCTGCCGGCGCTCATGGGACCGGCCCCACCTGCTCCATGTGACGCCGCGGTCCCATCCAGCGACGGTACTCGCGCGGTCTCAGTCCAGCAGCCTGTGCTCCAGGAACGACCGCTCGGCCTGGTTGGTGGTCCGCGCGAGCGCCTCGCGGTAGGCGTCGGCGGCCTCGTCCGTGCGGCCGAGGCGACGGAGCAGGTCTGCTCGGACGGCCGGGACCAGCGGGTGGTCGGGGACGTCCGCGAGTGCGTTGAGCCCTTCCTGCGGCCCGCGCGCCATCCCGACGGCGACCGCCCGGTTGACCCGCACGACGGGCGACGGCAGCACCGCGACGAGCTCGTCGTAGAGGCCGAGGATCCGCGGCCAGTCGGTGTCGACGGCTGTCGGCGCGGTCGCGTGGCACGCCGCGATCAGCGCCTGCAGCTGGTACGGCCCGACCTGCTCGCGCCGCAGCGCCCGCCGCAGCTCGGCCAGACCCGCCTCGACGAGCGCCGCGTCCCAGGCCGACCGGTCCTGCTCCTCGAGCAGGACGAGGATGCCGTCGCCGTCGGCCCGGGCCGCGGCGCGCGAGTGCTGGAGCAGCATGAGGGCACGCAGGCCGGCGGCCTCGGGGTCGTCCGGCACCAGGTCGGTGAGGAGCCGTGCGAGGTCGAGGGCCTCGTGGCAGAGGTCGACGCGGACCAGGTGCGGCCCGGCCGTCGCGGCGTAGCCCTCGGTGAACAGCAGGTAGACGACGGCCAGCACCCCGGGCGTGCGCTCGGGCAGCTGGGCGGCCGACGGCACGCGGTACGGGATGCCCGCGACGGCGATCTTGTGCTTGGTGCGGACCAGCCGCTTGGCCATCGTCGGCTCGGGCACCCCGAACAGCCGCGCGATCTCGGCCGTCGTCAGCCCGCAGAGGGTCCGCAGCGCCAGCTCGACCCGCGACGACAGTGCGAGGGCCGGGTGGCAGCACGTGAACAGCAGGCGGAGGCGTTCGTCGGCGATCCCGCTGTCGAGGGCGTCGAGGTCGGGCTCGTCACGGGGCTCGTCGACGAGCGCCCGCAGCTTCTCGGCGCCGACGCGCTCGCGCCGGATGCGGTCGATCGCCCGGTGGCGCGCCGTGGTGGTCAACCACGCGCGCGGCACGTCCGGGATGCCGTCGCGCCGCCACGTGCGCAGCGCCGCGGCGAACGCATCCTGCGTGCACTCCTCCGCGAGGTCCCAGTCGCCCGTGAGCCGGATGAGGGTGGCGACGAGGCGCCCCCAGTCCCGCGCGAACGTGTCCGCCAGGACCCGCTCGACCTCGTCGGTCACGAGACGCGCACCGGCCTGACCTCCACCTGCCCGATCGCCGCCGCGGGGTGCGCCGCGGCGATCGCGACCGCCTCGTCGAGGTCCGCGCAGTCGACGAGGGCGAGCCCGCCCACCTGCTCGCGACCCTCGGCGAACGGGCCGTCGGTCAGCAGGACCTCACCGTCCCGCAGGCGCACGGTCGTCGCGGTCGCGCTCTCGTGCAGGCCGACGTGGGCCCGCAGGACCCCGCGCCGCTCCAGGTCCGTGATCCAGGCGTCGAACGTGCCGAACGCGCCCTCCCGCAGGCGGGCCTGGGCGGTCTCCTCGTCGGCGCTGATGAGCAGCAGGTACTCCATGGCAGGTCTCCCTCGGTGGTCGGTGTTCTCCCCCAGGACGAACGGGGCGCGCCACCCAGGACAGTGTCCATCGACGACCATCTCCTTCGTCCTGGGGTGACACCTGCGACCGAAGGAGAACCATGCAGACCCTGACCTCACCCGACGGCACCCCGATCGCCTACGAGCGCGCCGGCCACGGCCCCGCGATCGTCTTCGCCACCGGCGCCTTCAACGACCACACCACCTGCGCCGAGCTGGCCGACCTCCTGGCCGCCGACCACACCGTCGTCACCTACGACCGGCGCGCCCGCGGGCAGAGCGGGGACACCGCGCCGTACGCGATCGAGCGGGAGATCGAGGACCTCGCCGCGCTCGTCGACCTCGTCGACGGGAGCGCCGCGGTGTTCGGCTTCTCCTCGGGCGGGAACCTCGCGCTCGCCGCGGTGGCCGCGGGCGTCCCGATCACGCACCTCGCCCTGTACGAGGCCCCGTTCGCCCTCGGCACCCTGCCCGCGCGACCGGCCGGCCTGCCCGAGCGGCTCGAAGCGCTGCTGGCCCAGGGCCGGCCGGACGACGCCGTCGCGCTCTTCCAGACCGAGGGCGTCGGCATCCCCGCCGCCATGGTCCAGCAGTTCCGCGCCTCGCCGGGCTGGCCCTCGCTGGTCGCGATCGCGCAGAGCACCGTCTACGACGCGACGATCACGTCGACTCTCGGCGTCCCGACCCCGGCCATGGCCGCGGTCGCGGTACCCACCGCGGTGATCACCGGGGCCGAGACGTGGCCCGGGCTGCCGGAGTCCGCGGCCGCGCTGGCCGCGCTGCTCCCGCACGCCCGGCACGTCGTCGTGCCCGGCGGCGCCAACCACGGCATCCCTGCCGAGGCCACCGCGACGGTCGTGCGCGAGCTGCTCGCCTGATCACCACCGGTGCGCGACGTCCACCACCAGGCGGGACGAGGTGCCCGGGCCGTCGAGGGCGAACACCCGGAACGGCAGCCGCGCGCGCACGCCCAGCCCGACGCTCGTGTACCCCTCGAAGGTGCCGGCGAACACGACCTGGCGGAAGGTGCGGTACCCCGAGACGTTCCGCAGCTCGTTCTTGTTCGCCGGGGAGTAGGTCGGCGTGCCGGCTGCGTTGTAGGCCGGGTCGTTGACCGTGATCTCCAGCGCCGCGCCGCCGCGCGTCGGGATGACGAACCCGGAACCGTCCGCCGTCACGTGCGTCACGTAGCGCACGGTGTAGCCGCCGACGTCGCCCGCCACGTCGATCACGAGCCGGTCGTAGCACGCGTGCTGCCCGGTCCGGACGTTGACCACGGGCGCCTGAGACAGCCCGGACGCCGACTTCTCCAGCGAACCCCACACCAGGCCGCAGTAGGGCGCCGCCGTCGCACCCGACGCCGGGACCAGCAGGAACGCACCCAACAGGAGCACGATCGACACGAATGCTCGCCTCATCGCACGACCTCCTCGTCGCGCGGGCATCTCGGTGATGTCCGATCCTCCAGGGTAGGGCTGCGACGGCGTGACATAACGGGTGAATTCCGGCGCGACGAAGCGGAGCGGAGGTGTATGCGCCGAGCGTCGGGCCGCTCCTTCCACGGAGAGCGTGCGCGTGTCGCCCCGACTCTGTTGGTGGCGGCGCGCACGATGGAGACGGACAGGGCGAAGGAGCCGAGCAGATGACCGTCACCGACCAGCTGCACCAGCTGAACATCGAGGTCGAGGCGCAGGTGCGGCGCGAGCTCGAGGGCGCCCCGTGGTTCCGGATCGCGGCTGCCACCAGCCGGGCGCACCACGAGTACGACGAGGCGGTACGCCGGCACGACGAGGCGGGCGCGCGGCTCGCCCGGGACCGCCACGCCGTCCTCGAGCGGATGCTCGCGGACGCGGCCGCCCGCGCACACCGCCGCTGACCACGCCGTCGGCGGGTCGCCGTCCGGACGGCGACGGTAGCGTGACCGCCATGACCGACGGGCTGCCTGCGCCGGACCGGCGCACCGCCCGCCAGCTGGCCGGGGTGGTCCTGCGCGACGCCGGTCGCACGGTCGCCCGCGCGGATCTCGCCATCGCCTACTGCGCCGCCGTGACGGTCGTGACGCTGGCGGTCCTGCTGCAGCCCGACGAGCGCCAGGCGGAGATCCTGGCCAGGGTCAGCGGCAACCTCAACAACCTCCGGGTCGAGCCGCTGCTGTCGATGCTCGGCAGCGCGTTCGTCGTCGAGAGCGTGGGTGGCCTGCTGCTCGTCGTGCCGCTCCTCGTCGTCCTCGCCTACCTGCAGCGGTTCGTCGGGCGGCTGGCCTCGCTGGTGGTCGGGTTGGCCGGCCACGTCGGGGCGGGGCTGATCGTCGCCGCCGGCCTGGCCACCGGCATCTTCCACGGGTTCGTCGACGAGAGCGTCGCCGAGGCCACCGACGTCGGCGTGAGCTACGTCATGGCCGCCGCCATGGGGTTCCTGGTGCTCGCCGTGCCGCCGCGCTGGCGCTGGTGGTACCTCGGCGCGACCGCGATCTTCTGGCTGCTCCCCGGCGCGATCAACCGCACCTTCACGGACGCCGGCCACGCGAGCGCACTGGCCATCGGGCTCCTGCTCGCCCTCGTCGCGGCCCGCGCCGTCGCCGCCGACCGTCGCGTGCGGGCCTGACTACACCTCGCCCGGCAGCGCCGTCCGGACCACGATGCGCGTCCACGCCCCGAGGTAGAGCCGGTCGCCGTCCTCGATCTCGCGCCGCTGACCGGGCGGGATCGGCGTGGTCGGCAGCGGGTCGCCCGCGCGGCTCACGTAGGTGCCGTTGGACGACTGCAGGTCCTCGACCCACCAGCGCTGGCCGTCGGTGTTGAGCTGGCAGTGCCGCCGCGAGACACCCGAGTCGGAGCCGCAGTCGACCGCGGGGTGGATGTTGCGCGACTCGGAGGGGCGGCCGACCAGCACGCTGCGCTCGCGCAGCGGGACCAGGCCGGGCAGCCCGGCCGACGGCATCGGCTCCTCCGGCTGCTGCGCCTCGTACCAGTCCGGGTCCACCCAGATCTCCGCGACCCAGGCGTCCTGGCCGTCGGGGGCCGGGGTGGGCAGCTGCGGCGAGGGGTCGGGTGCGGGGGTCGCGACGACGGGGGCGGGGTCGGGGTCCGCCGCGGCCGGCAGGGAGCCCGTCGTGAAGTCGTAGCCGCACGTCTCGCAGAAGAGCGCGAGGGACGACGCCGGGGCGCCGCAGTGCGGGCAGGTGGTCGTCGTCGCCGCGACCGCGGGGGTGGGTGCGGACGCGGGAGGAGCGGAGCTCTCGATCGGCGAGCCGCAGATGTCGCAGTAGTCGGTCGACGTGGACTGGTGGCCGTTGGGGCAGACGACGGTGCTCACCGGCGGACCCGGGTGGTCTTGGTCGACGCGGTGTCGAGCGCCATCTCGTCCAGCTTGTCGGCGTTGCGCTTGAGCCGCACGGTGCCCTTCTCCTCGTCGTCGACGTCGACCACCCGGCGCAGCTTGGAGGTGGCCTCCTCGTTGCCGGTCTCGGCGGCCAGCTGCACGGCGCGGCCCAGCTTGACGGTCGCCGTCGCCTCGTCGCCCGCGGCCTTCGCCGCCAGGCCCTCCTGGATCACCGACGCGAGCTCGGCCTGGCCGGTGTAGTGCGCCACCTCGGGGTTGATCCGCGCGGTGAGCGAGCTGTCGTCGGACCAGCGGGCCTTGACCAGCCCCGAGGCCTGGACCTCTCCCCCGACCGCGATCTGCACGCGCGCCGCCAGCTGCTCCGAGCCGACCGGCTTCGACGCCACCCTGATGGCCACGTGGTAGTCGCGCGACTCGTCGCCCCACGCCCCGGTCGGGTACGCGCCCGTGAGGGCGTTCACCTCGGTGCGGCGCGCAGTGAGGTCCTCGACGGTCGGCGCCACCCGACGGACGAAGAGCACCTGCGCGCCCTGCGGCGCCCACACGCGCAGCTCGGCGTCGGCGACGCCCTTGGACATCGACGTCTGCACCAGCGCGCGGAAGTCCTCGGCGATGTCGKCCGGCTCGCGGATGAGGTCGACCGTGCCCAGCAGCGCGCTCGCGATCGAGCGCAGCTCCGCCACCTCCCAGCTCGAGCCGACGCCCCGCGCGTCGCACTGGAAGTGGCCGGTGACCGCGCTGATCGCCTGCGCCAGCTCGAGCTTCGGCTCCGACTCGTTGCGGCCGTCGGTGAGCAGGATCGCGTGCCGCTGCGCCGCCTGGGGCACCTCGGCGAAGATCGCGTCGGCCAGCCGGAGCCAGGTGCTCATCGCGGTGCCGCCCGACGGGCGCATGAACGAGATCGCCCGCTTCGCCTCGGCGCGCGCGCCCGGCTCCATCTGCACGATCGCGACGGGCGCGTTGGGGTACGGGAAGGCGCGGTTGGCCACGTGGCTGCCGCCGATGACCGCGAACCACGTGCCGTCGACGATCTGGTCGACCGCCACCTGGGCCGCGTACTTGGCAGCCTCGATGTTGGGACCGCTCATGGAGCCGGACGTGTCGATGATGACGATCTCCGCGACGCCCCCGCCGCTGGTGGCCGCGGTGCCCGCACCCGAGCTCGTCACCGTGACGATGGCGTGCACGTCCGTGGCACCCTCGGAGAGGAACTCGTTCTGGAACACCTCGGTGCGGAAGTCGGCCACTATGGCTCCTAGATCGTCTCTGACGTGTGGACAGTATCGAAGCCCGCGTCGACGCGGGCGAGCGCAGCGGTGATGTTGTCGTGCCCGCCCTGCTCGTTGGCCCACCGCACCAGCTCTCCGGCGATCGCGTCGGGCGCCGGCCCGCGCCCGGCCGCGGTGCGGTGCAGCAGGTCGGCGATGTCCGCGGCCTCGGAGCAGTAGTTCCACAGCCCGTCGGAGCACACGAGCACCCAGCCGGGTCCCTGCGCGCGGGTGGTCGCGGTGCTGGGCACGACGGTCTCGGCGTCGGCGCCCAGCCACCGGGTGATCGCGTGGCCCTCGGGCGAGGCCTCGGCCCGGGCCCGCGGGACGCCTCGGGCGATCAGCTCGTTCGCGGCGGAGTCGTCGACGCTGACCTGCAGCGCTGCACCTTCGTCGGGCACCCAGTACACACGCGAGTCCCCCAGCCACCCGGCGACGACCGTCGGGCCGTCGACGACCGCGGCGACGAACGTGCACGACGGCGGCTCGGCGCGCTCGGCCATGTCGCCGATGGCGTCGGCGATGGCCCGGTCGGCGGCCGCGGCCGCGGTGTCGAGCAGCGCCGACCAGGTGCCCACGGTGCTGCCCGCGGCACCCCCGGCGAGCACGTCCCGGGCGGCGCGAGCGGCCGCCAGGCTCGCGAGGTCGGAGTCGGCGACCGTCGAGACGCCGTCGCAGACGACGAGCACCGCGGTCGTGCCCGCGACCGCGAGCGCCATCGCGTCCTCGTTGCGAGCGTGCCGACGACCGCGGTCGCAGACACCGCCGACGAGCGCGGACGGGAGCTCGCTCCAGTGGTCGCGCTCGTTGACCGCGGGCTCTCCGCACAGCTCGCAGTAGCCGTCGTCGGCGATCGTCCCGCCGCACGCTCGGCAGACCGGGGCGACGACGGGCTCGGGCTCGGCCGCCACGACGGGAGGCGCCACCACCGGGGCCAGCGACGCGCCACACTGCTCGCAGAACGCCGCGCCGTCCCCCGCGACCGTGCCGCAGGACGCGCAGGTCACCACGTGGTCCACCGGCGCACGCCGTTCGCCTTGTCCACGAGCTCGATCCGCTCGTCGTGGCTGTCGGCCAGCGTCGCGGACTCCCGCAGCGCCGCCTCGAGCGCGTCGCGCAGCCCGGCCTCCTGCGCGGGCACACCGTCCAGCTGGACGTTCTTCGACGGGCCGTCCTTGAGCACCGTGGTGAGCGCGTTGCCCAGCACGTCGACCCGCAGCGCCGAGCGCGCACGAGCGTCGATGGCCACGCCGTGCACGCTGGCCAGGGCGGCGGACAGCGCGCCCAGGTCCTGGGCGGAGCCCGCCAGCAGGTGGGCGCGCATCATCCGGGCCTCGACGTACGAGCTGCGCGTCGCGGTGACCAGGTCGAGCGCCGCGAGAGCGCCGTCCGTGTCGCCCCGCGCGCTGCGGATCCGGGCCAGGCCGAACGCGGCGGGCGCGGTGTAGTTCGCGTCCGAGCGCGCGCAGATGACGTACAGCGACTCGGCGATGTCCGGCTCGCCGCTGAGCTCGCACGACGTGGCGAGCGCGAGCTTGGGCGCCAGCTCGCCGGGCACCTGCCCGTAGACCGCGTTGAACGACGCGCGCGCCGCCACCGGCTCCCCCGCGGCCAGCTGCGACAGGCCGCCCAACCAGGCCGCCCGCCACTCCCACGGGCCGTCGGCGAGGATCTGCGCGATCGTCCCGTCGAGCACGTCCCGGCGCCCGGCCTCGATCGCCGCGGTCCCCCGCCGCAGCCGGACCTCGACCGAGTCCTCGGGGGCCTCGGCCAGGGCGGCGATGCGCTGGACCGGGTCGTTGACGTTGACGCCCGCGAGCCAGCTGGCCGCCGGGTCGCTCGGGTCGACCTTCAGCGCCGGCAGCTGGTCCCAGGCCAGCGGGTGGCCGGCCTCGTCGGACGTGGGCGCCTCGAACAGCACCGACGCCGCCGAGTGCAGCGCAGGGCTGCCCGGGCCGCGGTCCGTCGCGACGACCTCGCGCAGCACGCCGAGCGTCTGGGCCCGCAGCTCGTCGACCGTGGCGAACCGGTCGGACGGGTCGACGGCGCACGCCTTGGCCAGCAACCGGTAGAACGAGTCGTAGGTCTGGAAGACCGGGGTGTCGGCCACCGGCGGCAGCGACGCGGCGTACGTGGTGGTGTTGCCGCGGAAGTCGAGCACCAGCGTGGCCAGCGTCCGCCCGATCGTGTAGATGTCGGAGGCCACCGACGGCCCGACCACGGGCACCTCGGGCGCCTGGTAGCCGACCGTGCCGAAGATCGCCGAGTCGAGGTCGTCGACCCGCCGCACGCCACCCAGGTCGATGAGCTTGACCGCGTCGCCCTGCTGGATGACGTTGTCCGGCTTGAAGTCGCAGAACAGCAGGCCGACGTCGTGCAGGTAGGCGAACGCGGGGAGGATCTCCAGGACGAACGCGAGCGCCTGGTCCACGGGCAGCGGCGTGACGACCCCCGCGGCCTCGCGGCGGTCCTGCAGGATCTGCTTGAGAGACCGCCCGCCGACGAACTCCATCACGGTGTAGCCGGCGCCCTCGTGCATGGCGAAGTTGTAGATCTCGACGATGAGCGGGTGCTCGACCTCGGCGAGGAACTGCCGCTCGGAGATCGCCGCCGCGTAGGCGTCGGGGTCGCCGGAGTTGAGCAGGCCCTTGAGCACCACCCACCGGCCGGACACGTTGCGGTCGCGCGCAAGGTAGATCCAGCCGAGGCCGCCGTGCGCGAGGCAGCCGACCACCTCGTACTGTCCGCCGACCACGTCGCCGGGGTTGAGCGCGGGCGTGAAGTCGAAGTGGGTGCCGCACTTGGGGCAGAACCCAGCCGTCCTGCCGGGCACGCCGTCGCGCGAGCGGCCCACCTCGGCGCCGCACTTGGGGCAGAACCGCTTGCGCTCCTCGACCTCCGGCACGGCCATGACGGCCTGCAGCGGGTCCTGGACGGGTGCGGGCGGGACCGTCGTGAGCCCGGCGCCCAGCCGAGCCCCGCGCAGGCGCGTCGAGGACGTGCCGACGCGTCGCGTGGGCCGCGAGCCCGTGGCCGCCGTGCGGGCCGAGCCGAGGGCGACGGTCGCCAGGCGGCTCGAGCTCGTCCGACCGGTGCGGGTCGAACGCTCGGCGACCTCCTCACCCGCTGCGTGGTCCGGGGCCGCCTGGGCGACTCCCGTGCCCAGGAGCGACGTGGCGGACGCGGCCGCGGAAGGCGCCGACGAGGCCGGCTGCGGCGAACCGCAGACGTTGCACCAGCCGTCCTCGTAGGTGCCCGTGCAGCCGGGCTCGATGCATGCGGTCATCGGGGTCGTCCCTCCTGACCCGCCGAGGGCAGGTCGCGGGTGAGGTACTCGTACTGCTCCACGAGGAAGCGGGTCATGGTGAGGTCGCAGGGGGTCTGGGCGACGACGGCGCGGGCCTCGTCGTACCCCGACCGGACGGTCGGCGACGCGCTGCGCCCGTTCGCGTCGGCGGCGGCGCGCGCACCCTCGAGGCGGTAGCGCAGCTCCGCGCGCTCACGCAGCGGCGCACTGTAGGCATCGGCGACGGCGTCGAACGCGCGGCCCACGGCCCCCAGCCGGTCGACGTAGGAGTCGAGCTCGGTGCGCGTCGCGGGCACCGGACCCAGGCGGGAGACGTCGGGCACCGCGAGCTTGGGCGGGCGGGCGATCTCGCGCCGGCAGCGGTCCGCCAGCTCGTGCAGCGTCGGCTCCCGCTTCTCGAGCGCGGCCACCGTCGCCGCCGCGTCCGCGCGCCCCTTCTCCACCGTGCGCCGCTGGGACACCTGCACGATGAGGTCGCGCTCCGCCACCGCGGCGCTAGCCTCCAGCTCGGCCAGCGGGCCGCTGATGTCGGCGCCGCGCGCCGCCTGCGTGACGAGCTTCTGCTCCCGCGCACGCAAGGTGGCGACGAGCTCGCCGGCGGCCACGTCGAGGCCCGCGAGGTCCTCGCAGCGGACCAACCCCGCCCGCAGGCCGCGCAGACGGGACGCCTGGTCCGCGGTGTCCGGGTCGAACGACAGCCGCGCCCGCACCTGGGAGATCATCGCGTCGCACAGCGTCACGGCCTCGACCAGCGAGACCAGCGCGGCGCCCAGCCCGGAGTCGAGCCGCCCCCAGACGAGCTGCGACATCTTCTCGCGGTCCACGGCGTCCGCCCGGCCCGAGTCCCACACCTCGACCAGCTCGTCCGTGCGGGTCCGGATCGCCTGCCACATGGTCAGCGCGAGCAGCACGTCGTCGGTGTAGCTCTCGGACGCGGGCGAGGCCTGCGCCGCCTGGTCCAGACGGTCCAGCTCGGTGCGCCGGTGCGCCAGCCACGCCTCCAGGCCGCTGAGGTACGCGAGCAGCTGGGGGGCCGGGATCGGCTCGCCCAGCCTCCCGGGCGGGTCCGGGGCGTCGGGTCCGCTCACCGGCCGTACACCGAGGTGGGCGGCGTCGGCGCGGGTCCCAGCGCGTGCAGCCAGCGGTCGTAGGTGGCCGCCCAGGTGCCGTCGGCCTTCATCCGGTCGAGCACGCCGTTGACGAACCGCACGAGGTCGACCTGGTCCTTGTTGACGCCGATGCCGTACGGCTCGTCGCTGAACGCGTCGCCGACGACCTTCGCGTAGGGGTCCTGCGCCGCGAACCCGGCCAGGATCGTGTCGTCGCCGGTGATCGCGTCGACCTTGCCCTGCTGGAACAGGACGAGGCAGCCGGTGTGGGTCGGGGCGCTGACGGCCGTCACGTCCGGGTAGGTCTCCTGCAGCCGCGTCAGGGTCGTCGTGCCGTCCGGCGCGCAGACGCGCTTGCCCGCCAGGTCGTCGATGCCGGTGGCCGTCGAGTCGCGGGTGACCAGCACCTTCTGCCCGGCGTGCAGGTACTCGCCCGAGAAGGCGATGGAGTCCCAGCGCTCGCAGTTCATGGTGAACGTGCGGGCCACGAGGTCGACCTCGCCGTTGGTGAGCACGTCGAGGCGCTGGGCGGAGGTGATCACCCGGAACTGGAGCCTGTTCGGGTCGCCGTCGAAGATCGCCGCCGAGATCGCGTGCAGCATGTCGATGTCGAAGCCCTCGATCTGGCCCGACAGCGGGTTGCGGGCGCCCATGAGCAGGGTGTCGGCGGAGATGCCGACGCGCAGGGCGCCGCGCGAACGGATCGCGTCGACGGTCGGCGCGGGGCCGCCGTCGGGCGCGTAGGACGTCGTGGCGTTGTCGCACTCGGTCGCGGCGGGCACGGCGGCGGCCGTCGCCGGGGCCGACGTCGTTGCGGCCGGCTGGACGGCGGTCGGAGCAACCGTGCAGCCCGCGAGCAGGAGCAGGGACGCGACGACCGCGCCACGGCGCCATCTCTGGGTGGTGGTCACCGGTACTCCTCCACTCGGGTCGAGATGCCGCGCCAGGACAGGACCGCGGCGAGCAGACCGGCGACGAGCATGAGCCAGCCGACCAGGACGGCGGACCCGCCGGACCCGGACAGGCCGACGTGCGTCTCGTGCGCGCTGGCCTCGAGGCTGGTGGACGCGGCGGTCGAGAACGCGTCGAACTTCCCGTTCGGCGTGCCATCGCCGGTGCTGATCGCCAGCGCGACGGCCCCGTCCCAGTCACCGCCGTCGTCGAGCTTCCGGATCTCCTGGTGCGCGGCCACCCAGTCGTCGAGCAGCGGCACCAGGCCCGGGTCGACGGTGTCCCGCGAGAGCAGCGTGCGCGCCTCGTCCGTCTCGGCGACGAAAGTCTCCTCGTACGAGGCCCCGGAGCCGCGCTTGATCAGCGTGAACGACTCCATCGACTTCGCGTCGTTGGCCAGCGAGTACGCCTGGGACACCGAGACCGTCTCGTCGTACGGGCCGTGCTGCACGTCCGTCGCCCGCTGCGCCGTGGACCCGAGCACCACCGCCCCGCCGACGCTGGCGGCGAGCGCCAGGACGGTCGACCAGAACAGCCCGGCGTTCAGGCGTCGGTGGGTGCGCCGGGCCAGCCACACCTGCACGACGACGAGCACCGCCAGTGCCAGGATGCCGAGCGCGAGCAGCCACGGCACGGACGCCACGGAGTCGAAGGACGCGTCCACCCGGTCGCTGTTGGCGCCGACCAGGTCGTCCAGGTGCGGGAGCACGTCCGTGCGCAGCACCGTCGACGCCTGGTCGAGGTAGGCCGCCCCGACCGGGAAGCCCTGCCGGTTGTTGGCCCGCGCCTGCTCGACCAGCCCCGTGTAGGTGGTCAGGCCGGCGGTCGCCTTGCCCAGCAGCTCGGCGTCCGCCTCGTTGGAACCGGCCAGCTGCGCGAGCCCGTTCGCGGCCGAGGCGACGGCCTCGTCGTACCGGGCACGCTGCTCGGGCGGCTCGAGGCCGCCGACGAGGAACGCGTTGGTCGCGGTCGCGTCGGCGACCACCAGGTCGTTGCGGACGTCCTGGATGCCGACCAGCTGGGTGGTGTCGGCGTCGGCGTCGGCGAGGGCGTCCGACTGCGCGAGGCCCGCCCGCAGCCCGAGCACCCCGACGGCCAGGGAGGCGACGACCGCGAGGACGCCGGCGACGCGCATCTTGCCGGGCGTGCGGCGCAGCGCGCCGCGCACGCCCGTCCGGTGCACCGGCGCGGGAGCGGGGGTCGGCGCGACCGCGGGAAGGGTCGCCGGCTGGGCGATGGTCTGCGTCACGCTGACTCCTCGATGTGGGCGGGCACGGCGGCGACGTCGGACTCGGGCACCAGGTCGTCGGGGAGGAGCAGCCGCAGCTGCTCCACCGTCGGTTGCTCAACGTCCCGCAGGCGCCAGGCGTGCCGGGTGATCGCCTGGTCCAGCACGTTGCGGGCGTACCGGCCGTTCCCGAACCCCTCGTCGCGGATCTGCAGCGACGCGAGCTCCTCGAACCGGGTCAGGCACTCGGGGGTCGGCTCGAAGTCGGCCTTGGCCGCGGTGCGCGCGAAGATCTCGCGCAGCTCGGCGTCCGTGTAGTCGTCGAACTCCACGGTGGTGGAGAACCGACTCTCCAGGCCCGGGTTGGTCGCGAGGAACGTCGCCATGGGCCCGGGGTAGCCCGCGACGATCACCACGAGGTCGTCCCGGTGGTCCTCCATGTCCTTGACCAGCGTGTTCACCGCCTCGGCGCCGTACTGGTCCTCGGCCAGGCCGTACGCCTCGTCGACGAACAGCACGCCGCCCAGCGCGGTCGCGACGACCTCGGACGTCTTCACGGCCGTCTGCCCGAGGTACCCCGCGACCAGCTCGGAGCGGTCCACCTCGACCAGGTGCCCCTTGGTCAGCAGCCCCAACGCCTGGTAGATCCCGGCCACCAGCCGCGCGACCGTCGTCTTGCCGGTGCCGGGGTTGCCGAGGAACACGAGGTGACGCGTGAGCGTCGGCGCCGTGAGGCCGGCCTCGGTCCGCAGCTTCTCGATGCGGAGCAGCTGGGTCTGCTGGCGGATCTCCGCCTTGACGCGCGACAGGCCGACGAGCGCGTCCAGCTCCGCCAGCAGCTCCTCGAGGGTCTTGGCGGGCTTCTCCTCCGGGTGGAACGTGGTGCCCGGCGGCGGTGTGGCAGCGTGCGCCGTGCCCGGGGGCGGCTCGATGCCTGGGAGATCGAGGCCCGGCATCGAGAAGGCCGCCGGGGTCGGCGTCCCCTGGGGTGGCCCACCCACGGCTGCCCGCTGCACCGCGGCGGTGGCGGAGGCGCGCGCGATGACGTCGATCTCCGCCGGCCCGAGGTCGCAGGCCGCGGAGACCACGCCGGCGAGCGCGGTCGCGTACGCCTCGGCGTGCGAGGAGCCCTCGGCGACGAGCCCCGCTAGCAGGTCGGTCGGCGCCGACCGCCACCGCCGCGCGCTGGACGCGGCCGAGAAGAACGCGCCGTAGGTGGCGTCGGGCGAGCCGACGGCCGTGAGCCAGGCGGCCGCCGCGCCCGKGACCGACTCCGCGACGGCGGCGGCGAGCMGCGCGCCCTCGTCGCGGACTGCGGCCTCGTCCAGCCCGGCCGCGGCGCCGGCCTGCGCGAGCGTGTCCAGCGCATCGGGAAGGGTCACGGGAGCTCCCTCTGCGGGGTGTCGAGGCCGGCGTCGGGCGCCAGGGCCAACGAGGACTCGCCGAACTTCTCGGCGAGGAACTGGCCGTGGGCCACGAGCGCGTTGGCGTCCTCGCGCGACACGGCGTCGGAGATCTTGTCCAGCGTCACGCCCAGCAGGTCGAGCTGGTCGCAGAGCACCATCAGCGAGGTCTTCCCCTTGGACACCACGCGACGGTCGGCGAAGTCCCGCGGCAGGCGCAGATACCCGCCGACCGCCTCGGGGAGGTAGCTCGTGGCGGTCGCGACGACGGTGTGCGCCTGCCGGCTGCCGGCGCCCAGCCGGTCCAGCCGCGGCGCCATCTCCTCGACCGTCCGGGCGATGCGGTGCACCCGGGCCGTCACGGCGCCGGGGACCTTGCCGACGATCTGCTGCTCCACCTGGTGGGCGGACGCGAGGATGTCGGCCGTCGTCGGGGCAGGCGGCGGCGCAGGGAGCTCAGGCTCCTGACGCCGCCCCCTCAGGCGCGCGAACCAGCTCATGTGTGGCGCCTACCCAGACCCTCGGTGCTCAGCTCGTGCCGAGGTCGAGCGAACCGCTGGCCACGTCCGTGGTGTCCGCGCGCTTGACCCGGTCGAGGTAGGTGCGCGCCTTCGTCGTCTCGGTCTCGAGCACGCCGATGGTCGTCGCCATCGAGTCGAGCGCCTTGACCTTGAACGTGTCGATCGAGTCCATCGTCGCGTAGATGTCCGTGAACGCCTGCTGCAGCTGCGGGAGGCCGACGGTGGCCTGCGCCGCCTGCTCCTGGATCCCCGCCGACTGCTCCTTGAGCATCTTGGCGGTCGACGCGATGAGGCCCGTGGTCGTGGTGTTGAGCGCCGTGATCTGGTCGAGGACCAGCCGCTGGTTGTTCAGCGCCTGGGCGACGATGACCGCGGTGCGCAGGGCGGCGACGGTGGTGGTCGTCGCCCGGTCGACACCCTTGATGAGCTCGACGTTGTTCTTGATGATGATGTCGATCGCGAGGTAGCCCTGGATCGAGACCGCCAGCTGCGTGAGCAGGTCCTGGTGCTTCTGGCGCACGTAGAACAGGACGTCCTCGCGCAGTGCCTTGGCCCGCGCCGGGTCGGTCGCGTCGAGCTCCGCGATGGTCGTCGACAGGCGCCGGTCCAGCGACTCCGCGACGTAGATGTACTGGTGCAGGCGGGCCATGGTGTCCCAGAGGTGCTGCTTCTCCAGGTTGAGCGCCGCGTTGTCCTTGCGCAGCTCGTCCTGCCCATTGTAGAGCGCGCGGACGATCGCGTCGATCTGCTTCTGCGAGCTCTCGTAGCGCCGGAAGTAGTCGGTCATCGAGTCGCCGAACGGGATGAGCCCGAGCAGCTTCTTGCCGATCGTGGCCTCGCTGGGGTCCAGGCTCTCGACCGTCTTGCGCAGGTCCAGCAGCGACTTGCTCACCTGGGACGTGCCGGAGACGCCGCCCTCGCGCAGCTCCTTGACGGGCATCTGGAGCAGCCGGTTGGACGTCTCCGCCGCCCCGCGGATGTCGGAGTCGCCCATGAGCCGGATGTCGTCGGCCTTGCGCGCGAGCTCCGGCGACCCCACCTGCGCGGCCATGAGTCCGTCGACGTACGCCGAGACCTTCGCGTCGAGCCCCGGCAGCGCGGCCTCGGGGATCTGCGGAGCCATCCCGGACGCCGCCGTCGTGGCCACCGGGGACACCGGCGCGGGCGCCTCGAGCGCGAACACGGACTGCGGCGCGGGGGGCTGGAGGGGAGCTGCCTCGGTCATCGTCGTCCTTCACGTCCAGGTCGTCGCAGGGCGATCATTCTGCGCCTTGCAATGGTCATGGAATGGTCAAGCATCCTGTTGGGGACAGTAGCACGCAAGACCGTTCCGGCCCGGAGACCAACCGATCTCTGCCATGCCCAGGCAGGGGGCGACGAGCGCGCGGTGAGATGGGGCAGGATCGGGAGATGACACCCGACGACAAGGCCTCCCTCGAGGAGCGGCTCCGGCGGCTCGGCATCGCCCAGGACGTGCAGCGCGTCGTCGCCGCCGGCATCGACAAGCTGCCCGTGAGCGACTCCACCAAGGGCTCCCTGGCGTCCAAGAGCGCGACCGCCGTCGTCGTCGTCGGGGAGACCGGCGTCGCGCTCGGCAAGGGAGCAGCGACCGCGGCCAGGGATGGGGCGGACGCGTTCCAGCGCAGCCGGCAGGAGCACGCCTCCGCTCACCCGGCACCCCCGGTGGACGACGTCACCACGCGGCTCGAGCGCCTGAGCGCGCTGCACGCGGGGGGTCGGCTGGACGACGAGGAGTACCGGGTGGCCAAGGCGAAGGTCATCGCGGGGAGCTAGGGCTCCTCGTCGGGGCGCACCTCGTCGCCCGTGACCGGGTCGATGGCCCGCTCCCCCCTCGGCAGGTTGGACAGGTCGGGGGCGATGACGATGCCCGGCAGGCCCGAGTCGGGCAACCGGAACACCGGCTCGTCGGCGGCCCCCGAGCCCACCAGCACCAGGTCGTGCGACCCGGCGCGCGCCAGCGTCTCCCCGCGGAAGAACGCCGGCGCCCGCAGCCGCCAGACCACCATGAGCACCGCGCCGATGAGGATCGCGACGACTCCGACGACGGCCACTGCGCCCACCCCGGCGATGGTGACGTCGTTGCCGTTCTCGTCCTGCAGCCAGTCGACCTCGGCGAACGACTTCAGCGCGTACACGAACGCGACCAGCAGGATCAGGCCGCCCAGCGAGGGCAGCACGCCTTGCATGAAGAAGTCGCGCGGCTTGTGGTGCAGCGTCCGTCGATAGAACCACGAGCACGCGAACCCGGTGAGGCCGTAGTAGAAGGCGATCATCAGGCCGACCGACCCGATCAGCGCGGTCAGCAGGCTCGGGCTGATGAGCGTGAAGATCGCGTAGAAGAGCATCGACGCCAGGCCCATCGCGATCGTCGACACGCCCGGCGTCAGGTACCTGGGGTGGATCTTGGCGAACGCCGCGGGCATCGCCTTGTACGCGGCCATCGACAGGGTGGTCCGGGCCGTCGGCAGAATCGTCGTCTGCGTCGACGCGGATGCCGACGTGAGGATCGACGCGGACAGCAGGAGCAGCCCGATGTGACCGAGCGCGGTGTCGCCGAACAGCGCCGGCCCGATCGCCGCGAACACGTCGTCGGCGTTGTCCGGGTTGCCCAGCCCGATGCCCGTGGTGCCGACCCCCGCGAACGCCACCGCCGCCGTCGACACGAGCGTGTAGGTGACCAGCAGCAGCACGGTCGACAGGATCGCCGCGCGGCCGGGGGTCTTGGCGGGGTCGTCCGACTCCTCGTTGACCGAGACGGCCGTGTCCCAGCCCCAGTAGATGAACACGGCCGTGAGCAGTGCCGGGGCGATGACGTCGGCCACGCTCAGCCCGCCCGGCCAGAACCAGTCCCAGGACGGGATCAGCGAGTAGAACTCCGCGTTGCCCGAGTACACCTTTCCCAGTGCGACCACCGAGAACATGATCAGCACGGCGACCTCGATGGCCAGCAGGACGTACTGGATGCGCGCCGACACCTCGATGCCGCGGTAGCAGATGTACGTCATGATCGCGATCCACAGCAGGCCGGCGACCGTCGTCCAGAGCGTGCTCGATGCCAGCTCCCCGACGGCCTCCCACCCCAGGTCCGCCACGAAGGTGAACGAGTACGCGCCGGCGATCTGGGCGAGGTTCGCCATGACGATCACGTCGGCGGCGATGATCCCCCAGCCGCCCAACCAGCCGGTGATCGGCCCGAACGCCCGGGCTGCCCAGGTGAACGTGGTCCCGCAGTCCGGCTCGGCGCGGTTGAGCTCCTGGTAGGCGACGGCGATCAGGTACATCGGGACGAAGGCCAGCAGGATGATGGCCGGCGCCTTGACGCCGGCCAGGATCGCCCCGCCGCCCGCCACGACGAACCCGAGGCTCGCCGCGAGGCTGTACGCGGGGGCGGTGGACGCGGTGCCGACGACGACGCTCGACACCAGGCCGAGCGCGCCGCCCTTGAGTCCCTTGCCGGTCTCGGGGAACCCGAGCGGAGCGGCGTCGGCGGTCGGAGAAGTCAACGGAACCTCACAGCGGCTGAGCCCGAGGCCTCGTTGCCTCGGGCGGTGACGCCCCCCGGATTCCTTGCGTCGTCATGCTGGAGCAGATATCGCTCGTCAGAAGTGCGGACAGCACTGCAGACCGTAGACCCGCCGGTCGCCGACGGAAAGGGTGTCAGCGCTTCGGCCACGTCCACGGCGGGCCGTCGAACCGCTCACGTCCGGCGACCGTGGTGGCCGCGCCGGTCTTGCTGAGCTCGACGGTGGTCGAGCCCGCCTCCCGCAGCGCACGCACCAGGTCGCCCGAGTGGGTCACGACGAGCACCTGCGAGCGCTCGGAGGCCGAGGCGATCAGCGCACCGACGGCCGGCATGAGGCTCGGGTGGAGGCTGGACTCGGGCTCGTTGAGCACGAGCAGGTCCGGCGCCCGGGTGGCCAGGCACGCCGCGAGCAGCAGGAGGTAGGTGAGCGTCCCGTCCGAGAGCTCGGCGACCGAGAGCGCCCGGAGCAGACCGGGCTGGGTCATGCCCACGCGGCAGGTCCCGTCCTCGTCCTCGTCGACGACCACCTCGGAACCCGGGAACGCGGCGTCCACGCAGGCCTGCAGGGTCTCCGGGTCCCCGACGCGCCCGATGGTCAGCAGGGCCGCGGCAAGATCGTCGCCGCCGGAGGACAGGACGGGCGTGAACGTCGCGACCCCGGGCCTGCGGGCCGGGGCGTCGGCGTCCGTGCGCAGGTGGTCGTAGAACCTCCAGCGCCGGGCCTGCTCCCGCAGGGCGAAGAGCTCCGGCGTGGCGCTCGGGTCCGCGAGCACGGCCATGACGGACTCGTGCTGGCTGACCGCAAGCGGGGCATCGCGCCACGTCCCGTCGTCGTCGCGGCTCCGCACCCTCATCCCGACGCGTTCGGTGAGGATCGTGGACGGGCGCAGCACCGGACCGGCCCAGACGACCTCGGACTTGATCTCCGGGTCGAGCTTGAACGGCCCCATCTGCGGCAGGCCGAGGTCGATCGCGTACGACAGCTCCTCGGTGGCCACGCCGAGCCGCACGGCCACCGGCCCCTTGGGGCGCGGCCCGGCGTGGATGGCCGAGCGCATGCCGCCCTCACGGGCGAGCGAGCTGATCGCGCCGTCGCGCACGACGTYGGCGAGCAGGCGCAGCACCCGGTAGACGCTGGTCTTGCCGCTGCCGTTCGCGCCGGTCACCACGGTGAGCCGGTCGAGCCCGAGCACGAGCTCGTCCAGGCTCCGGTAGCGCTCGACGGCCAGCGTCCGGATCATGCGGTGACCTTAGCGAGCGCTCGTGTCGGACGGTGGTCGTAGGGTCGCGGGGCATGGAGGTCCTCTCGCGTGCGCAGGCACGTCGGATCGCGGTGCGCGCGCAGCTGCTCACCGCCGAGCGGCCGACGGAGGTCCGGGAGGTCGTGCGGCGGCTGACCATGGTCCAGCTCGAACCCACCAGCGCGATCGCCCCGAGTGCGGACCTCGTCCTGTGGAGCCGCCTCGGCTCGGCGTACGACCCGCGCGAGCTCGCGGACAGCCTCGACGACCTCTCGCTCCTCGACTTCCGCGGGACGGTTCGGGTGCCGGAGGACATCGCGCTGTTCCGCGCCGAGATGGCCGCGTGGCCGGGGACCGGGCCCGACGTCAAGGGTTGGCAGCTGGCCAACGCCCGCTGGCTCCACGACAACGAGGGCTGCCGCCAGGACATCCTCGAGCTGCTGCGCTCGGACGGGCCGCTGACGGCGCGCGAGCTCCCCGACACCTGCGTGCGGCCGTGGCGGTCGAGCGGCTGGAACAACAACCGGAACGTCGTGATGATGCTCGAGGTCATGGTCCACAACGGCGATGTCGCGGTGGCCGGCCGGCGCGGTCGAGACCGCCTCTGGGACCTGGCGGAGCGCATCTACCCCGACGATCCCGCTCCCCCGCCCGCGGAGGCGCGGCGCCTCCGGGACGAGCGACGCCTGCGGGCCCTCGGCATCGCGCGGCCCACCGGCACGGAGCAACCGGTCGAGCCCGTGGCCGTGGGCGAGGCCGGTGAGCCGGCGGTCGTCGAGGGTGTCCGGGGCACGTGGCGGGTCGACCCGGAGCTGCTCGACGGCCCGTTCGAGGGGCGCGCGGCGCTGTTGTCGCCCTTCGACCGGCTGCTCAGCGACCGCAAGCGGATGGCCGAGATCTTCGAGTTCGAGTACGCGCTGGAGATGTTCAAGCCCGTCGCCCAGCGCCGGTGGGGGTACTACGCCCTGCCGATCCTGGTGGGCGACCGGCTGATCGGAAAGCTCGACGCCGCGGCCGACGTGCGGGCCGGGGTGCTGCGGGTGCACGCCGTCCACCGKGACGAACCGTGGAGCGCGGCCGACACCGCGGCGGTCGACGCCGAGATCGAGGACCTGGCCCGCTGGCTGGAGCTGGACCTGGCGCGGGAGGACTGAGAGCGGTCAGAGCCCGACCATGCGCATCCCGGCGTCGTTGTAGCGGTTGCCGTGCACGCCGATGCGGTCGGCGGCGGACGTGAGGTCGGCCAGGTCCTGCGCCGTGAGCTCGAGGTCGGCGGCGCCGATGTTCTCCTCGAGCCGGCTGAGCCGGCGGGTGCCCGGGATGGGCACGATCCACGGCTGCTGGGCGAGCAGCCAGGCGAGCGCGACCTGCGCGGGCGTGGCCGCGTGCCGGGAGGCGACCTCGGCGGCCAGGTCGACGAGGGCCTGGTTGGCCTGCCGGTTCTCCTCGGTGAACCGCGGGATCGTCGTGCGGATGTCCTTCTCGGTGAACGACGTCGTCGCGTCGACCGTGCCGGTGAGGAAGCCCTTGCCCAGCGGGCTGAACGGCACGAACCCGATGCCGAGCTCCGTGAGCGTCGGCAGCACGTCGACCTCGGGGTCCCGCGTCCACAGCGAGTACTCGCTCTGCAGGGCGGTGACCGGGTGCACGGCGTGCGCCCGTCGGATCGTCGCCGGACCCGCCTCGGACAGACCGAAGTGACGGACCTTGCCGGCGGCGACCAGCTCGGCGACCGCACCGGCGACGTCCTCGATCGGCACCTCGGGGTTGACGCGGTGCTGGTAGAAGAGGTCGATCACATCGATGCCGAGGCGCTGCAGCGAGGCGTCGGCGACCTCCTTGATGTGCTCCGGTCGGCTCGACAGCCCGTGGTGCGAGCCGTCGGCGTGCAGGTCGAACCCGAACTTCGTCGCGATGACGACCTGGTCGCGCACGGGCGCCAGCGCCTCGCCGACGAGCTCCTCGTTGACGAACGGGCCATAGACCTCGGCCGTGTCGAAGAACGTCACCCCGCGGTCGACGGCGCCCCGCAGGACGCCGATCATCTCCTGCCGGTCACCGGGGTTGGGCCCGTAGCTCTGGCTCATGCCCATGCAGCCGAGGCCGATCGCGGAGACCTCGAGGTCCTGTCCGAGAGTGCGTGTGTCCATTCCTCGACGCTACGTCCAGACCCGGCGACGAGGGAGGCCCTGGCAGTACCGCCCTGGCGTGCCAGACTCACGCCGTGAGCGCATTCTCGGGCCGCGACGTGCAGTCCCGGATCTACCGCGCCGGGGTGTTCGGGCGGCGGCCCGTGGTCCCCGTGGAACCCGCGCGGCTCGCCGCGGCGGCTCGGCGGCGGATGAGCCCGGCCGCCTGGGCGTACGTGGCGGGCAGCGCCGGCCGGCAGCAGACCGCGCGGGCCAACGTCGAGGCGTTCGGGCGGCACCGGCTCGTGCCGCGGATGCTCGTCGACGTGGAGACCCGGGACACCTCGGTCGAGCTCTTCGGCCGCCGGATCCCCGCTCCGCTGCTGCTCGCCCCCATCGGCGTGCTGGAGATGGCGCACCGCGACGCCGACCTCGCCGCGGCCCGCGCCGCGCGAGCGCTGGGGCTGCCGATGGTGATCTCGTCGCAGGGCTCGGTTCCCATGGAGCAGACGGCCGCCGAGCTCGGCGACACACCCMGCTGGTTCCAGCTGTACTGGAGCAAGGACGACGACGTGGTCGACTCGTTCGTCGACCGCGCCGCGGCGATCGGCAGCGACGCGCTCGTCGTCACGCTCGACACCCATGTGCTCGGCTGGCGCACCAAGGACCTCGACCTCGGCTACCTGCCCTTCGCCCGCGCGGAGGGGATCGCGCAGTACACGAGCGACCCGGCGTTCCGCCGGTTGGTGGAGGCACGCGCTGCTTCCGCAACGGCCTCCAGGGACCGCCCCACGCCGGCCGCGGTCCGCGCGCTGCTGTCGATGGCCCGGCACTATCCCGGTGACCTGCGCACCAACCTCCGCTCGCCGCAGCCGCGCGCCGCCGTGGACACGTTCCTCGACGTGTTCTCGCGGTCGTCGCTGACCTGGGACGACCTCGCCCGGCTGCGCGAGCGCACCTCCCTGCCCATCGTGCTCAAGGGGATCCAGCACCCCGACGACGCCCGGCTCGCGCTCGACCACGGGGTCGACGGCATCGTCGTGTCCAACCACGGCGGTCGGCAGGTAGACGGTGCCGTCGGCTCGCTCGACGCGCTGCCCGGGGTCGTCGAGGTCGTCGACGGCCGGGTCCCCGTCCTGTTCGACAGCGGCATCCGGGGCGGCGCCGACGTGGTCAAGGCGCTCGCGCTGGGCGCGGCCGCGGTCCTCGTCGGCCGGCCCTGGGTCTACGGGCTCGCGCTGGCCGGCGCCGACGGAGCCCGCACCGTGCTGGAGCACGTGTGGGCCGAGCTCGACCTCACCATGGCGCTGTGCGGCGTCCGCTCCATCGACCAGATCGGCTCGAACATGCTCACGGACGCGCCATGACCATCGAACCACCCGTGATCTCGGTGATGCTCGCCGTCCCCGACGCGGCCGCTGCTGCCCGCTGGTACGCGGAGGCGCTCGGCGCGACGGTCCTGTGGGACCTCGGGTCGGTCGTGGGGCTCAGCGTCGGCGGGGCGCCGTTCTTCCTCGGTCAGCCCGAGGGAAACCGCTGGGACACCCCCGGGGAGCTGGGCGGCCGGACCGTCCGCGTCGAGGTCTTCGTCGAGGACCCGGACTCGTTCCTCCAGCGCGCGGTGGACGCGGGAGCGGACGGCGACGTCGACCTCGTCCGCACCCACCAGATGCCGTGGGGCCCGCACCGGCAGGGCGGCTTCGTCGACCCGTTCGGCCACCTGTGGCTCGTGGGTGACCGGTCGCCGCTGCGGCCTCATCCCGCGCGCGTGGCGCCCGAGCGGGCGACACCCGACGACATCGACGCGATCCACGCCCTGCGCCGGTCGCTCGAGGACTGGATGGCCGCGAACGGCACGGTCCAGTGGCCGCAGGGCTCGCTGCCGCGGGAACGCGTCGCGGCGCAGGTCGACGCGGGCGAGTGGCACGTCGTGCGCGACGACGGCGGCGTCGTCGTCGCCACCATCCGCCTGCTGTGGTCGGACCCGGACTTCTGGGGGGCCGACGACTCCTTCGCGGTGTACGTCCACGGCCTCATGGTCGACCGCCGCCACACCGGCGCGGGCATCGGCAGGACACTGCTCGACTGGGCGGCGGCCCGCGGGCGCGACGCCGGGGTCGACCTGTTCCGGCTCGACTGCCGGACCACCAACCCGGTGCTGCGCGACTACTACGAGGCGTACGGGTTCACCGCCGTCGGGCAGCGCGACTTCGCCGACTTCTCCTGCACCCTGCTGGAGCTCGACCTGCGGGGCTGACGCATGTCGGTGGCCCTTCGTAGCCTGGCGGGATGACGCAGCAGCAGCGGACCTATCCCCCCGGAGTGACGTCCTGGGTCGACATCGAGCAGCCGGACGTCGAGGCGGCGAAGGCGTTCTACGGCCCGGTCCTCGGGTGGTCGTTCCACGACGCCACGCCGCCCGGGCTGCCGTTCCGGTACGTGATCGCGCAGGTCGACGGCCGGGACGCCGCCGGTATCGGCGGCCCGTCGGACCCGTCCGGCGCCGCGCCGGCCGACCCCTCCTGGCACACCTACGTCGGCGTCGAGGACCTCGACGCCGCGCTCACCCGGGTCGCGGCGGCGGGCGGCACGGTCACCACCGCGCCGACGGTCGCGGGCGAGGGCGGCACGTGGGCAGCGTTCACCGACCAGCAGGGCGCCGACCTGCGGCTGTGGCAGCCGAAGCGGCGCCTCGGCGCGCAGATCGTCAACGCGCCGGGCGCCTGGAACTTCAGCGACCTCCACACCAGCGACCCGGCCGCCGCGCTCGGCCTCTACACCCGGGCGTTCGGATGTGAGGTCGCGGACGTCGGGTTCGCGACGATGATCCGCGTCCCCGGGTACGGCGACCACCTCGCCGCCACGGTCGACCCCGACATCTACGAGCGGCAGCACGGCGTGGCCGTGCCGCCCGGGTTCGCCGACGCCATCGGCTGGATCGCACCCGTCCGTGGCGACGAAACGCCCCACTGGCACGTCTCGTTCGCCGTCGCGGACCGCGACGAGACCGTGGCGCTGGCGACCGCGCACGGCGGCGAGGTCATCGCGACCGAGGAGAACCAGTGGGCGCGCACGGCGACGATCCGCGACCCGCAGGGGGCCGTGTTGACCGCCAGCCAGTTCGCCCCTCAGTAGCCGCGCGAGCTGTCGGCCGTCACTGCCGCACCGCGGAGGGTCCCCACGTACTCGTCGACCGTCATCGGCTTGGAGAACATCGGGTAGTCGTAGGTGATCGCGTTGTCGTGCTCGGCCTGCGAGGTGGCGCCGACGGCGTCGGTGAGCGTGATGACCTCGAAGCCCTTCTCGTAGGCCGAGCGCATGGTCGACTCCACGCAGCAGTTGGTGAGGAAGCCGGCCAGCACCACGGTCGTGATGCCCTTCGACCGCAGGATGAAGTCGAGGTTGGTCGACCCGAACGCGTCGAGCCCGCGCTTGCCCTCCACGACGATGTCGTCGCCGGCGGGGGCGACGTCCTCGACGAAGTCCGCACCCCACGAGCCCTTGACGAACGCGTTCGAGTCGACGACGCCCTTGAGGATCCCGTAGGGGTGCGCAGTGATCTCGCCGTACCCCGCCGCGAACGCGATGGGGCTGTGGATCACCGTGGCACCCGCGGCGCGGGTGGCCTCGAGCGCCGTCCTGGCGTGCGCGAGCATGCCGGTGCTCTCCATGACGCCCTGGACCGCGCCGTGCAGGACGCCGCCCTCGCTGGTGAAGTCGTTCTGGAACTCGATCAGGACGAGTGCCGTGGTCTCCGGGTTCATCTCTGCTCCTCTGCTGGATGTGTTCGGACGGGTGGTGCTGATCGGTGGAGGGCCTGGTCGGCGAGCAGCTCGACGACGTGTCGGTACGTCGCGCCCGTGGCTCGCGTCATGCCCAGCTCGCAGGTCCGGTTGCAGCTGGCGTGCGCCTGCGCGCCCAGACGAGCGACCTCCGCGGCCTGCCGACGCGTCGCTGCGGCCGTCAGCTCAGGGTGCAGCATCCCGCGGTCGCCCGCGAAGGCGCAGCACCCCCAGTCGAGGGGCACGGTGACCGTCTCGGCGACGGCCTCGGCGACCGTCCGCAGAGCCGGGTCGAGGCCCAGCTGCGTGGACGAGCAGGTCGGGTGCAGGGTCAGCGAGTCGAGCCGACGGAACTGACCGAGGACCGGCAGCACGCGGTCGGCGACGAAGGCCACGACGTCGACGACCTGCACCTTGCTCCCGAGCACGTGCCGGAAGCCCTCGGTGCACGACGAGGCGTCGCAGACCACGGGCAGCCGGCCGCCGTCGGTCGCCTCCCGCAGGGCGCGCAGCACGGCGGCGCGCATCGCCTCGTGACCCGCGACGACACCCTTCGATGACCAGGGGGTGCCGCAGCACAGGTCGTCGATCCCCTCGGGGACCAGCAGCGTGATGCCCGCGGCCGCGCACAGGTCCTCGAACGCGACCTGCACGCCGGGACCCTGGGCCGGGCCGAACATGACGTTCACGCACGCCGGCACGTAGACGGCGTCGGGCGGCGCGTCGGGTCGCGGCCGTCGGCGGGGCGCACCGCCGGCGGGCAGGTCGGACGTCCACTGCGGCACCGCGTCGGACCCGAGGACCGCGCGAGCCGCGGCGGTCACGGCGGGCACCAGCGGGCCGGGCACCGCGCGGGCCACGGTCAGCGCGGTCCCGGCGAGGCTCGTCGTCGCGCCCCAGTGCTTCGCCGCCGCCGTCCAGGCGGCCCCGGCCGGGGCGGACAGGTTCTCGCGGCGCAGCGTCTTGACCAGCAAGCCGGTGTTGATGCCGACCGGGCACGCGGTGCCGCACATCCCGTCGACCGCGCAGGTGTCCACGCCCGGGTACTCGTAGGCGCGCTCGAGCCGCGCGGCCGTACCGTCGTCGCCGGCCAGCTCCGCCGCGCGGATGTCCCGGCGCAGCGCGATCCGCTGGCGCGGCGTCAGGGTGAGGTCCCGGGACGGGCACACCGGCTCGCAGTAGCCGCACTCGACGCAGCGGTCGACCTCCGCCTCGACCGTCGGCGCCAGCTTGATGTGCCGCAGGTGGGCCTCCGGGTCGTCGGAGAGCAGGACGCCCGGGTTGAGCAGCCCGCGCGGGTCGAACAGGCGCTTGATCTCGTGCATCACGTCGTAGAGCTCGTCGCCGTACTGGCGCCGGACGAACGGCGCCATGACGCGGCCGGTGCCGTGCTCGGCCTTCAGCGAGCCCCCGTTGTCCAGGACGAGGGTCACCAGGTCCTCGGTGAAGGCGGCGTAGCGCGCCAGCTGCTCGCCCGACTCGAACCGGTCGGTGAGCATGAAATGGAGGTTGCCGTCCTTGGCGTGGCCGAAGATCACCGCGTCCTCGTAGGCGTACCGGTCGAAGAGCGTCGTCAGCGCGGAGCACGTGTCCGCCAGCCGCTCCACCGGCACGACGACGTCCTCGAGCAGGGCGGTCGTCCCGCTGCGGCGCGCGCCGGCCACCGAGGTGTACAGCCCCTTGCGCAGCTTCCAGAGCTGATGGCGGGTGCCCGGGTCGGCGGTCAGCGGCACCCCGCCGAGCACGGGTCGCGCGCTGCCGACCAGCGACGCCAGCTCGTCGGCGGTCGTCGCCTGATACTCCACGAGCAGCGCCGCCTGCCGCTCCACGGTGAGCGCGGCGACCGCGGGCGGGCAGTCGGCGAGGGTCTGCCCGACCCGCAGCGAGGTGGCGTCCATGAGCTCGAGGGTGGCGGCACCGGTGGCGACGAGCGCCGGCAGCGCCCGGTTGGCCGCGTACAGATCGTCGAACACGAGCAGCGCCGACGCCGCGTGCGTGCGCAGCGGGACCGTGCGGAAGGTCGCCGACGCGACGA
Source organism: Cellulomonas sp. P1_C4 (assembly GCF_056406355.1). NCBI lineage: Bacteria > Bacillati > Actinomycetota > Actinomycetes > Micrococcales > Cellulomonadaceae > Cellulomonas > Cellulomonas sp. P1_C4. The sequence goes on along the minus strand of NZ_JBFUAI010000001.1, from coordinate 263,528 downwards.
AGGCGAGCGTCCCCTCGCTGCCCACCACCAGGTGGGCCAGCATCTGCGGCGCGGTGTCGAAGTCGACCAGCGCGTTGAGGCCGTAGCCCATGGTGTTCTTCATCGCGAACTGCCGGGCGAGGGTCGCCACCGAGGCAGGGTCGTCGAGCACCCGCCGGCGCAGCGCGTGCAGGCCCGCGTAGAGCTCGGGCTCGAGGGCGCGCAGCAGCTCGTCCGCATCCGACGCGCCCGTGTCGACGACCGTCCCGGACGGCAGGACCACGACCAGCGACTCCAGGGTCCGGTAGCTGTTCTCGGCCGTGCCGCACGCCATGCCCGAGGAGTTGTTGGCGACGACCCCGCCGACGGTGCACGCGACCTCGCTGGCCGGGTCCGGCCCGAACCGGCGGCCGAACCGGGCCAGGTGCGCGTTCAGCTGCCGGACCGTCACCCCGGGCTGCACGCGGACGCGGTCGCCGCCGTCCAGCACCTCGACCCCCTGGAAGTGCCGGCGCACGTCCACCAGCACGCCGTCGCTGCCGGCCTGCCCGGACAGGCTGGTCCCGCCCGAGCGGAAGGTCAGCGGCACGCCCGCGTCCGCCGTCGCGCGCAGCAGCCTGCCCACCTCGGCGGCGGTGCGCGGGGCCACCACCGCCTCGGGGACCAGCAGCACGTGGGACGCGTCGTGCGCGACGGCCCGGCGGCTCAGCTCGTCGGTCCGGACCTGCGCACGCTCCGCGACGCACCCGGCCAGCAGGGCGGCGAGCGGCGTCGGTGCCGTCGAGGTCATCGGGCTCCCTCATCACGTGTCGTGCGATTGTCGGACAAGTCGACGCCGCCGTCGAGGACCGCCCCTCGCCGGGCTGACCGGGCGGCTGCCCCCACCCGGTCGGGCATTCCTCCCGGCCGCCCGGGACGGGTGCCCCATGACGCCCGGGACGCCCCGGCGAGACGTTCGTACCTCAGGAGTCAGGAGCTCCCCGAGGAGGAACCGATGCGTCGCATCACGATGTCGATCGTGGAGCTGGACGACCCGCTCAACCCGCGCGAGGACCCAACCGAAGAGCCGCCTCCCCGCGCGGCACGGGCCGCGTTCGCCACGCTCGCGGCCGCCTGCCTCGCGGTGGTGCTCACCGCGAGCGTGCTCGGCGCCACCGGCCCGGCGGCCGCGCCGGCCCCCAGCCCGGTGCAGTACTCCACGGCGCCGGCCGACCGGTGCCCGGGCGACCACATGCGCCCGGGCGGCAGCTCGTGCCTGGACCCGTGCGCCCACTACGACAACCCGTCCGCCGGCGTCGCGTGCGAGCACGCTCGACGTGTGGAGACGCCGACGCCGCTGGGCTTCTCGACCGGCACGCCCGAAGGTGCATGGTGAGCGCGCCCTCGACCGCGAGGGCGGCCGCCGCGAGCGGTCTGCCCGCCGCCTCGATGCCGATGCCACCCCACGTCCGCGCACTGACGGTCGCGAGCGGAGTCTGCGGCGTGGTCGGCACGGCGCTGCTCGCCGCGTTCTTCGCCTTCGCCGACCCGTTCACCACGTCGGGCGGCCCGTGGCACTGGGCCGGCCGCGCGAACGACGTCGTCGGCTCGCTCGCGTGGTTCCTGCTCATCCCGGCGGTTGCCTGGTTCGCGTTCGTCCTGCGCGACGTCCTCGTGCGCGTCTGGTCGGCGCTCACGGTCGTCGGTCTCGCCGCGATGGCGGTCGCCGGTCCGCTGTTGGTCCGTGAGCAGATCACCCTGGACGACCAGTACGCCGTGTCGGCCGTCGGCCTCCCCCTCGTCGTCGGCTGGGTCTGGCTCGCATCGCGGCGCGGCGGGCGGCGGGGCGTCGTCGGGAGCGTCGCCGCGGCGACCGGGCGAGCAACCGTTCTGGTCTTCGTGCTCGGCGCGGTCGTCGGACTGGCCGGGCTCGCGCTCCTGCCGTGGGGGAGCCCCGCCCTGGTCGTCGCTCTGGTGCCGGGGGTGCTCGGCTGGGTCGCGTTGACGGCGTGGCCGCTGGTGCTCGGCATCCGACCCCGCACGGCCGATGCGGCAGTCCTGGCCCTCATGAACCAGCTCACGCGGGCCTGCATCGCCGGCTACCGCGCGACGGGCGGCCGGTTCATGGGTCGCGCCAAGGGCGCGCCGGTACTCCTGCTGACGACGACCGGGCGCCGGTCGGGTCTCGTCCGCAGCGTGGCCGTCGTGTTCGCGGAGGTCGACGACGCCTACGTGGTGATGGCGACGAACGGCGGMCGGGCCGCGCTCCCGGGGTGGTACTTCAACCTCGTCGCGGACCCCGATGCGGACGTCGAGATCGGCCCGCGGTTCCGCGTGGTCCGCGCGCTCGAGCTGCAGGACGACGACTACGACGACGCCCACGCGGTGCTCACCACGGCGTACCCGCGGCTCGAGCACTACTGGACCACCACGCCCCGGCGTATCCCGCTGCTCCGGCTGACCCCGGTCGACCCGTGACACCGCCCCGGGAGGCGGCCACGATGAGCGCATGGGTGCTCCGTCCGCGGGACGGCCGGTGACAGCGCAGGGCAGCCCCGTCGGCGTGCTCGTGCTCGTGTCGGTGGCGCTCGCAATCTGTGCCGCATTCGTCGCCTGGCGCGTCACGACACCCGGCGAGTGCGCGCGGCTGACCTCGGCGCCCAGCGCGTGGACGACGACGGGCGTGCTCCCCACCGCCGAGGTCGGCTGCCCGGTGCATACGGGCGACGAGGCGACCGGCGTGATCGCGTCGTCGGTGGATTCCGTGCGGTACGCGGTCGTGCGCGACGGCGAGGATCTCGTCGTCGACGTCCCGCTCGGCCCGGCGGACATCGCGCCCCGGCTGGCGCCGGGATGGTCGACGCTGCTGTTCGTCGGCTCGCTGGTGGGCGTCGGTGCCTACGCATTCGTCCGCCGACCGCGCGACCGGGCCGCCCAKGCCCTCCTGCTCATGGGGACCGGGCTCGCCACCAGCACGATCGTGTACCTGCTCGAGCTCCCCCTCCACGGCGGGTTCTCGCCGTGGCCCCGCAACCTGTTCCTCGGTGCTGTCGTCGGCTGCTACCTGCTCGGGTGGGGCGGGGTGCTCGCGTTCGCGCTCGTCTTCCCGTGGCGAACGCCGTGGTCCCGGTTCGCCGCACCGGCAGCCGTCGCGCCCGCACTCCTCGCGACGGCGGTGGCGGTGATCGGCTCGTTCGCCGGTCCGTTCGTAGCCGCGAGCGCCGCCATCGACGCCGAGGCCGCACTCACCCTGGTGGTGTTCGGCGTCGCGATCGTCGTGTTCGCCCTCCGGGTGCGCGGCGGCGCACCAGACCAGGATGCCGCGCGGCAGGTCCGGTGGGTCGGCCTCACCGGGGCGGCCGCGCTGATGCTCGCCGCCGCGCTCTGGCTCGTCCCGCAGCTCGTCATCGGTCGGTCCTTGCTGCCCGGCACCTGGATCGGGCTGCCGGGCCTCATAGCCGTGGCCGGACTGCTCGTCGCCCTGCTGCGGCAGCGACTCTTCGGCCTCGATGTCGTCCTGCTGCGCACCCTCGTCGCCTCCGGGCTGGCGCTCGGCATCGTCACGGTCTACACGGGGATCACGGCCCTGCTGGGCGCCTCCGCCTCGGCCGTGGTGCCCGTGCAGGTGGCGCTGGTGGCCGCCGCAGGGGTCGCGCTCACGCTGGATCCCATGCGCCGGGGGCTGACCCGGCTCGGCCGCCGAGCGCTGTACGGCGACCGGGACGACCCGTACCGCGCGCTCAGCCGGCTCGGGGAACGGATCGCGGACGCCACCCGACGCGACGTCCTGCCGCTGGTGGCCGACGAGATCGCGCAGGCGCTGCGGTCGCCGTGGGTCGGGATCGCCGCCGTCGGAAGACCGCTGGTCGTGGCCGGCCCGTCGACCAGCCCACCCTCCGACGACGGCGTCGAGGCCCTCCCCCTCGTGCACCACTCGGAGCGCCTCGGCACGCTGCGGATMGCCCGGCGCCGACCCGACGAGCCGTTCGACCCCGCGGAGCGGCGGCTGCTCGCCGGCCTGGCCGGGCGGGTCGCCGCGGCGGTCGCCGAGGAACGCCTGGACGCCGCCGTGCGAGCCTCTCGCGAGCGCCTCGTGCTGGCCCGCGAGGAGGAGCGCCGCGCGCTGCGCCGCATGCTCCACGACGAGGTCACCCCGACCATCGCCGGCATCGCGCTGCGGGCGGCCACCGCCCAGGCGCTGGTCACCGCGCCGGGGCGGGAGGGCGAGCTCGATCGCACACTCGCCGGCATCGCGGTGTCCGCCACCCAGGCTGCGGCCGAGGTCCGTGAGCTCTCGTACGGCCTGCGTCCCCCCGCGCTCGACGAGCGCGGGCTGGTGCTCGCGCTCCGGGAGCACGCCGACGAGCTCGCCGTGAAGGTCGACGTGGTCAGCGACCTCGGCCCGGAGGTCCTGCCCGCCGCGGCCGAGGTGGCGGCGTACCGCATCGCAGTCGGCGCGCTGGCGAACGTGGTCGCGCACGCCGACGCCACGCGCGCGCAGGTGGCGATCGAGCGCCTGCCTGACGCTCTGCGCGTCACCGTGCAGGACGACGGCACCGGGATGGCGCCCGGGACGCGGGCCGGGGTCGGCCTGACGTCGATGCACGAGCGTGCCGGTGAGCTGGGCGGCGAGCTCGTCGTCTCCCAGGTGCCCGGTGGCGGGACACGCCTGGTCGCCGTCCTGCCGCTGGTGGCGGTCGGGGCATCCACATGACCGGTGACGCCACCCGCGTGGTGGTCGCCGACGACCACCCGCTGTACCGCGAAGGGCTCGTGGGTCTGCTGACGGCAGCCGGCGACATCGTCGTCGTCGCGCAGGCGGGCAACGGCGCGGACGCGGTCACGCAGACCGAGGAGCTCACACCGGACGTCGTCGTGCTCGACCTCAAGATGCCCGAGCTCGACGGCGTGGAGGCGACGCGGCGCATCGTCACGGCGGCGCCGCACACCGGCGTCCTCGTCCTCACCATGTACGACGACGACGCTCTCGTGTTCCGCGCCATCCAGGCGGGCGCGCGCGGGTACGTCCTCAAGTCCGAGCAGCCCGCCACGGTGCTCGCAGCCGTGCGGGCGGTCGCGCGCGGCGACGCCGTGTTCGGGCACGAGCTCGCCGGCCGGCTCGCCGCCTGGTTCGCCGCGGCGCCGCCCGATCTCGGCCCGTTCGTGCAGCTCACCCCCCGCGAGCACCAGGTGCTGGACCTGCTCGCGCGCGGGCTCGGCAACCCGGCGATCGCCGACCGGCTGGGGATCAGCGCGAAGACGGTGCGCAACGTCGTGTCGAACGTGCTGGTCAAGCTGCAGGTCGCCGACCGCGCCGCGGCGATCGCGCGCGCCAGGGACGCGGGCCTCGGTCGGGGCTGAAGCCTGGTGTCAGGACGCGCCGTCCATCTCGGTCATGTCACCGGTGGCGGGGTCTGACCCCGTCGGGGCGTACCGCAGCTGGACCGCTCCGGCGCTCCCCGTCACCGGCGGCTCGAGCAGCGTGAGCCCCGACGCCCGGACGCCGTCGGGGAAGACCTTCTTCCCCTGGCCGAGGACGATCGGGTAGACCCAGAGCGTCAGCACGTCGAACAGCCGCTCGGCGAGCAGCGTCTGGACGAGGTCAACGCTGCCGATGACGTGCGTGTTCTCGTGCCGGTCCCGCACGGCCCGGATCTTCGAGACGACGTCCGCGCCGAGCAAGATGGTCCCCGCCCAGCCGAGGTCCGGCGTCCCGCGGCTGGCGACATACTTGGGTACGGCATTGAGCTGGCGCGCGATGTCGCCGTCCTGGTGCGGCCAGTACGCGGCAAAGATGTCGTACGTCCGTCGCCCGAGCAGCAACGCGTCCATGGCCGCGATGCCGGCGCCCACCTCACGGCCGACGACGTCGTCGAACAGCGGCGCCTGCCAGCCGCCGAAGGGGAAGCCGTCGGACGAGTCCTCCTCGGGGGCGCCCGGCGCCTGCGCGACGCCGTCGAGGGTGACGAACAGGTCGATGTGCAGGCGGCCCATGGCAGCTCCTCGGATGGTCCTCGGTCTGGGCGACCGTTCGAGGGTAGCCCCGGGTCCGTTGGGGAGGTCAGCCCCCGCCGACGCTCGGCGACGCGTGGACGAGTCGATCGCCCCCGGGCAGTGCGCTCGTCGCGGCCAGGACGAGCGCGAGGACGCCGAGGCCGACGGGGAGCGACCAGACCGTCGCGACGACCCCGACGAGGAGCGGGCCGCCGGCGTCGCCGAGCTCGCGGCCCACCTCGGCGGTGCCCATGGTGCGACCCATGCGCTCATGGGGTGTCGTCTCGGCGAGGTAGGCGAACGCGAAGGGCGTCGACACCCCGATCCCCGCCCCGATGAGGCCGCCTGCCGGGTAGAGACCGACGACGGAGGGCAGCACGGCGGCGAGCAGGGCGCCGCCCGCGGCCAGGAGCAGCCCGCCCGTCATCCCGGCGGGGTCGGTGAGACGGTTCCGGTCGCGCAGGGCACCGGCCAGAGGTTGCGTCAGGGTCGAGCACAGCGCCAGGACCGAGGCGATCCCCAGGGCGGCCAGCAGGCCCGCCCCGAGGTGGTCGGCCAGGGCGGGCAGGAACCCGATGGCCGCCCCGAGCGCGCCGGTCGACGCCGCCAGGACCAGGGTGGGGATCACGAACTGTCGGTGGGTGGACTGCCGGACCACGTCGGCGACGGTGTAGCGCGGGCGGGGCAGCGGCTCGATCCGGGGCAGCCGGACGGCGACCCAGACCGCGGCCAGTGCGGCGACGGCAGCCAGCGTGACGAAGAGGAGCGGGAACCCGCCCAGGTGCAGGAGTGCCGCGCCGATCAGCGGACCGAGGGTGTAGCCGAGGGCCTTCCACGAGCCGTACCGCCCGAAGTACCGGCCGGCCCGGCCCGGGCCCGCGAGCCGGGCGACAGTGGCGGACGAGGCCGGGGAGAACGCCGACGCAGCCGCCCCCTGCCCCAGCCGGGCGAGCACGAGGACCAGCGGCTCCGACCCCCACACCCCGATCGACGACGTGACGGCGAAGGCGACGAGGCCGCCGACGATCACGGGCTTGGCGCCGATCCGGTCGCTCAGGGATCCGAACACCGGCTTGAGGACGACCTCGGCGACGTCGTAGATCGCGATCAAGAAGCCGATGCGCAGCAGGTTCAGCCCCAGGCTCTCCCCGCTGGCACCGAGTCCCGCGGCGACGCTGTGGGCCCCGAAGGCCGTGACGAAGCCGGCCGCGTACAGCGGTCGCAGCGCACCCGTCGGCCGCTCGATGCTGCGCTCCGCCTCTGCCATCAGCTCGTCGCGCCCGATTCCTCGCGGTCCAGGTACGCCCGCCCGCGCGGCGAGAGCCGGTAGCCGACCTCGAGGCTGTGCGTCAGGCCGAGCTCCTTGAGCCGGCGGACGTCCCGCTTGAACGGCGCCGTCTCGCGCCCCACCGAGGCGGCCAGGTCGGGCGCGCGGGTCGCCGGGCGGTCGCGGATCAGCTCGAGCGTCTGCCGCGTCCACCGGGTGGTCGCGTCCCAACGGGCCAGCGTGGCCGCGAGCGTCGCCAGCTGCTCCGCGGTGAACGACGTGTCGGCGGACAGCGCCTCGCGCGGGTCGGGACCGCCCCACGACAGCCCGATCCGGTATAGCGGGAGCTCGGTCCGGCCGCCGACGACCTCGTCGACCGACGACGCACCGGCCGCGCGTGCCTCGTCAACCGTCGCGCCGCTGACCTCGTCGACGGTTCCGACGAGCACGACGCCCACCGACGACAGGAACGAGCCGCCGGGCTTGACCCGGGGCGTCGCCCATCGCCGGAACGCCAGCGTCACCTCGCCGCTGCGGATCCCGTCGGCGATCCGCTGGTTGAGGAGCATGCCCACCATGATGGGCGATTGTCGAATGCGTCGTGGGTCGAGGTCGCTGGTCAGCGGGGCGCGACGAGCCACGCCAGGAAAGCCTCGACAGGCCCGCGCTCGGCGGCGGACGCGAAGGGGCCGAGCTTGTCGTGGACACTGTCGCCGTGCGCGCGAGCTGGTCGAGCCGATGGCTCGCTCCGGGCGCTTCCCGGGCCAGGTGTGACGACGGCGCGCGGACCTCAGGGCAGCTCACCCATGCCTGCCCTGCGGGCGCGGCGGATGGCCTCGGCCCGGTCGGGGACGTCGAGCTTGGTGAACAGCGACGACACGTGGTTGCGCACTGTCTTGTCGGAGATGAACAGCTCCCGCGCGATGCGCCGGTTGTCGTGGCCGCGGGCGACGAGCTCGAGGACCTCCCGTTCCCGGTCGCTCAGCCGGGGGAAGACCTCGCGCCCGGGTTGAGCGGCGAGCCCGGCGAAGTAGTCGACGAGGCGGTCGGCGACGGTGGTGCTGAACACGGCGCCGCCGGCGGCGACGGTCTGCACCGACTGGATCAGCTCGGCACGGCCGGCACCCTTGACCACGTAGCCGCGGGCACCCGCGCGCATCGCCGCGACGACGGCGTCGTCCTGGTCCGCCATCGTCATCACGAGCACGCGGGTCTCGGGGCTCGACCGGAGCACCGCCCTGGTGGCGTCGATTCCGGACCCGTCAGGCAGGTTGAGGTCCATGAGCACCACGTCCGGGCGGAGCTCGCTCACCAGTGCGAGCGCGGCGGCCACGTCGTGAGCCTCACCGACCACCTCGAGCCCTTCGGCGCCGGCGAGCGCCGCGCGCACGCCGTCGAGGAACAGCGGGTGGTCGTCGACGAGCAGCACGCGGGTCATCGCGGCCCTTCCAAGGTCGAGGGGAGCACCGCGCGCAGCTCGGTACCGGGTCCGGGGTCGACGGCCCGCACGGTGAGGGATCCGCCGATCTCCTCGGCGCGCTGCCGCATCGACGCGATGCCGAGGCCCGATCCGGGACGCGGGTCGCGGCCGCCGTCCGGCCCGACACCGTCGTCGACGACGACGAGGGCCAGCGCGTCGGCGCTCCGGGTGAGGGTCAGGACGATCCGGTTCGCGTGCGCATGTCCCGAGACGTTCGCGAGGGCCTCGGCCGCGATCCGGTACGTCGCGACCTCGGTGGCCGCACCGAGCTCGCCCACCTCGTCGATGGCGACCTCGACAGCGAGCCCGGATGTGCGGTGCCGCTCCGCGAGCAGCACCAGCGCACGGGCGAGCCCGAGGTCGTCGATGCCGGGCGGTCGCAGCCCGTTGGAGATGGTGCGCACCTCCGCGACCGCGTGGCCGACGCTGCCACCGGCGGCCTCGAGGAGGGCGCTCGCGGTGGGATCGGCCACCAACGCCTGCGCGGACTCGACCTGGAGCCGCAGGCCGGCCAGCGTCGCCCCCACGCCGTCGTGGAGCTCCCGCCGCAGACGCTGCCGCTCGGCCTCACGCGCGGCGACGAGCAGCTCGCGGCTGCGTTGCAGCTCCTGGTGCAGCTGCAGGGCGGCGATCGAGGGCGCCACGAGATCGGCGATGCCCGCGAGGATGTCCGCATCCCGCTCGGTGACGACGACCTCGCCCGGGCGCGGCGCGACGACGAGCCACCCGGCCGTCTCGCCCCGATGCCTCATCGCGAACCGCTCGCCGGACGTCGACGAGTCCCCGGCCCTCGCCAGCCGTCGCTCCTCGCCGTCGACGAGCAGCCACACCTCGGCCGCGCCCAGCCGCAACGACGAGACGACGCTCTGGCACACCACCTCCGGGACCGCGGCGATGTCGAGCCCAGGCGCGGCGAGCCGCGACGAGAGTCGGGACGTCACCGCGTACGGGTCGGCGCGGTCGCCGTAGAACAGGCGGTCGGCGCCGGCCCACAGCCGTCGACCCAGCGGGTGGATCAACGCGCCCGTCACCCCCGCCGCGACGGCGGCGCTGAGCGCCGAACGCTCGTCGCCGACCGCCTGCAGCACCGCGAAGACGCTGAGGTAGACACCGATCAGGCAGATGGCGAGGCTCGCGGTCACCAGGGCACGACAGACCGCCGTGTCGAGGTCGTAGAGCCGGTGGCGCGTGACCGCCACCCCGATCGCGATGGGGACCAGCGCCACGGCGGCGGCCTGGACGAGCACGTCGACCGGACTGGGGAGCAGACCCTGCGCCAGCGTCGCCGCGACCAGCGTCCCGGCCGCGACCAGAAGGACGACGACCTGCCGCCGACGAAGCCCCTGCGACCGACGCAGCCGGAGCACGAGGCTCCACACCGAGGCGATCGTCGCCGGCACCAGCAGGACCGCCGCGGCGACCGCCAACACCTTCGCCACGCCCTCGTTGGTGACCGGCTTGGCGATCGGGACCGCGCTCTGGAAGTCCTCCGGGTAGAGACCGACAGCGAGGGCGAGCAGGACGATCCCTGCACCGGCGGCGGACGCGACGACGCGCCAGATCCGACCGGGCAGCAGCCCGTCCGGGTACAGCAGCGGGACCCCGGTCACCAGCGGCAGGAACCCGGGGACCCAGAGCCAGCTCTGCAGCTGGACGAGGATCCCGACGAGGTCGCTCGGCTCGGACGCGACGAGCGCGAGGGCGGCCGTCAGCACGGCGAGCGCGGACGCGAGCCCCGCGCCGAGCATCACCCACGCGAGCGCCCGCGTCCCCCGAGCAGGGGCCCGCCCCAGGAGAATGACGAGCGCGGTCACCGGGTAGACGAACCCGACGGTCGCGTCGACGACCAGCTGGGGGGCCGGCGGCAGGTGCCAGACGTCGCCGATGGTCATGAGCGCGACCGCGGCGACCGATGCGCCGCACGCGAGCGCGGCGACCAGGCTCGCCCAGCGGTGGCGCAGCACGAGGCGCACCGACGCCCCACGCCCGGGCTGACCGGGTCGCGGGGCGGGGCGGACCGACTGGTCGACCACAACGGCCATGGCGGGGATCCTAGATCCCGCACTGCTCGGTCGAGGGCTCAACGGGGTTGCGGCGCTGCATCCAGGCGGCGACCGCCGAGACCACGCCGAAAGCGAGCGCCAGGAGCGACCACGTGGTCCCCTCGCCGAACGCGAGACCGGCGAGGCCGAAGCCCAGGCACGAGACGGCGACCCACGCGACGAGCGAGCGGCCGGCCGGCAGCAGCGCCGCCAGAACTGCCAGGACGATGAGCGTGACCGACGTCCAGGCCATGTCGAACAGGTGCGGGTTCTCCGAGTGGAGGCCGGTCGTCGCCAGGTTCTGGAGCGCGAGCTGGTTGATCGCGTACGGGGTCAGGAACGCGGCCAGGGCCAGCGCGAGAGGAGCGAGCACGGGGTCGATGCGGACCGGACCCCGCAGCCGCGGCCGCCGCGGCATCGCGAGCCAGAGCAGGGCGCCGGTGATCACGATGACGCCGATCAGGAACGGCGCGCCGCCCCCGGGAGCCACCACCGCACAGACGACCCCGGAGCCTGCGAGGGCGAGGTGCAGAAGGCCCGTCGCCGTGGACGGTCGGCGCCCGCTCCACCCGGCCCGGACCAGCGGCAGCAGTGCCCCCAGCCACAGCGCACACAGGATCAGGCCCTGGCCGGTCGCCTGGTGGAAGCGGTGGTCCGGCTCGATGCCGGTGACGAGCATGCGGGTGAGGTTGACGGTGAACACGACGGGGAGCGCGGAGGCCAGGAAGGCCGTGACGCCGACAGCCGCGCGGCGCCGCCAGCTCGGCGTCACCGCCGGCTCAGGAGCGGAGTGGGAGGTGGACGTGGCACTGAGGGTTGTTGTTGTCATGACCGCTACGGTCGTCGGCCGGGTGTCCCGGGCACATCGCCGAGGTGTCCCGGAGTTGTCCCGGCCCGAGCACGCGACGGGACCGTCACCCTCACCCCGCCGGCCACCGGGGGTCTCCGCGTCGCGCTCCACCTGCCCGCCGCACCACCTGACGATCGGGGAGGAGAGCCGCCGACCGACGAGACCGTTCGACCGTCGATACGGTGGCATGAACCGCGAATGTTCCTGCCCGAAGAGGATGGTGAGTCGTGACCACGTACCGAGTCGGGTACTTCGTCGGAAGCCTGTCGTCGACGTCCATCAACCGCACCCTGGCGAAGGCGCTGGTCCGCCTGGCGCCGGACGACCTCGAGCTCAGCGAGATCCCGATCAAGGACCTCCCGCTGTACAGCCCCGACTACGACGACGACTTTCCCGCCGAGGCCCAGGCGTTGAAGGAGGCGCTCGCCTCGGTGCAGGCCGTCCTGTTCATCACCCCGGAGTACAACCGGTCCATCCCCGGCGGGCTGAAGAACGCGATCGACTGGGCCTCGCGACCGTGGGGCCACAACTCCTTCGACCACATCCCCGCGGCCGTGATCGGGATGTCGACGGGACCCATCGGCACGGCCATGGCCCAGCAGAGCCTGCGCGGGGTGCTCAGCTTCGTCAACGCCCGGCAGATGACGGCGCCCGAGGCCTATCTGCGCTGGACACCGGACATGTTCGCGGACGACGGGGAGGTGCTCCTGGAGGCCACCGAGGCGCTCCTGCGCCGGTTCATGGCCGAGTTCCGCGAGCACCTGGTGCGCGTGCTGACGGTCCTGCCCCGGGCGTGAGCGGGCCGCGCACGAGACGACGAAGGGCCGCAAGGACGGGAGAGTCCTTGCGGCCCTTCGCTGGGGCGGTCGGGTGCTACCCCGCGTGCTTGATGCGGAACGCGTCCTGCGCGGACGTGTCGAACGAGCCGCCGACCGTGATGCCGTAGGTGCCGTCAGCGGTCGTCCACTGCCCGGCGCCCGCGTCCCAGTACTGCAGGAGGTGCAGGTCAGCGAGGTCCGCTGCCGAGAGGGTGATCTCGACGTTCTCGGACTTCCCGGCACCGAGCGTCACCTGCTTCCAGCCGACGAGCCGCTTGGACGGCTCGCCGGTGCTCGACGGCAGCTCGACGTAGGCCTGCGCAGTCTCCGTCCCGGTCGTGGTGCCGGTGTTGGTCAGACGGAACCGGATGGGGATCTCCTTGCTGCCGTTCGTCGTCGACGGCGTCGTCTGGAGCTTGTCGTAGGAGAACGACGCGTAGGACAGGCCGTAGCCGAAGGGGAACAGCGGCTTGATGCCCTGGGAGGCGTACCACCGGTAACCGACCTTCATACCCTCGGAGTAGTCGACCTGACGGATCTCGAGGGAACCGGCCGGGCGCACCGTGGAGCCGTCGGCGAAGACGCCCGGGTACTGGGCGACGGAACCTGCGGTGGGCAGGTCCGCCATCGACTTCGGGAAGCTCATCGGGAGCTTGCCGCTCGGGTTGGTGTCACCGAAGAGCAGCGCGGCCGTCGCCGGCCCCATCTGCTCACCCGGGTACCAGGTCTCGAGCACACCCTTGACCGAGTCGAGCCACGGCATGACGACCGGGCCACCGGTCTGCAGCACCACGACCGTGTTCGGGTTGGCCGCGGCGACCGCGCTGACCAGTGCGTCCCCGTTGCCGTCGAGACTCAGGTTGGCGCGGTCCGCGAACTCGCCCTCCTTGTAGTACCCGAACACGACGACGACGTCTGCGCCGGCCGCGGTTGCAGCCGCGGTGGCGAGGTTGGTGCCGTTGTCGTAGCTCACCGTGCTGCCGTTGGCGGCTGCACGCGCCGTGATGCTGCCGAGCGGCGCGACGACCGACTCCGCGCACGCGCTGGTCACGCTCGTGCCGTACGTGCAGACGCTGGAGGCGTCGACGTCGCCGACGGTGGCCGTCTGTGCCGCCGTCTGGCCGATCACGGCGATCTTCTTGCCAGCACCGCCGATCGGGAGAATCCCCGCGTCGTTCTTCAGCAGGACCGAGCCCTTCTCGGCGACCTCGCGCGAGACCGCCTTGTGCTCCGCGGTGGTGACGACCGCCTGCGCGACGGCCGGCTTGGCCACGTCGAAGAGCCCCGCAGCGATGTGGGACCGCACCACGCGCAGCGCGGCATCGTCCACGTCTGCCTCGGTGAGCCTGCCCGCAGTGATTTGGTCCTTGATCAGCTGCGGCGTCCACTCACGCCAGGCGTTCAGCTCCTGGTCCAGGCCCGCGCTGAGCGACGGAGGTGTGTCCGTCAGGTGGTGCGTCGAGCCGAAGTCGGTCATGACGAAGCCCTGGAAGCCGATCTCCGTCTTGAGGATCTGCCGCAGCAGGTTGTCGCTGCCGCACGCCCAGGCCGTGTTGACATGGTTGAACCCGCACATGACGCTGCCGACATTCCCGCGGTCGATCCCGATCTCGAACGGCAGGGTGTAGATCTCCCGCAGCGTCCGCTGGTCCACGTTCGAGGAGCTCAGCTGGCGGTCGACCTCCTGCTCGTTGGCCACGAAGTGCTTGAGCTGCGCGGCCACGGGACGGTCGGGGTTGCTCGTGATGCCGTGGGATCCGGCCGCGGCGGTCAGACCACCGAGCAGCGCATCCTCACCGAGGTACTCCGACGTTCGTCCGTTGAGCGGCGTCCGGCCGCTGGCCAGCGCGGGAGCGAGCAGGACGTTCCGCGACTTCAGCCAGGCCTCATCCGCCTGCGCGGCGCCCTTGCTGAACGCCAGGTCCGTGTTCCATGCCGCGGCCTGCGCGATCGGCGCGGGGAAGTACGTGACCCCCGTCCCGGCACTGACGTTCTGCGGCCCGTCGGCGTAGGCGATGGCGGGGGTGCACGGCACCTGCGCCGGCATGGTGAAGGGCGTCTGGTCGATGACGACCGACGCAGGGATGTTGCGGGGGCGCTGCCGGACGAACACCGTCTGGGTCGGGTTGTTCGCCGCCTGCTCGTTGAGCCACCGGAGCTTCTGGTCCAGCGACGACGCGGCGAGGAGCGCGTGGGCGCGCTCGTCGGCCGACTTGGAGACGTCCATCCACGGATAGCTGGCGCACTCGGCGTTGACGGCGTCGGCCGACGCCGCCGTGGGGATGAGAGCCAGGGGAAGGGTCAGGCCTGCGGCCACTCCGCAGGCCGCGGCGATGCGACCAAGAGGTGATCGACGATCGGGCTGAGCGCCCGGGCGGGGAGAGCGTCGGAGCAGTGACATTCGTCCTCCTTGACGATGGATGCTGCTGACTTGCCCGCATGATTTGAAACGCTTCATTCGCGGGCAAGCGACACACTACGGACGTTTCGCACGTGGGGTCAAGATGTCCGAAACATCTGATACCGCTTCAATTTCTCGACAAGAAAATAGCATTTGACCTGGCTTTATATGGGACACCGCGCGTTTCAATCGGCCGGGCACCGGCTCCGTCGCGCCCCGCCTCGACGGGCGTCTTCGCACCGAGAAATGAAGCGTGTCAATCGATCGACGTCAGGCTCAGCTCGCGGTCAAGCGGTCGAGACCCGTCGTCAGCTCGTGCCTTCCCGCCATCAGCTCGACGACGCCGTCCGCGCCGAGATCGACGCGCGCCCGCGCGCCGGGTGGGACGGTCACGGCGATCGACACGTTCGCGCCGTCGGTGGACCACCGCACCGCTGCCCTGCCCGACGAGGTCTCGAGCCACGCCTCGGCCCATGTCAGGCCACCACCGGGGCGCGGAGCGATCTCCAGCTCGTCGCCGGCCGGCGAGGTCTGGCGAAGGCCCGCGACCGTCCCGTGCAGCCAGTCTGCGACGGCGCCGAGTGCGTAGTGGTTGAAGGACGTCATGTCACCGGGGTTCACGGTCCCGTCCGGCAGGATCGAGTCCCAGCGCTCCCAGATGGTCGTCGCACCCTGGCCCACCATGTACAGCCACGACGGGCACGCCGTCTGCATGAGCAGCGCGTACGCGCGATCGAGGTGCCCCGTGCTCGTGAGCGCCTCCAGGACGACGGGCGTGCCGACGAAACCCGTCGCGACGACGTCGCCGCCCGCCTCGACGAGCCAGGCGAGCCGGTCACCGGCGGGGGCGCGCAGCTCGGTGGGGAGCAGGTCGAAGGCCAGCGCGAGCGCGTAGGCCGTCGGGGCGTCGCTCGTGAGCCGCCCGTCCGGCAGGACGTAGCGACCGACGAACGCCTCCCGGACCTCGGCGGCCAGAGCGCCGAACCGTGCCGCGTCCCCGGTGCGACCCAGCACGTCCGCCATCCGGGCGAGCAGGTGCGTCGAGCGGGCGAAGTAGGCGGTCGCCACGAGGTACCGGTCCGTTCGAGCGTCCGCCGGGTCGTCCGGCGGCGCGGCCGGGTCGAGCCAGTCGCCCAGCTGGAACCCGTCGTCCCACAGGCGGTCCGGACCTGCCAGCCGCTCGACGCACTCCACCCAAGCGCGCGCCGAGTCGAACTGGCGGGCGAGCACGTCGCGGTCGCCGTAGCGCTCGTACAGCGTCCAGGGCACGATCACCGCGGCATCGCCCCAGGCGGCCCCGGGGCGCGGCGGCGACCACATCGGGTTTCCGTAGATCGTCGGGACGAACCACGGCACGGTCCCGTCGGGGAGCTGCTCGAGCGCGAGATCGCGCAGCCACGACGACAGCAGCCCAGCGCAGTCGTAGAGGAACGTCCCGGTGGGTCCGAACACCTGGATGTCGCCCGTCCAGCCGAGCCGTTCGTCACGCTGCGGGCAGTCCGTCGGAAGCCCGACGAAGTTTCCTCTCATGCTCCAGACGACGTTGTCGTGCAGTCGGTTGAGTCGGGCGTCCGACGACGCGAAGCCACCGGTGCGCCGCATGTCCGAGTGCAGGACGCGAGCGACGACGTCGCCGGCACGCAGCTCGCCGGGCC
The DNA here is from genome assembly GCF_056406355.1 of Cellulomonas sp. P1_C4. Classification (NCBI taxonomy): domain Bacteria; kingdom Bacillati; phylum Actinomycetota; class Actinomycetes; order Micrococcales; family Cellulomonadaceae; genus Cellulomonas; species Cellulomonas sp. P1_C4. The sequence goes on along the minus strand of NZ_JBFUAI010000001.1, from coordinate 247,063 downwards.
AGCCCTCGACCTGGGCGTAGCGGAAGCCGTGGATGGTGAACCGCGGCTCCCACTCCTGCGGGCCGCCGGGGCCGAGCACGTACTCGTCGACGGAGTAGGCGCCACGCAGGGGGCGGACGTGGAGGTCGCCGTCCTGCAGAACCTCGGCGTGGCGGAGCCGGATGACCGTGCCCTCCGGACCGTCGACGCGGATCCGCAGCCGACCGACCAGGTTCTGGCCGAAGTCGAGCAGGGCGGCTCCGTCCTGCGTGCGGGTGATCGAGATCGCGGCCAGCTCCTCGGTGCACCGGATCGGGGGCCCCTCGGGTGCCACGAGCGTGACGGGGTCACGATCGACGACCTCGACGGTCGACCAGCCGCTGTCGTCGAAACCAGCCATCGACCACCCCGGAGCGGCGAGGCGGGCGTCGTGGCGCTCGCCCTCGTAGAGACCGGAGCTGAGGATCGGACCCTCGCCGGATCGCCAGCCCGGGCCCGTCGCGACGACCTGTCGGGTGCCGTCGGCGAGCTCGACCTCGAGCTGGGCGATGAGCGCGAGCCGGTCACCGTAGATGTCCCGGTTGCCGCCGTCGAACCCGAGGCGCCCCCGGTACCAGCCGTCGCCGAGGAACGCGCCGACCGCGTTGGGCCCCTCCCGGACGAGGTCGGTGACGTCGAACGTCGAGTACCGCAGCCGGTGCGGATACACGGTCCACCCCGGCGCGAGCTCCTCGTCGCCGACGCGGACACCGTTCAGGTACGGCTCGACCAGGCCGTGCGCCGAGACGTACAGCCGCGCGGCGACGGGCCGCTGCGCCACCTCGAACACGTGCCGCACGAGCGGGGACGGCCTCAGGTCGGCGTCCTCGACCGGTCCGGGTGCGGCGACCGCCCTGGCCACCCAGTCGGACGGGTCGAGCAGCCCGGCCTCGACGGGGGTGCCCGCGGACCAGGGCGACTCGCGCCCGTCGGCGTCCCGGACGCGCACCGACACGACGACACGCTGTCGGGAGCGCAGCGCGTCGAACGGCCAGTCGACGAGGCTCTGGGATGCCGCGGGGATCCACCCGGACGTCCGCTCGGGTCGACCCTCGGCCGAGACACGCAGCTCGTACGCGGTCGTGCGCCAACGGTCGGGTGCTCGATCGAGCCGCCAGGAGACCCGGGGGCGCGCCTCGCCGATGCCGAGTGCATGCACGTGGTGCTCGACGGTGGGCGCTGCCACGGTGATCGCGGCCGGCTCGTCGGGCGCAGACGCCGGTCGGGGTTCTGTCAGCACGGTCAGCCCTTGACCGCTCCGGCGGACAGCCCGCGCATGACTCGCTGGTTCAGGAAGATGTAGAGCACCAGGACGATGAACATGTTGATGCAGATGGCCGCGAACGTGGGCCCGTAGTCGACGGCACCGAACTGCCCGGTGAAGTTGAGCAGGCCGACCTGGACCGTGCGGAGGTTGTCCTGGGTGGTGAAGGTCAGCGCGATGAGCAGGTCGTTCCACAGGAAGAAGAACTGGACCAGCGCGATCGTGAACACGGCGTTGCGCATCATCGGGAAGCCGATCGACCAGAACGAGCGGACCGCGGACGCCCCGTCGAGCGTGGAGGCCTCGAAGACTTCGCGCGGGACTGATCGGAAATAGGTCGCCATCATGAACACGGTCAGCGGCAGGCCGATCGCCGTGTACGTGATGATCAACGGCCACAGGGTGCTGGTCAGGTGCAGCTTGAAGTACACGGTGAACAGCGGCAGCAGGATCATCTGGCCGGGGATCATGATGCCGGCCAGGAAGAGCAGCAGGACGCCGCCGCGGCCCTTGAAGACCATGACCTCCAGTGCGTACCCGGCCGCCGTGCCCAGCACGACGACCAGCGCGAGGGCGGGGAAGACCGCCAGCACCGAGTTGCGCAGGTACAGCGCGATGCTCGACCACGCCTCGGTGTAGTTGCTGAAGTTGGTGAAGCTGTCCGGCAGCGACCACGTGGGGTCGTTCAGGAACTCGTCCTGGGTCTTGAAGGACCCGAGCAGGAGCCAGAGCAGCGGGTACACCATCACGACCAGCAGGACGGTGACCCCGGCGTACAGCGGGATCCGGCGGATTCGCCGACGTGCCCGACCGGGACGAGCCGGTGCGGAGACGGGCTGGGGCATCTGCGTCAGGGTGGTCATGGGCTCAGTCCTGGGTGATGTCGCGGCGGTTCGCGCGGAAGATGAAGAGGGTGACGATCAGGCACAGGATCGTGAGGGCGAGTGCGATCGTGGAGCCGTAGCCGTAGTCGCCGTAGAAGAACGACGTCCGGTACATCAGCAGGGTCAGCGGCGTCGTCCCGCTCCCTGGCCCTCCCCCGGTCAACGCGTAGATCGAGTCGAAGACCTTGAGGGTGCCGTTGATGCTGAAGATGATCGACGAGACCAGGACCGGCAGGGACAGCGGAAGCACGATGCTGCGCACGAGCCGCCAGCCGGCGGCGCCGTCGAGGCGTGCGGACTCGAGCAGCTCGTCGGGGACGTCGACCAGGCCGGCGTACAGCAAGACGGCGTAGAACCCCATCGACCGCCAGATGTCCATCAGCGCGATCACCCAGAATGCGTGACTCGCGGTGCCGAACCAGTCGACCGCGTGCAGTCCGACGGCCTCGAGGAGGGCGTTGACCGGGCCGGTCTGCGGCGCGAACTCGAAGAACTTCTGGAACAGGAGCGCGACCGCGACCGTGGGCAGCACCACCGGGAAGAAGACCAGGGTGCGGATGGTCGCCGACGCCTTGCGCAGGAAGAAGATGTAGAGGAGAGCCAGCAGGTAGCCGACCGTCACCTGCCCGATGGTGATCACCACGGCGTACTTCAGGGTGAAGACGAGTGCTTCGCGCGCGGCCGGGTCGGTGAAGAGCTTCTGGAAGTTCTCGAGCCCGACCCACTCGAACCCGGTGACGACGCTGCCGCTGAAGAACGTGTACCCCAGTGACCACACCATCGGCAGCAGCATGACGAGCGAGTACACGAGCAGTGCTGGCCCGAGCAGCAGCAGGATGGCGCGCTTGTCGCCCAGGACACGGTTCATGGCAGAGGCTGCCTCTCATCATCGAGGGGTGTCGATCGGTAGTGCGGCGGGCCGATGGGCAACCATCGGCCCGCCTCACTGGTCGTGCATCGGGCGGGGTGTCAGGAACCCAGGCTCGCCTGGACCTGCGACATGAAGTCCTCCCCGGTGAGCTGTCCGGAGCCGAGCAGGCCGCCGTCGTTCTGGCTCGTGGTGGTGCCCTCGGGGCTGAAGTAGGCCTCGAACCAGAGGATGCTCTCCTGGGTCTTGCCGATCTCGTCCTGGACCAGCTGGCTCAGCGGAGAGACCTCCACGTCGCCGTTCACCTTGAAGCCGGTCACCTGGCCGCTGTCCCGCAGGGCGACKGTGCCGTAGTTCGCAGCGATGCACTTGACCCAGTCCTGCGTGGCGGTGTCCTTGAAGCCCTTGGACGAGATCGCCATGGCGGTACCGACGTTCGCCGGCATCTGGTCGGCATTGCCCTTGCCGCCGTCGACGGCGGGGAAGTGCATGAAGCCGATGTTGTCGGCTCCGACCTTGTTCTGCTCGGGGTCGCTGAAGTTCGACACGGCCCACGAGCCCATGTAGATGAACGCTGCGTCACCGGTCAGGAAGGTGTTGAGCGCGGTGGTGTAGTCGATCGACGTGGGCGACTCGCCGAAGTAACCCTGCTTGCCGAGGTCGGCGATCGCGTCGGCGGCCTTCACGTACTCCGAGTCCGTGAGCTTGGCCTTGCCGTCGCGCACGTCCTGCAGCGCCGTCGGGCCGAGGTCACGAGCGATGTAGTTGCCCACCCACCGGGTCACGCCCCAGCCGTCGCCACCCTTGCCGGCCTGGGAGATCGGCTGGATGCCCGCCGCCTTGAGCTTGGCGAACGCGTCGGTGAGCTCGGTCCACGTCGTCGGGACCTCGATGCCGTTGTCGGCGAGGATCTGCTTGTTGTACCAGATGCCCTCGATGTTCAGCTCGGTCGGCAGCACCAGCTGCTTGCCGTCGTACAGGTTCTCGATCACCGACGTCGCCGCGGGCAGGACGTCGTCCGCGATGCCGAGCTGGTCGAGGGCCGCGCCGGCGTCCTGCAGGGTGCCCTGCTCGGCCAGCTGCGCGTTGAGCGACGGGGCGTTCGCGCTGATGAACAGCTGCGGCAGGGCATCCTGTCCCGCCAGCAGCTGGAGCTGCTGGTCGAGCGTCGACTGCGCCTGCTTGGTGATCTTCAGAGGCTGCGCCTCGTTCTCCGCCTTGCACTCGTCGGTGCTCAGCGTGGTCAGTGTGGTCGGGATCGTCTCGTTCTCGTTGATGGCGAGGAACGACAGGTCGGATGCGGCCTTGCCCGATCCGTCGGACGACGAATCGCTGGATCCGGATCCGCTGCACGCGGTCAGCGCCAAGGTCGCGCTCAGGCCGACGACGCCCGCCAGCAGCGCCCGCCGGCGCTTCAGCATCGAGTTCACAGTTCCTCCTTGAAGTGCGAAGCATGGATTGAAGCGTTTCAAAACGTAGACCCCACTCGATCAACGGTCAACCCGCGTTGCCAAACTGTGACGTGACCAGGTTCGATGTTCTGGCGGCGCCCAGGGATCCGATCCATCTGGTGGGGCGAAGTTGGCTCGATTCAATCGGCGGGCGAGATGTCGCCGCGTCGAGGGCAGAGCACGGGACAGGGCGGCTACGCTCATCTCGCGATCACCGACAGGGAAGGAGTCATCGTTGCCTCCCGAGCAGACGAACCGGCCGACCTCGAGGCCCCGGCCGAGCGTCGACGACGTCGCGTCCCTCGCGGGGGTCTCGTTGGGCACCGTCTCCAACGTCCTCAACCACCCGGACAAGGTCGCCGTTGCCACCCGTGAACGGGTCGAACGCGCGATGTCGATGCTGGGCTACGTCCCCAACACCGCCGCCCGGTCGTTGAAGTTCGGCTCGACGCGGTCGATCGGCCTGATCGTGTCCGACCTGAGCAACTCCCTGTTCGTCGACATCGCCCGGGGAGCCGAGAGCGGCGCGGAGCACGGTGGCCTCACGCTCCTCATCGCGAACAGCGACGCACGGATCGAGCGGGAGTCGAACTACCTCGCGATGTTCGCGCAGTCGCGGGTCACCGGCGTGCTGATGACGCTCAACGACGCCGCGCACTTCGCCGCCGTCTCGCGTCGCGCCCCGACCGGCATCCCCCTCGTGCTGCTCAACTTCAGCGCCCCGGTGTCGCAGTACTGCAGCGTCGACGTCGACAACGCCCTGGGCGGCTACCTCGCGACCAAGCACCTCATCGAGACCGGTCGGCGCAAGCTGGCGTTCGTCGGCGGGCCGACCGAGCTGCAACCCGTCGTGGACCGCGGCAAGGGCTTCCACCAGGCGGTGGGCGAGCATCCCGACGTCACCTCCGAGGTGATCACCCCGGAGTGGATCAACCGGTCCGACGGGTGGTCGGCAGGCGTTCACCTCGCAGCCCGGGTCGCCGCCGGCGAGATCGACGGGATCTTCGCCGCGTCCGACCTCCTCGCGGCCGGGATCGTCCAGGCGCTCTCGAGCACGGCAGACATCCGCGTCCCCGAAGACGTCGCGATCGTCGGCTACGACAACAACCAGGCCGCCTGGGACAGCCCCATCCCGATCTCCACCGTCGCCCAACCGGGAGACGACGTGGGACGGCTGGGCGCCCTCCTGCTCCAGGAGGAGGCCGCTCACCGGGACGGCCATCACGAGCACTCGGCGATCGTGCTGCCGCCTCGCCTCATCGCTCGACAGAGCTCGAGCCCCCGAACCTGAGACGAGCTGTCAGTCCAGCGCCACGTCGACGTTCGGCGCCGAGCCGACCGCCGGGTGGTCGGTCAGGGTCGTCGCCGCCCAGGACGCGAGGAGCTTCAGAGCGTCCGCGGACGGCGACCCGGGAACCGCCGAGTACACGTTGAGCTGCAGCCCGGGGTCGGCGGGCAGGACGAGGGCCTCGTAGTCGAGCTCGAGCAGACCGACCGCCGGGTGGTGGAACACCTTGGTCCCGGAGCGGTGGTAGCGGACGTCGTGCGACGCCCACAGGCGGCGGAAGTCCTCGCTGCGGGTGGACAGCTCCCCGACGAGGTCGGTCAGGCGCTTGTCGTAGGGGTTGCGGCCGGCTTCGGCACGCAGGATCGCGACGGCGTCGTGCGCCATGCGGTCGGCCTTCTCGCCCCAGAACGCCCGCGCGCCGGCCGGGTCGAGGAACTGGAAGCGGGCGGTGTTGACCGGTCTGCCGGGCACGCGCTGCGGCGAGTCGTAGAGCGGCGAGTACAGCGCACGGCCGAGCAGGTTGGCGCCCAGCACGTCCAGCCGACCGTTGCGCACGAACGCCGGCGCACCCTCCAAGGCATCCACGATGCGCTGGACGACGGGACGCAGCACGGACGTCGGCGCCGTGCGGGCTCGCGACCGGGCGGCGCCGGACGCGTTGGCGGCACGGGCCAGGTCGAACAGGTGACCGCGCTCGGCCTCGTCCAGCTGCAACGCCCCTGCCAAGGACTCGAGGACCTCCTCGGAGACACCCGACAGGTTCCCCCGCTCCATGCGCGTGTAGTAGTCGATGCTCACTCCGGCGAGCATCGAGACCTCCTCGCGGCGCAGCCCCGGCACGCGCCGGTTGCCGCCGTATGCCGCCAGTCCGGCGCGCTCCGGCGTGATGCGGCCGCGACGCGTCATGAGGAACTCACGGGTCTCCGCGCTCAGGTCCATACCGCGACGGTACGTTCCGGCGTCCGCGGCGGGGAGGTACTGGCGTTACCGGGTAACGACAGACCCTCCCGGGACGCTCCAGGCGTTCGTACCGTGACATGCATGACGACGACCGCGGTCCCCACCCTCACCCTGAACAACGGCGTGACCATGCCCGCCCTCGGATTCGGTGTCTTCCAGACCCCACCCGCGGAGACGGTCGCCGCCGTCCGCACCGCCCTGGAGGTCGGCTACCGGCACATCGACACCGCCGCCGCGTACGGCAACGAGCGTGAGGTCGGCCAGGCGATCCGCGAGGCCGGACTGGCTCGCGACGAGATCTTCGTCGAGACCAAGGTCTGGATCAGCGACTACGGGTACGACGAGACGCTGCACGCCTTCGACAAGTCCGCCGGCAAGCTCGGCGTGGACACCATCGACCTGCTGATCCTGCACCAGGCGCTCCCCAGCCGGTTCGATCTCACGACCGACGCCTACCGCGCCCTGGAGACCCTCCTGGCCGACGGCGTGGTCCGGGCGATCGGCGTCTCCAACTTCATGCCGGACCACCTCGCCCGGCTGCTCGAGGCCACCACCGTGGTCCCTGCCGTGAACCAGGTCGAGATCCACCCGTACTTCCGCCAGCCGGCCGTCCTCGCCGCCGACGCCGAGCACGGCATCGTGTCCCAGGCGTGGTCACCCATCGGCGGCATCACGTTCTACCGCGACGCGGGCCACACCTCGACGCTCGAGGACCCGACGATCACGGGGATCGCCGCCGCCCACGGCAGGTCGCCGGCGCAGGTGATGCTGGCCTGGCACCTGCAGCAGGGCCGCTCCGCCATCCCGAAGTCGGTCACGCCGGCACGCATCGCGGAGAACTTCGCCGTCGTAGACATCGAGCTCACGGTCGACGAGCTCGCGGCCATCGACGCGCTGGACACGGGACGCCGCGGAGGACCCACCCCGGACGCCGTGACCCTGGAGATCTTCGGGCGCGCCATCCCCGAGGCCTGACGCCCAGCCACACCGAGGAGAGATCTCATGCAGTACCGCCTGCTCGGACGCACCGGCGTCCAGGTCAGCCCGCTGTGCCTCGGCGCGATGATGTTCGGCCCCTGGGGCAACGACGACCGCGCCGACACGACCCGGATCATCCACCGCGCGCTCGACGCCGGGATCAACGTCGTCGACACCGCCGACGTCTACTCCGCGGGGGTGTCCGAGGAGATCGTCGGCCAGGCGCTGACCGGTCGCCGCGACGACGTGTTCCTGGCGACGAAGTTCTTCATGCCCATGGGCGACGGCCCGAACCAGGGCGGAGGGTCACGCAGGTGGATCACGCGTGCCGTCGAGGACTCCCTGCGCCGCCTGGGCACCGACTACATCGACCTGTACCAGGTGCACCGACCCGGCCCGGACACCGACGTCGCCGAGACGCTCGGCGCCCTGAGCGACCTGGTGCACCAGGGGAAGGTCCGCTACATCGGCTCCTCGTCGTACTCCGGGTCGCAGATCGTCGAGGCCCAGGCCGTCTCCCGCGAGCGGCACCTCGAGCGGTTCGTCACCGAGCAGCCCCCGTACTCGATCCTGGTGCGCGGCATCGAGGAGGACGTCCTGCCTACGACCCAGCGCCACGGCATGGGCACCCTCACCTACAGCCCGCTCGCCGGCGGCTGGCTGTCCGGCCGCTGGCGCAAGGACTCCGCCGGGGCGCCGACCTCGTCGGCCCGCCCGAGCGCGCGGTTCGACATGACCAGCCCCGCCAACCAGCGCAAGCTCGACGCCGTCGAGGATCTCGCCCTGCTCGCGTCGCACGCGGGACTCGGCCTCATCGAGATGGCGATCGCGTTCGTGATCAACCACCCCGGTGTGACCTCGGCGATCGTGGGCCCGCGCACCATGGAGCAGCTCGAGTCCTACCTGCCCGCCACCGAGCTCACCCTGAGCGCCGACGTGCTCGACCGCATCGACCAGATCGTCGCGCCGGGCGTGACGATCAACCCGGACGACAACAGCTACGGCACCCACGAGCTCACCGCCGGCGCCCGACGCCGCTGACGAGCACCGACATGGCCACGTGGAACCCCTCCGACCTGGCCGCCCTCGACCACGCCGGCCAGCTGCCCGTCGCCGCCCGTCGACGATCGTGTGGCACGTCGTCGTCGACCATGCGGAACGGGCGACAGGGATCTCGTCGACCGCGACTCAAGCGCGGAGTACGTCCACCCCGGCGCGGACGAGCTCGGTGAGGACGAGGTCGTGGGGGTCGGCGTCGCTGACGATCCCGGCGACTTCGTCGAGACGGAGCACCGAGAACGGCGATGCCGCGCCGATCTTCTCCTCGCTCGCCATGACCCACGTCTGGGCCGCTCGCCGCGACAGGGTTCGCTTCATCGCAGCCTCGTCGACGTCACCCGTCGTCAGGCCCGTGTCCGACCGCACGCCCGTCACGCCCATCAGGAACAGGTCGGCGGTGACCTGAGCCGCCGCCTCGGCCGCGGCCGCCCCGGATGCCACGACCGAGTGCTTGAACAGTCGACCGCCGATGATGAACACCTCGGCCGGGTGGTCGACGAGCGCGACGGCGATCGTCGGGCTGTGGGTGATCACGGTGACCTCGAGATCGACCGGGAGGAGCCGGGCGACCTCGAGCGCCGTCGTGCCACCGTCGAGGATCAGCGTGCTCCGCGGCTGGATCAGACCCACGCAGGCCAGCGCCACGCGGTGCTTGCTCGCCGTCGCGATCTCCTGCCGTCGCGCGTAGCTCGCCGCGGCCAAGGGCACCGGGATGGCGCCGCCGTACACGCGCTGGCAGAGCCCCGCGTCGGCGAGCTCGCGCAGGTCACGACGGATGGTGTCCTCGGAGGTGTCCAGCTCGGTCGCCAGCTCCTTGGCCACGAGCCGCCCGTCGACCCGCAGCCGGTCCAGGAGAAGTTCTTTACGCTGAGCAGCGAGCATCTGCACGATCTCCCTTGTTTCTTCCGATTCGTGGATACTACTGCACATGACGACACCCATGATGATTTTGATCGCCGGCCCCTATCGTTCCGGCACGGGCGACGACCCCGACCTGATGGCGCAGAACCTCGAACGTCTCGAGCAGGCCGCCTGGCCCATCTTCCGCAGTGGTCATCTCCCGATGATCGGTGAGTGGGTGGCACTTCCCGTGCTCAGCAGTGCGGGTGCCGACGGCCCGCTGAGCCCGCTCGCGCAGAGCGTCATGTACCCCACGGCTGAACGACTGCTGCAGCACTGCGACGCGGTCCTGCGCCTGGCGGGCGAGTCGACCGGCGCCGACCAGGACGTCGCAATCGCGCAAGAACGTGGACTGCCGGTCTACTACCGCGTCGAAGACATCCCCGGGTTCGTCGCCTCTGAGCTGCCCGACTGACGTCTGCGCGCGCGGCACGGCGGGCCTGCACCGGTACACCCCCGCCGCGCGGGCCGTCTGGGTGATCCGTGCGGTGGTTCGGGGCGCACCCGTGCCAGAGTCGACCCCGATGGACGACGCCGCCCGAAGGGCTCACATCTCGCCTGCGCGTCTCCGCGTGGGCGTCTTCCTGATCCTGCTCTGGTGGATCCCCGTGTGGCTCGCCGCGCCGGTGATCAGCGCGGCCTTCGGGCTCGACGCCCAGAACGTCCTCGTCGGCCTCATCGTCGTGCAGACGGTCCTCGGCGCCCTCGGCGCCCTGGTCGCAGGCGCGCAGATCACCCGCATCCTGCGCGGCGTCCCGAGGAAGCAGATGTTGCCCACCGTCTGGCGCGTGTTCCGCCACGGCTCGCTCGACTGACTGCCTCAAGCCGGCCACCAGTCATTCGCAAGTGGCGCTCGGCACCCTCGTCAGGAAACGCGGTCGAACCGGACGTATCACACCGGTCCGGCCCGGTTCCTGACAGGGCGGCAATCCCGCCGCCCCACCCACCGTGCCGACACTGGAGAGCACTCGTCATGAGCAAGGTCCTGTTCACCCTCACGCCGATCACCGGGCACGTGCGACCCGCGCTGCCGATCGTGCGGGCCCTCGTCGACGCCGGTCACGACGTCGCCGTCTACACCGGCAGCAAGTTCGCCGACGCCGTCCAAGCCGCGGGCGCGCGGTACGTCCCCATGACCCTGGGCCGCGACGAGGACGACTCCGACGTCAACGCCTGGTCCGATGCCAACGGCGCCCCCGCGCCCGGCCTGCGCCGGCTGCGCTGGGAGGTCGTGCACCTCTTCGTGCGGACCGTGCCCGCCTACGTCGATGACGTCTCCGCGTACCTGGCCGCCGAGGAGCCCGACGTCGTCGTGGTGGAGAGCGCGTTCGTCGCCGGAGCGCTCGCCGCTCGACGGCACGGCGTGCCGTCGGTCCAGCTGTCCGTCCTCCCCCTGCAGCTGTCCGGCCGCGACGTCCCGCCCTTCGGGCCTGGTCTGCAGCCGCCGCGCCACGCGCTCGACCGCCTCAAGCAGCGGGCGCTGACGTTCCTGATCCAGAAGGTCGTCTTCCGCGAGGCCCAGCGCGAGGCGCAGCTCGTGGCCGAGCAGGTCGGCGCGGGCAAACTGGACGTCTTCTTCTTCGACTGGGTGGGGACGATCGCCGACCGGCTGCTGCAGGCGTCGGTGCCGGGGTTCGAGTACCCGCGCCTGGAGCCGCACCCCGAGCTCGAGTTCGTCGGCCAGATCACGCCGCGCGGCGTGGACGCGTTCGACGAGCCCGCGTGGTGGTCGGACGTGCTGGCGGCCCGCGAGGCCGGCCGACCCGTCGTCCTGGTCACGCAGGGGACGATCGCCACCGACCCCGACCGGCTGCTGCGCCCGGCGCTGGAGGGGCTCGCGGACCTGGACGTGCTCGTCGTCGCGACGACCGCCATCGGGGAGCCCGACGAGGTCCTGCCGGACCGGCCGTCGAACGTGCGGGCCGCGCGGTTCGTGCCGTTCGAGCACCTGCTGCCGCTGGTCGACGTGATGGTGACCAACGGCGGCTTCGGCGGGGTTCAGCAGGCGCTCGCGCACGGCGTCCCGCTCGTCGTCGCCGGCCGGACGGAGGACAAGGCCGAGGTGACCGCGCGGGTCGTCTGGTCGGGCACCGGGGTCGGGGTCAAGACCGACGCGCAGGACGTGGCCTCCGCGGCCGCCGTCCGCGCGGGTGTCCTCGACGTGCTGGCCGACCCGTCGTACCGGCGGCGCGCGACCGAGCTCGCCGCGGAGTACGCGCGCTACGACGCGGTCGCCCGCACGGTCGAGGTCGTCGAGGAGACGGCGCGGGAGCGCGCGACAGTCGCCGCGTGAGGGGCCCGGTGGGCGCGGCGCCAGGGGGACCGCCGCGCCCACCGAAGCCACCGGCGGTGGTGCAAGGGAGCGCCGACGCCCGCCTCCCCGCACGCGCGGCTCAACGCGCGGGGGCACTCCCCTCGGCGACCCCGTCGGCAAGTTCGCCCGTGGGCGCCTCACGTCCCTTGTCGTCGCCCATGAGCAGGCTCGCGAGGATGGTCGCGACCAGGATCACCACGCCCATGATCAGGTAGGACTGGGCGAACCCGTTCTTGTCGTAGGACCGCCCGAACGCCCCGGAGAACACCGCGACCCCCAGGGACTTCGCGACGCCGAAACCGAGCATGTACGCGGTCGCGGAGATCTTCACGTCGAACATCCGGGTGATGTACTTCATCACCGAGACGAGCATGAACGGCATCTCGATCGCGGCGAGCCAACGCCAGGCGATCAGTGCTCCCGTGCTGGTGAAGATCGCGGAGCCCAGCACCCGCACCACGAGGATCGCGGCGAAGACCTGCAGTCCGCGCTTGGCGCCGATCCGGTTGATGATCGCGGGCGTGAAGATCAGGACCACGGCCTCGAGCAGGATCTGGATCGACACCACGGTGCCGAACAGCGCCTCGGGGTCTCCGTGGTCGACGAGGCCGGTGAAGTAGATCGAGTACTGCTGGTCGAACACGTCGTACAGGGCGGCCGTGCCCATCATGAGGACCACGAAGCCGATGAAGTTGCGGTCGGTGACCAGTCTCCGGATGTCTTCCTTGCTGACCTTGTGCGCCTTCGACTCGCCCCCGGCCTGGCTCGAACCGGCCGGCTGGCGCGGCACCCGCGCGACGAAGAGCAGCACGCCCAGCACGAGCGCGGAGAACGACGCGGCCCACCAGATGTTGTCGGGGTTGGTGCTCCAGACCAGTCCGCCGATGGCCGAGGCGAAGGAGCCGCCGAGCGCACCGAAGAGCCGCGCGTGGCCGTACTCGAACTCGTTGGCGCGGCTTGCGCGCTCGTTGAAGGCCTCGACCACGGACACGCCCGCGTAGGTGACGAGGCTGAGGTACATGCCTCCGACCACGGCGGCGAGGGTCTGGTCGACGTCGATGAGGGGCTTGAACACGAACAGGAAGAACGGCCCGATCAGCGCCGCGCACACGACCACGAACGAGAACAGCGGCTTGCGGAAGCCCAGGCGGTCCTGCAGGAACCCGTACAGCGGCTGCAGGACCAGCGCGGTGAGCGCCATGACCGTGCTGACCCTGCCGATGCTCGTCGACGACATGCCCTGGTCGTCGAGCCACAGGCCCATGAACGTGAAGATGAACTGCCAGGCGACGAAGTAGAAGAAGTAGATCCCGCCGTAGTTCCACAGCACCGGGCGCTTGATCGAGTCGAGGAACCTGGGCCCGGCGGGCGGTGCCAGGGTGTCCTGACCGCCGCGGCCGCTCATCGCAGCGTCCCGTCGGGCGCAAGCACCTCGACGCCGGAGGGCGCCGGACGGCTCAGCGGCTGTGGGACCCCCCAGTGGGGCTCGCCGTCCGCGAACGGCAGGACCTGCGCACACGCGTGCCGGTTGGGATCCCACAAGGGGTTGCCGATGAGCTCCGTATACGTGCGGGCGTGATAGACGAGCACCGTCTCCCCCTCAGGTGACTCCGTGAAGCTGTTGTGGCCCGGACCGTAGATGCCGTTCTCGGGCGCGCTCGTATAGACCGGTTCGGAGGACTTGGTCCAGCTCGCGGGGTCGAGGAGATCCGCATCCGCGGACGCGGTGAGCAGCCCCATCGCATAGTCGATCCCGGTCGCGGAGGCGCTGTACGTGAGGAACAGCCGCCCGTCCCGCTGCAGGACCGAAGGACCCTCCGCGACCCAGAAACCGATGATCTCCCAGTCGAGCTCCGGCCGGCACAGCATCACCGCGGGCGTCGCGAGCGTCCAGGGGTTCTCCATGCGCGCGATGTAGAGGTTCGAGTGCCCCTTCACCGCGAAGTCCTGCTGCGCCCACACCAGGTACTGGTCGCCCCCGTGGAGGAAGCTCGTCGCGTCGAGCGCGAAGGACTCCCAGCCGGTGTCCACCTGGCCCTTCTCCGTCCACGTGCCGGTGAGGGGGTCCGCGTCGAGGCACTCGAGGCAGTAGACACGGTGGTTGAAGGTGTCGTCCGCGTCGGGGACGTCGAAGGTGACGTCCGGGTTGGGCGCTGCGGCGTAGTAGACGTACCAGGCATCACCGATGCGGTGGAGCTCGGGCGCCCAGATGAGGTTGGACTGCGGCCCCTCGGCGTGCTTGCTCCAGATGGTCACCTCGGGCGCGGCCTGCAGGTCCGCGAGGTGTTCGGCCCGGCGCAGGACGATGCGGTCGTACAGCGGGTACGAACCCGTGAAGTAGTACTGGCCGTCGTGGCGCAGAACGCAGGGATCTGCGCGCTGCAGCACGATGGGATTCGGCATGGGATCCACGGGCACGGAGTGCCTCCTCGTCGCTGAGACAGGGCCAGATTCGCAACGTAGCAGGACAAAGAGCCCTGGGGGCGGCTCGCTGACCAGCAGTTTGGCGATCCGAGAGCCTCAGCGAGCACGGCCGACCCTTGCCGCACAAGGACCGGTTCGGCCCGGCCGCTGGGAGCGCCGCAAGGCGGGAGCTGCGCGAACGGTGAATTGCATTGCATTCACTGTGCGCCACCTGTGCGAAAGTCCTGGCGTGTCCGCGCTGGGCGCGAGTAGCGTCCCGATCGATCATCCAGTTCGCACCTTTTGTCCCGACGTGGCCTCTGCTCCTGTGGGCGGCGCCATGGCCGGTCCGCGCGCCGTCCCGCGGTGTCGTCAGGGGTCGTGGTTGTCGGCGGGTGGGGGCCCGTAGCGAGCCGCTGGAGGCGGGCTCATGGTCAGGTCAATGAGGACTTCCCGACGAGGGGTGCTGGTCGGTGTGCTCGCGGCCGTCGCGCTCGCGTTCCCGGCGGTGCCGGCGTCGGCCGGTGGAAATGTCGAGACGACGCCGTACTCGGACAGCAACGACTGGACGTACAGCGACTGCGGCTACCCGGTGTCGGTGCACGAGGAGGTCACCGGCACGTACAAGGTGCGGACGGCGAAGAAGGGCAAGGAGACGTTCTACTTCGTCACGGACACGTTCTCCTACCGGCAGGTGCACACCCGCGTCGACACCGGCCAGTGGTACGTCCGGTGGGGGAACGCGAAGGTCAAGGACATCCAGGCCACGCGGGTCGAGGGCAACGTCTTCAAGTCGACCCTCGTCGTCAAGGACCGGCCGAGCGCGATCGAGAGCTCGACTGGCGAGGTCGTCCAGAAGGACCGGGGCACCATCCGGTACGAGGCGCTCTGGGACACGGGCGGCGACACGGACCCGGCCAAGGAGTTCCTGGAGCTGATCAACATGACGGTCCGCGGGCCGCACCCGAGCCTCGACCAGGACTTCTGCAAGGTCCCCGGTGACCTCGTGGGCACGGGCTCGGCCGACCGGATGACATTCAAGCCTGTGGGCTCGACGGGCTCTGCGTCCGGGTACATGGAGTACCTGCCACCGGACTACGCCGCTGCGACGAAGTCGCCGTTGCTCGTCTTCCTGCACGGTTATGACGAGGGCGGAAGCGGCTCGGCCGAGGACCTCCCGAGGCTGGCCGGCACGGCGATCCCCCGGTTCATCGCGAACGACGGCTGGCCGGCCAGCCGCCCGTTCGTCGTCCTGGCGCCGCAGCACGTGATCGGCGACGACCCGGCGTACGCCGACTGCCCCGAGTACCGGGGTGGCTCCTGCGTCATGGCGATCCAGCACAGCCTGGGCAACGCGCCTGCGTCGTCGCCGTGCATGACGCCGCAGGAGGTCGACGCATTCGTGAACTACGCGATCGCCGCGTACGACGTCGATCCGTCCCGGGTGTACCTGACGGGACTCAGCTGCGGTGCGTACGGCCTGTGGGAGTACCTCGCAGCTCACGGGAACGAGAAGGTCGCGGCTGCCGTTCCGATCGCCGGGGATGGTCGACCTGCCTGGGGTGGTGCCGGTTGCACGCTCGGCGAGGTGCCGGTGTGGGCGTTCGCTGGGGATGCGGACGAGGTCGTCGATCCTGCTGGCAGCATCGAGACGGTCGCGAACATCAACACGTGCCCGCCGCCGGCTGTCCCCGCTCAGGTGACGATCTACCCGGGTGTCGACCACGACTCGTGGACGCAGACGTACGCGATCGGCGCTGCGAACGACATCTACTCGTGGATGCTCAGCCACCCGCACACGTAGTCGTCCGACGAGGGCCGCACCTTCCGCTGAGGCGCTCGGGGTCGACGAGGTCAGCCGTCGGCCACGTCCGCCCGGCGGGGCCGGCCGGGCCTGCGGACCGGGGGCGCCGCGGTGGGCATCCGGCCGGCCTCGGTCAGCGCACGACGCAGCAGCAGGTCGACCTGCGCATTGAGGCTGCGCAGGTCGTCGGCCGCCCACCGGGCCAGCGCATCGTGCACGGCCGGGTCGAGGCGCAGCAGGACCGAGCGCCGCTCGCGCCGGGCCGCGGGACCCGGTGCGGGTCCCGCGGCCGGCTCGTCGGCACTCACGCGTACAAGGTGCCGGTGTTGACGACGGGCGTCGCACGACTGTCGCCACAGAGCACGACGAGCAGGTTCGACACCATCGCTGCCCGGCGCTCGTCGTCGAGGGCGACGATGCCGTCCCCCTCGAGCCGCGCGAGCGCCTGCTCGACCATGCCGACCGCACCCTCGACGATCCGCTCCCTGGCCGCGATGATCGCGCCGGCCTGCTGCCGCTGGAGCATCGCCTGGGCGATCTCGGCCGCGTACGCGAGGTTGGAGATGCGCGCCTCGATGACCTCGATACCGGCGATGACCACCCGTGCGGCGACCTCGGCGGCGATCTCGCCGGACACGACGTCGGTCGCGCCGCGCAGCGACTCGACCGTGTCGTCGCCGACGTCGTACGGGTGCGACATCGCGACGTGCCGCAGCGCCGACTCGGACTGCACCCGGACGAAGTCGACGTAGTCCTCGACGGCGAACGTCGCCTTCGCGGTGTCGGCCACCTGCCAGACGACGATCGACGCGATGTTGATCGGGTTGCCGTCGGCGTCGTTGACCTTGAGCTCGTTCGTCTCGAAGTTGCGCACCCGCACCGAGACCTTCTTCTTGCTGGTCAGCGGGACGGTGAGCACGAGACCCGTGCGCCGGATGGTGCCCACGTACCGGCCGAACAGCTGGACGACCTTCGTCTGGCCGGGGCTGATGATCGTCAGGCCCGTGTACCCGAGGATCCCGACGAGCAGCAGCAGGGTGCCGAACCCGTTCTCCATGGCCAGGAGGACCACGCCGCCGGCGACCAGGGCCGTCGCGACGAGGATGAGCAGCAGCGCGCCCCCCACGCCCGTGGCCCAGGCCGCGCGCTCCTCGACGTCGATGCGCGCGCCGTCGTGCCCGACCGGCCGGCCGGCCGGCGCCCCTCCCGCGGACTCCTGCGGGGGCAGGTCGGGTGCGGACCTGAGGTCGGTCATGGCGAGGTCTCCTCTGCTCGGGCGCTGAGTGAGCGCGATATCAAAGTGATATCACATTTGCGGTCGAGCCGCGGCGCACACCCCCGATACCCACGCTCGAGAAGGAAGTCCGCCTCGATCACTGAGTTCTGGGGATGACCTGGGGAGTCGTTACGATTCGCCAGGTAGGGGCCTCTAGCTCAATTGGCAGAGCAGCGGACTTTTAATCCGCGGGTTGTGGGTTCGATCCCCACGGGGCCCACCATCGTCAGGTTCCCCGCTGAGCGAACGCGGATCCGGAATCCCCGGCCTGGGGCGACCGTTCAGATGAGCAGCACAGGCAGCGCCCGTCCGGACGACGAACGCCGCCCCCTCCAGCGAGACGAGGTGTCCGCCCATGACCACCGCCACTGTCGACATCGCCACGACCGCCACCGAGCTCACGCGCCAGGACCGGTGCGACCGCTGCGGCGCCCAGGCCTACGTCCGGGCGACGCTCCCCTCGGCCGACGGCCTGCAGCTGCTCTTCTGCGGCCACCACTTCCGCGCCCACGAGCTCAAGCTGGTCGCGGCAGGCGCCACGATCCAGGACGAGCGTCACCGCATCGACGAGCAGGCGCCCGAGCGCGTCTAGCGGTAGTACCCCGCGGCGATGTCCTCGAGCGGACCCGTCGTCGGCCGACCTCGCGGCGCGAGTCCGGGAGACGCTGGACCAGTTCCGCGCGGTGAGTGTCGGCGACCCGTCCTAGCGTGGTCGCATGACCGTGGAGGTGCTGCCGGCGTACGGGCGCTACGACGACTTCTTCGAGGTCGTCGGCGTCAAGAAGCCGGGCGGCGGCGGGTGCTGGTGCATGGCGTACCGCGACAGCCGGGTGCCCAACGAGGAGCGCGGCCAGTACATGCGCGACGAGTGCGCGCAGGAGCCCGGGCCGGGGGTGCTCGCCTACGTCGACGGCGAGGTGGCCGGTTGGTGCTCGGTCGCGCCGCGCAGCAGCTACCGGCGGCTCATGAACTCGCGGACGATCCCGTTCGTCGACGACCGCGATGCCTGGAGCATCGTCTGCTTCG
The DNA here is from genome assembly GCF_056406355.1 of Cellulomonas sp. P1_C4. Taxonomy (NCBI): domain Bacteria; kingdom Bacillati; phylum Actinomycetota; class Actinomycetes; order Micrococcales; family Cellulomonadaceae; genus Cellulomonas; species Cellulomonas sp. P1_C4. Next base: position 228,570 of record NZ_JBFUAI010000001.1, on the reverse strand, counting down.
TCGTCAGGCCGCGGTTTCGCCACCAGGGCCTCATGCACGAGCTGCTCGAGGGCGCGGTCGCCCACGCGCGAGCGAGCGGTGCACAGGTCGTCGAGGGCTATCCGATCGACGTCGGCACGGGCGACCGGGTCGACGTCATCTCGGGCTACGTCGGGACCAGCCGGCTGTTCGAGGCGGCGGGGTTCACGCAGGCCGCGCCGACCACCGGCCACAGCGGCGGCCGTCCGCGCGTGCTCATGCGCCGCGAGCTGTGACCTCCGCCGCCGCGGGAACGGTACCCCGCACGCGCGGGCCGTATCGCAGCATGTCCGCGGCCAGCCCGACCGTCAGCACCCCCAGGGCGAGCACGACGAGCGCCTGCTGGAGCACCGTCCAGCCGAGCGGCCTCATCGACAGGTGCGCCAGCAGCGCCATGAGCAGGCCGCGACCGATGATCGCGACGGCCGCGACCAGCACCGTGTCCTGCCGAGGTCCCGTGCTCGACGCCAGGCGGACGAGCAACCAGACCACGACCGCGAGCCCCGAGGCGTAGACGGCGACGAGCGCGATGCTCCGGTCCGGCACGGCGAGCAGCAGCAACGCACCGCCGACGACGCACAGCACCGCGCTGGTCCGGCACGTGACCTGGCGGCCGTACCGGACGAGGAACGTCCGCTTGCCCAGCAGCGTGTCGCCGCGCACGTCGCGGAAGTCCTTGAGCAGCAGGCGGCCGATGATCGCGACGTACAACCCGCCGAGCAGCGCGACATCGCCGGAGCTCAGCCGCGCGTCGGCCGCCAGCAGCCCCACCAGGTACGGCACGGCGACGATGCACAGCGGCAGCACCAGGGACGCGACGACCCCGCGCTTGGAGAAGCTGAGCGGCGGCACCGAGTACGCCGCCCCGACGAGCAGGCCGGCGACCAGGACGACGAGGACCGGCCAGCCCAGCGCCACCGCGCAGGCCACCGCCAGCACCCCGCCGGTGACGGCGACGAGCACGAGCTCGCGCGGGGTGCTCCCGGTGGTGAGCGGCCGCGACCGGTCGCCGGCGAGGTTGATCCGGTCGACGGCGACGTCGGCGAGGTCGTTGAGGACGACGGACGCGAGCAGGTAGCCGATCACGACGACGAGGACGCCCATCGTGCGCCACCCGTCGTCGGCCGCGCCGTGCTGCGCGAGGCCGATGGCGGCGTAGCTGCCGAGCAGCAGCACCAGCGCGGGGCGTGCCATGAGGACGACGAGGCGGACGTGCGCCCGGAGGTCGCCCCTCACTTGTTGCTCGCCCACTGGTTCATGCCCACGACGAACAGGACGCCGAAGGCCAGCACCGCCAGGCCGCAGACACCCAGGACGATCGCCAGTGCCAACCCCACGCCCTGCCAGCCGGAGAGGGCACGGCGCGGCCGCTGCGGGGGCCACGGCTGTGGGTTCGACGGACGCTCGTCATCGGTGGGCACGGCAGACCTCCGGTCGGGTGCCGGGAGCGTATCTCGGCGACTCTGCCGCTGTGTCAGGATCACCCTTCTGGCCCGACGATCCAGGGAGCACTGATGGCAGGCGGTCTCGCCGCGCTTCTCGACGACATCGCCGCGCTGGCCAAGCTTGCGGCGGCCTCGGTCGACGACGTCGGCGCGGCCGCGGGTCGGGCGAGCGCGAAGGCGGCGGGCGTCGTCATCGACGACACGGCCGTGACCCCCCGCTACGTGCACGGCTTCTCCCCCGACCGCGAGCTGCCGATCGTGCGACGCATCGCCGTGGGCTCCCTGCGCAACAAGCTGCTGTTCATCCTTCCCGCGGCCCTGCTGCTCAGCCAGTTCCTCCCCTGGCTTCTGACGCCGATCCTCATGGTCGGCGGCACCTACCTCGCCTACGAGGGCGCGGAGAAGATCTGGGAGCTGGTCAGCGGGCACGCGAAGGAGCACACGACCACCCCGGTGGCCGTCCAGGGCGAGGCCACCGAGAAGTCGATGGTCACGGGCGCGATCCGCACCGACTTCATCCTGTCGGCCGAGATCATGGTGATCGCCCTCAACGAGGTGGCCGACGAACCGCTGCTGTCCCGCGCGATCATCCTGGCCATCGTGGCCCTGGCGATCACGGCGCTGGTCTACGGCGTCGTCGGGCTCATCGTGAAGATGGACGACATCGGCCTCCACCTGGCCGGCCGCAGCAACGCCGCGGCCGCCGCCACGGGGCGCGTGCTGGTCCGCGCCATGCCGAAGGTCCTGTCGGTGCTGTCGACCGTCGGCATCGTCGCCATGCTGTGGGTCGGCGGCCACATCCTGCTCTCGGGCGTCGACGAGCTGGGCTGGCACGCTCCCATGGAGCTGCTGCACCACCTCGAGGACGCGGTGGACGGTGTGCCGGGCGTCGGCGGGTTCCTCGCGTGGCTCGTCGACACCCTCGGCTCGGCGCTCGTCGGCCTCGTGGTCGGCGCCGTCGTCGTCGGGGTCATGCACCTGATCCCGAAGCGCCGGAAGGCAGCCGACGGAGCCCACTGAGCCGACAGAATGGCCGACATGGAGCTCGGGTTCACGGCCGGCGTCGCGGCGATCGTCCTGTTCGGCGTCCTCGGTCAGATCCTCGGCAAGGCCACCCGGATCCCGTCGATCATCCTGCTGCTGCTGCTCGGCCTGCTGGTGGGCCCGGTGCTCGGCTGGGTGAACCCGGACGCCATCCTCGGCGAGGCGCTCTTCCCGCTGGTGTCGATGGCGGTCGGGCTGCTGCTCTTCGAGGAGTCGCTCAAGCTCGACTTCTCGCGGCTCCACGGGGGAGCACGACGGCCGGTGCTCGGGCTGGTGACGGCAGGCGCCCTCCTCACCGGCATCGGCGCGACGATCCTCGCTCGCGCGGTGTTCGACCTGCCGCTCGACCATGCCCTGGTCATCGGCGCGATCCTCATCGTCTCCGGGCCGACCGTCGTCGGCCCCATGCTCGCCGTGATCCGGCCGAAGCAGCCGCTCGAGTCGGTGCTGGCGTTCGAGGGCATCTTCATCGACCCCATCGGCGCCACCGTCGCGCTCGGGATGGTGAACCTCGCCCTCCACGACGGGCTGCACCTCGGATCGACGGCGCTGGCCGGCGTCCTCACCGGCCTGGCTGCTGCGGGACTGTTCCTCCTGCTCGTGACGGTCGGCAAGGTGCCGCCGGCCACGCACGTCGCGCTCGGGGTCGCCATCGCGCTCACGGCGTTCGCCGCGGCCGAGGCGCTCCACGAGGAGTCGGGTCTCTGGGCGACGACGACCCTGGGGGTCGCCCTCGCCAACCAGCGGTGGGTGCGGCTCGACGCGCTGCACGAGTTCGGCAGCCACGTCGGCATGCTCCTGATCGGGTCCCTGTTCATCGTGCTGTCGGCGCGCGTCGACCTCGACGCCCTCCTGCACTACGCCCCGCTGACGCTCGTCCTGGTCGGGCTTCTCGTCCTCGTCCTGCGACCGCTGGCCGCCGCGGTCGCCACGAGCCGGACCGTGCTGAGCCGCCGAGAGCGGGCGATGGTCGGCTGGATGGCGCCGCGCGGCATCGTCGCCGCGTCCACCGCGAGCGTGTTCGCGCTCCAGTTCGAGGACGCCGGCGAGCCGTTCCCGGAGCTCGTGCCCGTCGTCTTCGGCGTCGTGCTGGCCACTGCGATCGTCTACGGCGCGACGGGACCGCTGGTCGCGGGCCTGCTGGGGGTGCGTTCCGACGAGCCGGAGAACATCGACGACGACGGAGTCCTCCGTGAAATCTCCGGACGATCGTGACCATCCCGAGATGTGGATGTTACTTACCGGTAAGACCCTCGTGATGCCTGACACATCTGTGTGCTACCCATAGCCCACTGAGAATCCAGCCGGCGGGCGCTACCCGTGCGCCCGCGGCCCTGACAGAAGAGGTAGCGCATGTCCTCCCTCGCACCATCTCGTCGCCGCGTCCTCGCGGCGACCGCGGGACTCGCCGCGACAGCCCTCGTGCTCACCGCGTGCTCGGGCAGCAACGACGACGAAGGCGACGGCGGCAGCACCTCCGCCGCGGGCGGCTCGCTGACGATCGGCACGACGGACAAGGTCACCACCCTCGACCCGGCCGGCTCGTACGACAACGGATCGACCGCCGTGCAGAACCAGGTCTTCCCGTTCCTCATGAACACCCCGTACGGCAGCCCCGATGTGGAGCCGGACATCGCCGTCTCGGCGGAGTTCACGGCACCGACCGAGTACACGGTCAAGCTCAAGCCGGGCCTGAAGTGGGCCAACGGGCACGACCTGACGTCGTCCGACGTGAAGTTCACGTTCGACCGCCAGCTGAAGATCGCGGACGAGAACGGCCCGTCGTCGCTGCTCTACAACCTGGACAGCACCGAGGCCGTCGACGACACCACGGTGGTCTTCCACCTGAAGTCGCCGGACGACCAGATCTTCCCGCAGATCCTGTCCAGCCCCGCGGGCCCGATCGTCGACGAGGAGGTCTTCTCGGCCGACGCGTTGACGCCCGACAGCGACATCGTCGACGCCGACGCCTTCGCCGGTCAGTACACGATCACGGGCTACGACTTCAACTCGCTGGTCTCGTTCAAGGCCAACCCGGACTACAAGGGCGTCCTGCCGCCGGCGAAGACCGAAGAGGTCAACCTCAAGTACTACGCGGACTCGTCGAACCTCAAGCTGGACGTCCAGGAGGGCAACATCGACGTCGCGCTCCGCAGCCTCTCGGCGACGGACATCGCCGACCTCCGGACCGACGACAAGGTCAAGGTCGTCGACGGTCCCGGCGGGGAGATCCGCTACATCACGTTCAACTTCGACACGCAGCCGTACGGCGCCAAGACGGACGACGCCGACCCGGCGAAGGCCCTCGCGGTCCGCGAGGCGGTGGCCGACCTGGTCGACCGCGAGCCTCTCTCGGAGCAGGTCTACAAGGGCACCTACACGCCCCTGTACTCCTACGTCCCGGACGGCCTGACCGGCGCCACCGAGTCCCTGAAGAGCCTGTACGGCGACGGGAACGGCGGACCCGACGCCGACAAGGCGAAGGCGGCCCTCGAGGACGCCGGCGTCACCACGCCGGTCGCGCTCAGCCTGCAGTACGCCACCGAGCACTACGGCCCGTCGTCGGGCGACGAGTACGCGCTCGTCAAGGAGCAGCTGGAGAAGGACGGCCTGTTCAAGGTCGACCTGCAGACCACCGAGTGGGTCCAGTACTCCAAGGACCGCACCTCCGACGTCTTCCCGGCGTACCAGCTCGGCTGGTTCCCGGACTACTCGGACGCCGACAACTACCTCACGCCGTTCTTCCTCAAGGAGAACTTCCTGAGCAACCACTACGACAACCCCGCCGTCAACGACATGATCCTGAAGCAGGCGACCACGACCGACCCCGCCGCCCGCACCCAGCTCATCGAGGACATCCAGGACGCGGTGGCCAAGGACCTCTCCACCGTCCCGCTCCTCCAGGGCGCCCAGGTGGCCGTCACCGGCACGGACATCAGCGGCGTCGAGGACACTCTCGACGCGTCCTTCAAGGTCCGCTACGGCGCCTTCGCCAAGGGCTGACACCCGCACCACCCGGCCGACGGTCCCGTTCCCGAGCACAATCGGGGACGGGGCCGTCCGGCTCGTCCGCACCGCATCTTTGCGGCACGACCATGCACAGGCAGGAACCATGACCTCCACCACCACCGGAGCGCCCACCGGCGTCGCGCCCGGGCAACCAGCGGCGCCGGCGACCCCGACCGCGAAGAGCAGGCGATCGGGGGGGCACCTGGGCAGCTACCTGCTGGTCCGGTTCCTGCTGATCTTCCCGACGATCTTCATCCTGGTGACCACCGTCTTCCTCCTCATGCGCTCGACGGGCGACCCGATCACCGCCTCGCTGGGCGGCCGGCTCACGCACGACCAGCTGCAGGAGCGGATCCACGCCGCCGGCTACGACCGGCCGATCCTCGTGCAGTACTGGGACTACCTCACCAACCTGATGCACGGCGACTTCGGGACGACGATCTCGACGAACCGCCCGGTGACGGAGGTGGTCCTCACCTACGGGGCCGCCACGCTCGAGCTGGCGTTCTACGCCCTGATCGTCGCCCTCCTGGTCGGCATCCCCCTCGGTCGGATCGCGGCCGCGCGCCGCGACCGGGGCGTCGACGCGTCCCTGCGGGTGTCCGGCATCGTCGCCTACGCGACGCCCGTCTTCTTCGCCGGCATCCTGCTCAAGCTCGTCTTCTCCGTGTGGCTGGGCTGGCTCCCGGTCGCGGGGCGCGCCTCCACGGACGCGCAGATCGAGATCCAGCGCAACGGCGCCGGGACCGGTCTGTACATCGTGGACGCGATCAGCACGGGTGACCCCGCCGTGGTGTGGGACGTGCTGCAGCACGCGATCCTGCCGGCGCTCGCTCTCGGCCTGCTCACCGGCGGGATCTTCCTGCGGCTCGTCCGCACCAACGTCATCGGCACCCTGTCGACCGGCTACGTCGAGGCGGCGCGCTCGCGCGGCGTGAACGAGCGGCGACTGCTGCGCCAGCACGCGTGGCGCCCCGCGCTCGTCCCGATCATCACCGTGATCGGCCTGCAGATCGCGCTGCTGCTCAGCGGCGCCGTCCTCACCGAGAAGACCTTCGAGTGGAAGGGCCTCGGCTTCGAGCTGGTCCAGTTCCTGCTGGCGCGCGACTTCGTCGCGGTCCAGGGCCTGGTCGTGCTGCTCGCCGTCGTGGTGGCACTGACGAACTTCATCGTCGACGTCATCGCCGCACTCGTCGACCCGAGGATCAAGTACTGACATGACCGCGCTGACCCCCCTCGACGGCCCCGACGCCGTCCACGCCGCCCCGGCGGCCCCCGAGCACACCGCCCTCTGGAAGCGCCTGCCCGTGCTGCGTCAGGTCCGCACCAGCGTCGGCCTGCAGCGCACGATGCTCGTCACCGGGCTCGTGCTCGTCGCGATCTTCCTGGTGACCGCCGTGTTCGCGCCGCTGCTGGCGCCCTACGGCTACGCACAGCTCTCCGCCGACGGGGTCAACTTCGGCTCCCAGCAGCCGCCCTCCGCCGAGCACCTGCTGGGCACCACCGTCGGCGGCTACGACGTCCTGTCCCGCACGATCTGGGGCGCCCGCCCGGCGGCCCTCGTCATCGTCGTCGCCGTCGTGCTCTCGATCTTCCTCGGCGTCGCCCTGGGCCTGGTGTCCGGGTATTTCGGCGGTTGGATCGACCGCGTGCTCGTCGTGATCGCCGACGCCCTGTTCGCGTTCCCGTCGCTGCTGCTCGCCATCGTCGTCGCGATCGTCATCAGCGGCGGCGAGTCCTCGATGTGGGGCGGCGTCATGGCGGCCGCCATCTCCTTGAGCGTCGTGATGATCCCGCAGTACTTCCGCGTGGTCCGCGCCGAGGTGGTGCGCGTCAAGGCCGAGGCGTTCGTCGAGTCCGCGCGCGTGATCGGCTCGGGCCACCTGCGGATCATGGGCCGGCACGTGCTGCGCAACTCGACCCGCACGCTCCCCCTCATCCTCACGCTCAACAGCTCCGAGGCCGTCCTCACGCTGGCCGGCCTGGGCTTCCTCGGGTTCGGCATCGAGCCGACGGCCGCGGCGGACTGGGGCTACGACCTGTCCAAGTCGCTGTCCGACGTGACCAGCGGCATCTGGTGGACCGCCGTGCCCCCGGGCGTCGCGATCGTGCTCACCGTGCTGGGCGTCACGCTCGTCGGCGAGTCGCTGAACGACCTCGCCGACCCGCGCCTGCGCACCCGTCGCCGGGCCAAGGCGGCCGCCCCGGTCAGCCCGGTGGTGGCCGTCCCCGGCGGGGTCGCCGACGACGACTTCGGGACCATCGACGAGCTCGAGGCACCGTCGAACCTGTACGGAGAGACCGAGGACCGCTCATGACCACCCAGAACGTCGTCGACATCACGAACCTGCACGTCTCGTTCGCGACGGACTCCGGCACCGTCCGGGCCGTCGAGGGCGTTACGCTCAGCGTGGCCGCCGGGGAGGTGCTCGCCATCGTCGGCGAGTCGGGCTCCGGCAAGACCGTCACTGCCCGCTCGATCCTCGGCCTCCTGCCCGAGACCGCGCTGACCAGCGGCGCCGTGCTGCTCACGCGCAAGGACGGCTCGGCCACGCACGACGTCGCCACGATGAGCGCGAACGAGCTGCGCGACGTGCGCGGTCGCGACGCCGCCATGGTGTTCCAGGAGCCCTCGACGGCCCTCAACCCGGTGTTCCCCGTCGGCTGGCAGATCGCCGAGGGCCTGCGCGCCCACCGCAAGCTGTCGGACAAGGACGCCCGCGCCCAGGCGATCGAGGTCCTGCGCCTGGTCGGCATCCCCGACCCGGAGCACCGCGTCGACTACTACCCGCACCAGTTCTCGGGCGGCCAGAAGCAGCGCATCGTCATCGCGCAGGCCCTGGTGCTGGACCCGGGCCTGATCATCGCCGACGAGCCGACGACGGCCCTCGACGTCACGGTGCAGGCCGAGATCCTCGACCTGCTGCGCCGGCTCCCCCAGGAGTACGGCTCCGCGATCGTGCTGATCACGCACAACATGGGCGTCGTCGCGGACCTCGCGGACCGCGTGGCGGTCATGTACAACGGCGAGATCGTCGAGCAGGCCGACGTGCGGACGCTGTTCGCGTCGCCGCAGCACCCGTACACCCGCAAGCTCCTCGACGCGGTCCCCCGCGTGGGCGGCCGCCGCCTGCGCGACCGCGTGCGGGTGGCCGACGAGCTCGAGGCGATGGTCGTCGACGAGTCCTCGACGCCCGTCGTCGAGGCGAAGGACCTGCGGGTCGTCTACCCGGGCCGCCTGCGGCAACCAGCGTTCACGGCCGTCGACGGGGTCGACCTGGTCATCCGGCCGGGCGAGGTGCTCGGCCTGGTGGGTGAGTCGGGCAGCGGGAAGACGACGATCGGCCGCGCGATCGCCGGCCTGACCCCGGTCAGCGGCGGCTCGCTCAAGGTCCACGGCGTCGAGATGCTCGGCGTCAAGGAGAGGACCTTCAAKCCGGTCCGCAAGCGCATCGGGTTCGTGTTCCAGGACCCGGCGACGAGCTTCAACCCGCTGCTGACGATCGCGCAGTGCGTGGCCGAGCCGATGGTGGTCCACGGGCTCGCGCGCAACCCGCAGGAGGCGCGGCCGAAGGTCGACGAGCTCATGGAGGCCGTGCAGCTGCCCAAGGCGTTCGGCGACCGGTTCCCCCACGAGCTCTCGGGCGGTCAGCGCCAGCGCGCCAGCCTCGCCCGCGCGCTCATCCTGGGCCCCGAGCTGCTCATCGCCGACGAGCCGACGAGCGCGCTCGACGTGAGCGTGCAGGCGCGCGTGCTCGACCTGTTCGCCCGCCTGCAGGCCGAGCTGGGCTTCGCCTGCCTGTTCATCAGCCACGATCTGGCCGTCGTCGACCTGCTCGCCCACCGCATCGCGGTGCTGCACCGCGGCGTGCTGGTCGAGGAGGGCACGGGCGACGAGGTCCTCGGCGCTCCGAAGCACCCGTACACGCAGCGCCTGCTGGCGTCGCTCCCGGTGCCGGACCCGATCGAGCAGGCCGCCCGCCGCGAGCAGTGGCGGAACCTGCGCGCCAACGACTGACGGTGGGCCGGTTCACCCCCGCGGTGAACCGGCTCCCACGGTCGCTGCGATGCACGCCTCCCGACGCGCGGCGTAGCGGTCGTACAGCGTGACGATGAGCGCCACCAGGTAGGCGAACAGCAGGACGTCGCCGACGGACACCTGGCCGCGCTGCCCGGTCGCGAACGCGGCGAACACCAGCATCGCGGCGACGCTGATCACGGTGTTGACGACGACCTGCACCCCCAGGGGCGCCCTCCTGCGCAGGCGCGCGCGCCAGACGGCCAGGGCCGCGTGGAGCAGCACGGTGGCCGCGACGACGAGCGCCACGACCGACAGCCGCCCCTCCACCAGCGGGAACGACTCGAACATGATCGCCGTGACCAGCCCGGCGAGGACCACCTTCTCGACGACGTGGCGGATCCCCGACGGCGCCCACGCCACGGGTCCCCGCGGCAGCCACCCGACCCGTTCCGCGACCACGTCGGCGTCCAGCGTGAACGGCCAGTCGGCCGGGGGAAGTCGGCGGTACACGCGGCGCCCGACGATCACGAGCACCACGGCGACGATCGCCAGCAGGCCCCAGACCCACGGCCGCTCGTCCACCAGCTTGCTGAACTCGTCGGTGAAGTCCAGCTGCGCGACGTGGATCCACCACTCCTGCGGCAGCTTGATCACCACCCAGATCAGGCCGGCGGTCCACAGGAACGCCGCCTTGGTCAGCCGGCTGGCGTCCCACCGGGTGCGGACCACCTCGATGGCGATCACGAAGTACTCGAACGTGTTGGGGAACACCATGAGCAGCCAGCGCGCGCCGGTGATCTCGAACGCCAGCACCCCCACCAGCCGGTAGTACCAGAGGAAGGCACCGACGCCGACGGCGAACGGGTTGCGCCAGTTCCGCAGCACCGCCAGGTAGGCGATCGTCAGGTAGTAGATGTCCAACGCCTTGTCGTACGACTGGTAGTTGTCGAGCGGGAAGCCGGTGAACGCCGCGAAGATCGACTTGTCCACGCCGTCGATCACCAGCGCGGCCAGGATCGCGGGCAGCGGGAACCGCGGGATGAAGAGCGGCACCACCAGGCGCAGGCCCACCACCAGCACGAACACGGTCCAGTCGAGGGTGCTCGCGTTCGCCATGGTGGGGACTGTAGCCATCCGGACCGCCCACGCGGTCGAAGTGTTCGCCCCTAGCCTGTCGCCATGCGGAACAGGCTCGTCGTCGCCGGCGCGGTCGCGGCCGGGGTGCTGGGCGTCGTCGTCGCGCTGGTGGCACTCTTCCCGCCCGTGCGCCAGGTTCCCGGTCCGCGCGCCGGTCTGGTGGTCGCCGGGGTCGTCGCCGTGCTGGGCGTCAGCATGCTCGTGCTCCTGCACCGGGCGACCGCGGCGCGGTGGGCCGCCTGGTTCGCCGTCCCCGCCGCGGCGCTGGGTGCGGTGTGGTGGTGGCAACCGCAGAGCTCGTTCGGCTGGTTCGCGTACGCCCCGCTCTCCTCGGTGGTGGTCGAGGGCTCACCGCGCGCCGACCTCCTGCTGCCGGCACTCGTGCTCCTGCTCGGCACACTCGCCACGACGGGCGTGATCACCCTCGTCGGCGACGAGACCCCGGTCCGCGTGCTCGCGATCATCGCGGCGGCCCTCACCGCCCCGCTGTGGGTAGTGCCCGGCATCCGCGTCACCGCGTACGGCGCATCGCTCTCCGGCGAGCTCGTCACCACCCGGGTCACCGTCGTCCGGACGGCTGCGTTGCTGCTGGTCCTCGTCGTCGGCGCGGCCGTGCTCCTGGCCCGCCGGCCCGCGCCCGCCCGGGCGGCGGCGTACGCGCTGCCCGCCGCCGGGCTCAGCTGGGTCTGGTGGCAGACCGGCGCGGGCGCGAGCGTCGGCGTCACGCTGTCCGGCGGCACACCGGGCCCCGGCTTCTCCGACCTGCTCCCGTGGCTGGTCACGCCCGTCGCGGAGAGCGCCCTCGTGATCGTCCTGTGGGTGCTGACGGCCCTCGGCGCGCGCGTGCTGGTCGCCCGCCACCGCCCGCCCGACGGCCTGCCGGTCAGCCCGTCCGAGCCGTGACGTCAGACGGCCGAGAGGTCGAGCGTCGCCTCGGACTGTCCCGCTGCGGCGGCCACGGTCAGCACCGGCCGATCGGCGGCCTCGACGCGCACGGACCACGGCGCGCTCGCGCCTCGGGCCTCCACCCGCACCTCGTCGCCTGCCCGTGTCACGACGAACGTGACGTCCGCACGCTCCCCGACGGCGGGGACCGTCGTCACCGACCGATGGCCGTCCGGCAGGTCGAACAGGCGCAGCGTGACGCCGTCGGCCCAGTCGTAGTCGGGCCGGTCAGAGCGAGCACCCAGGGCGAGCACCGATCCCGGCCGCACGTACAGCGGGACGGAGTCGAAGCCGTGCCGCTCGCGCACCCAGCGCGGGCCGGTGACCTGGTCGCCGTTGAGCAGCGAGGTCCAGGTGCCCTCGGGCACGTAGACGTCGACGTCTCCCTCGGCGTTGAACACGGGGGCGACCAGCAGGTCGGGCCCGAGCATGTACTGGGTGTCGATCGTGGCGGCTGCGGGGTCGTCAGGGAACTCGAGCACCATCGGCCGCATGACGGGCACGCCGTCCCGGTGCGCCTCGGCGCCGGCAGCGGCGAGGTACGGCATCAGCGAGAGCTTGAGGCGCGTGAACAGCCGCGCGACGTCGACGGCCTCCTCGTCGAAGGCCCACGGCACCCGGTACGAGCTCGACCCGTGCAGGCGGCTGTGCGACGACAGCAGGCCGAACGCCAGCCACCGCTTGAAGACGGCGGCGTCCGGCGTGCCCTCGAAGCCCCCGATGTCGTGACTCCAGAACCCGAACCCGGACGCCGCGAGCGACAGGCCGCCGCGCAGCGACTCGGCCATCGACACGAACGTCGACTCGCAGTCACCGCCCCAGTGCACCGGGAACTGCTGGCCGCCCGCCGTCGCGGACCGCGCGAAGAGCACCGCCTCCCCCGACCCCTGCTCGGCCTCCAGGACGTCGAAGACGGCGCGGTTGTACAGCTGCGTGTAGAAGTTGTGCATCCGCTGCGGGTCCGAGCCGTCGTGCCAGACCACGTCGGTCGGGATCCGCTCGCCGAAGTCGGTCTTGAACGCGTCCACGCCCTGCCCGACCAGCCGGCGCAGGCGCGCCTGGTACCAGGCGACCGCGTCCGGATTGGTGAAGTCGACCAGCCCCATGCCGGCCTGCCAGAGGTCCGTCTGCCAGATCGAGCCGTCGGCGCGGGTCACCAGGAACCCGCCCGCGCGGCCCTCCTCGAAGAGGGCGGAGCGCTGCGCGATGTAGGGGTTGATCCAGACGCAGATCTTCAGGCCCTTGGCCTTGAGCCGCGCGAGCATGCCCTCCGGGTCCGGGAACGTCGCGGGATCCCAGGTGAAGTCGGTCCAGTGGAATGCGCGCATCCAGAAGCAGTCGAAGTGGAAGACGCTCAGCGGCAGGTCACGCTCGGCCATGCCGTCGACGAACGAGGTCACGGTCGCCTCGTCATAGCTCGTGGTGAACGACGTCGAGAGCCAGAGGCCGTACGACCAGGCGGGGACCTGGGCCGGGCGGCCGGTCAGTGCGGTGTACCGGCGCAGCACATCCTTGGGCGTCGGGCCGTAGATGACGTAGTACTGCAGAGACTCACCGGGGACCGAGAACTGCGTCCGGCTGACCACCTCGGAGCCCACCTCGAACGACACCCGGCCGGGGTGGTCGACGAACACGCCGTACCCGGCGTCGGACAGGTAGAACGGGACGTTCTTGTACGCCTGCTCGGAGGACGTGCCTCCGTCTGCGTTCCAGATGTCGACGGACTGGCCGTTCTTGACGAACGCGCCGAACCGCTCGCCGAGCCCGTAGACATGCTCGCGGACGCCCAGGCTGAGCTGCTCGTGCACGTACGCGTCGCCCGCGGCGTCCGTGACGATCCCCACGGAGCGCGGGGTCGACGACGTCAACAGCCGGCCGCCCGCCTCGAACCGCACGTCCCAGGGTCCGGTCGTGGCGATCCGCGCGCTCAGCTCCCCGCTCCGGAGAGTGACGAACCCGTCGTCCGGGCCGACGATCTTCACGTCCCCGGCGCCGACCGCCACCTCGAAGTGCGGGCCGCGGTCCACGCCGCCGCTGAAGTGCTCGATGCGCACCCGGATCACGTCGTCCATCGGGCTGTCGAACGCGACGGAGACGAGCGGGCGGTTGAGCGAGTCGCCGCGGCGCCGCTGCGGTGCCGTGGCCGCGTACACCCGGACGTCAGCGTCACCGACGACGACGTCCGCGACGTCGCGAGGATGCAGCACGCTGGTGCCGGGGAGCGTCTGCCAGTAGCCGTCGGTGAACTTCATCGTCGTCCTCTCGGTCCTGCTCCAGTCCGACCGCGTGCCCGCGCCGCCCCCTCGTCGGGACGGGCTGTCGGGTCGTATGCAGATCGTCGAAGCGCTTCGCCTGATGGAGCGTACGGCACCGCGGGGGCCATGCCTAGAGGCGGCCACGACAGGAAGGCAGACCGGTCGCCACAATGCACGGCGGGCTCCGCGTCCGACCATTCGGGAACCGTCCGGCCCCGCATGCCGCTAATCTTGCGCCATGGCGACCATCGGCGATGTGGCCCGCGCGGCGGGGGTCTCCCTGTCGACCGTGAGCTACGTGATCAGCGGCAAGCGGCCGATCTCGCAGCCCACCCGCGAGCGGGTCGAGCGCGCGATTCGCGACCTGGCGTTCCACCCGCACGCCGGGGCGCAGGCCCTGGCGTCGGCGCGGAGCAACGTCATCGCGCTCATGGTGCCGTTCCGGCCGGGGATCAACGTCGCGATCATCATGGAGTTCGTCGCCGGGGTGGTCACCGCGGCCCGGACGTTCGACCACGACGTCCTGCTGCTCACCCAGGAGGACATCCAGGAGATCGACCGGGTGGCCGCGCGATCACTCGCGGACGCCGTGATCGTCATGGACGTCGAGTCCCAGGACGCCCGGCTGCCGTCGCTGCGCGCCATGGACCTCCCCGCGGTCCTCATCGGCGTCCCGGACGACACCTCGGGCCTGGCCTGCGTCGACCTCGACTTCGCGGCGGCCGGCCGCCTGGCCACCCGGACGCTCATCGATGCAGGTCACAAGCGGCTCGCGCTCATCGGCGCGTCCCGTGAGCGGTTCGAGCGCCGCGCGAACTACGCGGTCCGCATGCGCGACGGGGTGGTCGACCAGGCGACGCACAGCAACGTCGAGCTGCACGTCCTGCCCTGCGAGCCGAGCTATGCCGGCGGTGTCGCGGTGGTGGACCAGCTGCTCGCCGAGCATCCCGAGGTGACGGGTCTCGTCGTGCACAACGAGGCCGCCCTCGCCGGCGTCGTCGACGCGCTCGAGCGGGCCGGCCGACCGGTGCCCGACGCCATGTCGCTCGTGGCCATCAGCGCGGCGAACATTGCCGAGACGCTGCGCCACCCGGTCGATTCGATCACGGTCCCCGGCCACGACATCGGACGGATCGCGGTCGAGATGGCGATGGCCCGGCTGCGCCAGGAGAGCCCGGGCGAGACCCGGCTGGTCTCGCCGACGCTGGAGCAGCGCGGCACCGTCACGCCCCCGTCCTGACGCCTTAACGGGCACATCCCCCACGCCACGGCCGGACGTCGAAGCGCTTCGAAATCTGATGTCGAAGCGCTTCGAATTCGGCGTCCGCTCCCGACGACGACGTCGATCTTCGGCGGATAACAATTCCGGCAAGACGGTTGACAGGCGCATCCGACCGGGCACACGATGGCGCCCATCAGTCATCGAAGCGCTTCGCTTTGACGGGGCACCGCACCCCGACCCAAGTACCACGTCAAGGGAGATGTGAAACATGCGTTCGAGAGTGATCACCGCCGCAGGCGCCCTGATCGCCGTGGGTGCACTGCTCGTCGGCTGCTCCGGCGGCGACTCGGGCTCCGACGACGACTCCACCAGTAGCGGCCCCGTCACGCTCCAGTACTGGGCGTGGGGCACGGCCCAGGACCCGATGGTCGAGGCGTGGAACAAGGCCCACCCCGACATCCAGGTCAAGCACACCGACGCCGGTGGCGGCACGGACTCCTCCGCCAAGCTGCTCACCGCGACCCGGGCCGGCAATGCCCCGGACGTGTCCGTCGTCGAGTACCAGACGCTCCCGGCGATGATCGTCGGGGACGTGGCCGCCGACATCACCGAGTACGTCGACGATGACCTCAAGTCGAGCTTCACGGACGCGACCTGGGGCCTGACGACCTTCAACGACGCGATCTACGGCGTCCCGCAGGACGTCGGCCCCATGGCGTTCATCTACAACCAGGCGCGGCTCGACGAGCTCGGCGTCCCGGTGCCCACCACGTGGGCCGAGTTCAAGACCGCGGCGCAGGCGGTCCGCCAGGCCGACCCGACGACGTACCTCGCCACGTTCAACACCACGGAGTTCGGCTTCTTCGCCGGGATGGCGCAGCAGGCCGGCGCGAAGTGGTGGACGGTCGACGGCGACAAGTGGACCGTCGGCATCGACGACGAGGCGTCGAAGGAGGTCGCCGACTACTGGCAGGACCTCATCGACAACGACCTCATCAAGGTCGAGGACCTGCTGACGCCGCAGTGGAACCAGGAGGTCAACGCCGGGCAGGTGCTCTCGTGGCCGTCCGCGCTGTGGGCCCCCGGCGTGATCTACGGCGTGGCCGAGTCCATGGCCGGCCAGTGGGCGATGGCACCGCTGCCGCAGTGGACGCCCGGTGACAGCGCGGTCGCATACCAGGGCGGCTCGGCCGTCGTCGTGACGACGTCGTCGAAGCACCCGAAGGAGGCTGCGGAGTTCGCGGCCTGGATCAACTCCAGCGACGAGGGTGCCGGGATCCAGCTCGAGACGGGCCAGTACCCGGCCTCGACTCTGGGCCAGACGAAGGCGGAGACGTCGGAGCCGCCGCTGCTCATGCCGCAGCAGACCGACTTCTGGCAGCTCGCGTCGACGATCGCCGGCAACACGATCCCGAACATCTCGTGGGGCCCGAACGTCAACGTCGCCCAGTCGGCGTTCCAGGACGCGATGGCCAAGGCCGTGCAGGACGGGACGCCGCTGAGCGACGCCCTCACGGCAACCCAGAAGGTCGTCGTGGACGACATGAAGAAGACCGGGTTCGACGTCAGCGAGTGAGGACGTCCCGGCCGCGGCGTCACGTGCGCCGCGGCCGGGCCTCCCGATGGAGAGTGACATGACGACCACCACCACGACGCCGACGACGACGTCGACAGGTGTCACCACGCCCAAGAAGCTCCGCCGCTCGCCGATCGCCCCCTACGTGTTCGTCGCGCCGGCGGTCGTGCTGTACATCGCGTTCCTGCTCGTGCCGATGCTCTACTCGATCTACCTCAGCTTCCGAGGGCTGCGGCTGGTCTCGGGCGGCGCGTTCGGCAAGCGCAAGGAGGTGTTCATCGGGCTCGGGAACTACGTCTCGGCGATCACCGACCCCGAGTTCCTCGCCGGCTTCGGCCGGCTCGCGATCTACGGCGCCATCGCGATCCCGCTCACCCTCGGCCTGGCCCTCCTGTTCGCGCTCCTGCTCGACCTCGGCGCGACGAAGGCCAAGCGGTTCTCCCGCACGTCGATCTTCATCCCGTACGCCGTGCCCGGGGTCGTCGCGACCCTCATGTGGGGCTTCATGTACCTGCCCCTGACCAGCCCGTTCTCGTACATCACCGAGAAGCTGGGCTGGGGCACGATCCCGTTCCTGGAGAACCCCTGGATCTTCGGCTCCGTCGCCAACATCGCGATCTGGGGCGGCGTCGGGTTCAACATGATCATCATCTACACCTCGTTGCGCGGGATCCCGGGCGAGCTCTACGACGCGGCTCGCATCGACGGCGCCAACGAGTGGCAGATCGCCTGGCGGGTCAAGGTGCCGCTGGTGACTCCGGCCCTTGTCCTGACCGGTCTGTTCGCGCTCATCGGCACGCTCCAGGTCTACGGCGAACCGACCACCCTTCGACCCATGACGAGCGCGATCTCCCAGACCTGGGTGCCGCTCATGACGATCTACCGCGACGCGTTCATCCGCGACGACCTGCCTCGCGCCGCCGCGAGCTCGGTGTTCCTCGCGGTGTGCACCGTTGCCCTGTCCGTGATCCTCCTGCGGCTCACGCAGAAGCGCGCGTTCGGAGGAGAGAACTGATGGCCCGCCCGACCCTCGCGCACGACACGGTGCGCACCCCGTTGCTGTCGAAGGCGATTCCGACCGCGGTCATCCTCGTCGGGGCGCTGTACTGCCTCGTGCCGGTCGCCTGGGTGCTCGTCGCCTCGACGAAGTCGCGCTCGGAGCTCTTCACGACCTTCACGTTCGCCCCCGGCACGGGGCTGATCGACAACCTCCACGACCTGTTCGCGTACGGCGGCGGGCAGTACACGACCTGGGCCCTCAACAGCCTCCTGTATGCAGGAGTGGGCGCCGTGCTCTCCGTCATCGTCTCGGCGATGGCGGGCTACGGCCTGGCGAAGTACCAGTTCCGCGGCCGCGACCTCGTGTTCTACGCGATCCTCGCCGGAGTCCTCATCCCCGGCATCACGCTCGCGATCCCGCAGTACCTGCTGATGTCGCAGATCGGTTTCGCCGGGTCGTACCTGTCCGTCCTGCTGCCGGTGATCGTCTCGCCGTTCGGCATCTACCTCTGCCGGGTGTTCGCGGCGGCGTCCGTACCGGTCGAGACCATCGAGGCCGCCCGGCTCGACGGCGCCGGCGAGGCCCGGATCTTCACGAGCATCGGCGTGCCGATGATGATCCCCGGCATGGTGACCGTCTTCATGCTGCAGTTCGTCGGCATCTGGAACAACTTCCTGCTGCCGTTCATCATGCTGTCGGACCAGAGCAAGTACCCGATCACGGTCGGGCTCTACACGCTGCTGTCCAAGGGGTCCGGAGAACCGGCGCTGTACAGCGTCGCGATCATCGGCGCGGCCGTGTCGATCATCCCGCTCGTCGCGCTCCTGCTCTTCCTCCAGCGGTTCTGGCGCCTCGACCTGATCAGCGGCGGGCTCAAGGGATGAGCTCTCCT
Source organism: Cellulomonas sp. P1_C4 (assembly GCF_056406355.1). Taxonomy (NCBI): domain Bacteria; kingdom Bacillati; phylum Actinomycetota; class Actinomycetes; order Micrococcales; family Cellulomonadaceae; genus Cellulomonas; species Cellulomonas sp. P1_C4. Next base: position 210,006 of record NZ_JBFUAI010000001.1, on the reverse strand, counting down.
GACCCGGCCGCGCGCCGCGCGGTCGGCCTGGACGTAGAGGTCAGCGTTCTGACCGTCGGCGCCTCGGCGCTCGGCAGCGACCGCGTCGACGACGAGACAGCGGCGGCCACGATCACCGCGGCGCTGACGGGTCCGCTCGCGGTGCTCGACACGAGTAACGGCTACGGCCGCTCGGAGGAGCGGATCGGGTCCGTGCTGCGGTCGCTCGGCGGCGTCCCGGCGGGGCATCTCGTCGCGACGAAGGTGGACCCGGCCGATGGGGTCGACGACTTCTCCGGCGACGGCGTCCGACGCTCGGTCGAGGAGAGCCTGGAGCGGCTGGGGCTCGACCGCCTGCCGCTGGTGCACCTGCACGACCCCGAACGCATCACGTTCGCGGCGGCGACGGCACCGGGCGGACCGCTGGAGGCGCTGCTCGCGCTGCGGGACGAGGGCGTCGTCGGGCTCGTCGGCGTCGCCGGCGGACCCGCGGCCATGATGGAGCGCTTCGTGCGGCTCGGCGTCTTCGATGCCCTCGTCACACACAACCGGCTCACCCTGCTCGACAGGTCCGCCGACGCCCTGCTCGACGCGGCCGTCGAGCACGGGGTGGCGGTCTTCAACGCCGCGCCCTTCGGCGGCGGGATCCTCGCCCGGGAGCCGCGGCCCGGCGTCCCCCTGACGTACGCGTACCGGCCGGCGACTCCCGACCACCTCGCGGCGCTCACGGCGATCGCCGCGGCGTGCGCCCGGCACGGTGTCCCGGTGCCCGCTGCGGCGCTGCAGCTCTCCACGCGCGACCCGCGCGTCGCGTCGACGATCGTCGGGGCGACCCGGCCGCAGCAGATCGACGACGCGCTCGCCTGGGCGCGACACCCCGTACCCGCCGACCTGTGGGACGAGCTCGCCACGCTGGTCCCGGACCAGCGCGTGTGGCTCGGTCCCGACGGTCGATGACCCCGCAGCAGGAGACACCGATGACCCGCACGCCGTTCGTCCCCGACCGGTTCTGGTTCGGCGGCGACTACAACCCCGAGCAGTGGCCGCGCGAGGTCTGGGCGCAGGACGTCGAGCTCATGCAGCGCGCCGGCGTGAACATCGCGACGATCGGTGTCTTCTCCTGGGCGCTGCTCGAGCCAGAGGAAGGCCGCTACGAGCTGGGCTGGCTCGACGACGTCGTCGAGACGCTGCACGCGGGCGGGATCGGCGTCGTGCTCGCGACCCCGACGGCCTCCCCGCCGCCCTGGTTCAGCGCGGCCCACCCGGACGCGCTGCCCGTCCTGGCCGACGGGACGCGGCTGTCCCACGGCAGCCGAGACACCTACTGCGTGTGCGCGCCCGCCTACCGCGAGCGCTCCCGATCGATCGCCGGCGTCCTGGCCCGCCGGTACGGCGCGCACCCAGCGCTGAAGGCGTGGCACGTGCACAACGAGTACGGCACGTACTGCTGGTGCGACCACGTCGCCGCGGCGTTCCGGTCGTGGTTGCAGGCGCGGTACGGAACGCTCGACGCGCTGAACGAGGCGTGGTGGACGACCTTCTGGAGCCAGCACTACGAGTCGTGGGACGACGTCCTGCCGCCCCGCGCGACCCAGTACCTGCACAATCCGACCCAGGCCGTCGACTTCCGCCGCTTCTTCTCCGACGAGATGCTCGACGCGTACCGCGAGCAGAGTGCGGAGATCCGCGCCACCGGTTCCTCAGCCCCCATCACGACGAACTTCATGCTCCCCACCTGGAACCACCTCGAGCAGTGGAGCTGGTCCGCCGAGCTCGAGTTGCCGTCCGTCGACCACTACCTCGACACGACGGGTCCCGATGGTGAGGCGCACGTCGCCTACGGCTCAGACCTCACGCGGTCGTGGGCCGACGGAGGACCCTGGCTGCTCATGGAGCAGTCGATGAGCTCGATCTCGACCGACGGGCGGATCGCGTTCAAGGACCCGGCTCGAGCGGTGCGCAACTCGCTCGGCTACGTGGCGCGCGGGGCTCAGTCGTCGCTCTTCTTCCAGTGGCGCGCGTCGGCGGCCGGCTCGGAGGCCTGGCACGGCGCGATGGTGCCGCACGCAGGTGCCGACTCCGCGACGTTCCGGGCCGTGTGCGAGCTCGGCTCGGTCCTCGACTCGATCGCCGAGGTGCTGAGCCCGCCCGCCGACGGACGCCTGGTCGACAGCGGGATCGCGGTCTGGTGGCACGCCGAGGGTTGGTGGGCACTGGAGAACCGCAGCCTGCCATCGGACCACCTGAGTTACTCCGACGCCGTGCGCTCCGTGCACCGCGCGGCGTGGCACGCGGGGCTGCAGGTCGACTTCACGCGGCCCGGGTCCGACCTGTCCCGGTACCAGGTGCTGCTGGTCCCGAGCATGTTCGCGCTCGACGACGACGCCGTCCGCTCGGCCGAGGAGTTCGTCGCGGGCGGCGGCCACCTCGTGGTCTGGCCGTTCACCGGGATCGCGGACGAGAACCTGCACGTCGTCACCGGCGGCTACCCCGGCCGGCTGCGCGAGCTGGTCGGTCTTCGCGTCGAGCACATCGCGCCGCTGGCCCCCGGCGAGACCGTGACGCTGGACGACGGCTCGACGGGGTCGGTGTGGTCGGAGCTCGTGCAGCCCGTCGACGCCACGGTGCTGCGCCGGTACCGCGGCGGCGACCTCGACGGGCAGCCGGCGCTCACGCGGGTGCAGCGCGGGGCGGGGACTGTCACCTACGTCTCGACCCACCTGGACCTTGCGGCGACGCGCGCCCTGCTCGAGGAGGTCGCGTCCGGGGCCGGGGTGACGCCCGTGGTGCCGGACCGACCGGGCGACGTCGAGGTCGTGCGCCGGCGCGGGCGGGACTACGACTACCTGTTCGTGCTCAACCACGGCGACGTCCCGGCGCGTGTGGCCGGGCCAGGCCTCGACCTGGTCGGCGGCGGCCGCACCGACGCAGGAGTTCCGGTGACAGCCGGCGGCTACCTCGTCGTGCGCGAGGACGCCGGAGCCGCCTGGGCCGTGACGCTCGCATGATGTCTGCGGCCCGCGTGCCGACCCGTCCGGTCATCGCCGGGTTCCACCCTGACCCCAGTGTCTGCCGGGTGGGCGAGGCGTTCTACCTCGCGTGCTCGAGCTTCGAGTACGCCCCCGGCGTTCCCTTGTTCCGTTCCGTCGACCTCGTCGACTGGACGCTCGTCGGGCACGCGCTCGACCGTCCGGACCAGCTCGCACTCGCGCGGGTCGGTCCGTCGGGCGGGATCTACGCGCCCACGCTCCGGCACCACGACGGCCGGTTCTGGCTCGTGACGACGAACGTGGACGACGGCCCCGGCCACCTCGTGGTGAGCGCGGCCGACCCTGCCGGCCCGTGGTCGGCCCCCGTGCGCATCGAAGAGGCCGGTGGCATCGACCCCGACCTGGCCTGGGACGATCTCGGAACCTGCTACCTGACCTGGTCCGACGGCGGAATCGTGCAAGCCGAGGTCGACCTCGACTCCGGGCGCCTGCTGACCGAGCCCCGGCGGCTCTGGAGTGGCACCGGCGGCCGGGACCCGGAGGGACCGCACCTGTACCGCGTCGGCGACACGTGGTACCTCGTCCTCGCCGAAGGGGGCACCGGTCTCGGGCACGCAGTGTCGGTCGCCCGCGGGGCGGCCCCCACGGGGCCGTTCGAGCCGTTCGGCGAGAACCCCGTGCTGACGGCTCGTGGAACGAACCGGCCGGTGCAGAGCACCGGGCACGGCGACCTCGTGGAACGGTCCGACGGCTCGTGGGCCCTCGTGCACCTCGGGGTGCGGCCCGCGGGGCGGTTCCCGGGCTGGCACGTGCTCGGACGGGAGACCTTCGCCGCGAACGTCGACTGGGTGAACGGCTGGCCGCGGGTAGGCGAGCCGCTCGAGCCACCGGAGACCGCCGGTTGGTCACAGCGGCTCGACGCGACGGTGCCGGAGCTCCCGGCTGACTGGGTCGGAGCCGCAGTCTTCCCCGACGAGGTCCTGCGCCGGGCCGAAGGCCGATGGCGGCTCTCGTCGCCGGCCGAGTCGACCGGCGACGAGGACGCTCGGACGTTCGTGGGACGGCGCCAGGAGCATCGCGACATGACAGTCAGGGCGCGGATCGACGCGACCGGCGGTGGCGGCGGTCTGGAGGTGCGCATCGACCCTCGGCACGCGCTCACCCTGGAGGTCGACGGCGGTCGGGTGCGTGCCGTGGCGCGGATCGGGACCGTGACGACTCCGGTCGGGGAGTGGCACGGCGAGCCCGGCGACGATCCCGGCGGCGTCGTGCTCGAGCTGCGGGCCGATCCCGGCGCCGATGGTGCCGGCGGACCCGACGTGCTCATCGCCTCCGTCGAGCGGTCGGGAGAGCGCGCCGAGCTAGGTCGACTCGACGGCCGCTATCTGTCGAGCGAGGTCGCCGGCGGGTTCACCGGGCRGATGGTCGGTGCGGTGTGCTCGCGCGGACACGTCGACGTGCTCGAGCTTGAGTACGCCGGAGCGACCCGAGCGGTCACGTCGTCCGCGCGATGACGATCAGCAGCATCGTCACCAGGAACCCGGTGACCAGGTTGAGCCAGAGGAACCGGCGCCAGCCGGCGTTGGCGCGCTCGCAGTCCCCGTCGCGCACGGACCAGAACTGCGCCGCGTTGACGGCGTACGGGATGGGCAGCACCGCCGCGAGCGACCCGGGCCACGGGACCACGAGCAGCACGGCCGCGGCCAGCACGTAGAGCACCGTCGACGCGACGACCGTCCGGTGCGCGCCCAGCGCGGTCGCCACCGACGCGATGCCGCCCTCGCGGTCGGCGCGCACGTCCTGCACCGCCCCGAACGCGTGCGACGCCATCCCCCACAGCACGAACGCGACGAGCACCGGCCACGTGGTCGTCGCTCCCAGGTCGGCGCCGACCAGCACCAACGCGTACAGCAGGGGGCCGACGAAGTGCATCGCGGACGTCAGGGAGTCCAGCACCGGCCGCTCCTTGAACCGGAGCGCGGGCGCGGAATAGGCGACGACGAGGAAGAGCACCAGCGCCAGGGTCGCGTTCGCGGCGGCGTCGCCGACCAGCAGCAGGTAGACGACGAACGGCACCGTGGTGACGACGCACGCCCACAGGATCCGGCGGTGCACCTGTCGCGCGCGGGCCGGCTCCACGAGGCCGCCCTCGATGCCGCCCTTGCGGGGGTTGCGCAGGTCGGAGGCGTAGTCGAAAACGTCGTTGATGCCGTACATCAGCAGGTTGTAGGGGCCCAGGAAGAACAGGGTGCCGACGACGAACGTCGCGTCGATCCGGCCGCCCGTCGCAAGCAGGTAGCCGGCCGCGAACGGGTACGCGGTGTTGATCCACGAGAACGGGCGCGAGGCCGCGAGGACCTCCCTCACGGCTCGTCCCGCCGACGCCCCAGCACGACCCAGAGGACCGGCATGCCGATGGCCGCCGCGATCGCGTACGCGAAGTCCTCGAGCGGCGCGCCCCAGATGCGGATGCCAAGGATCTTGTCGGGGTCGAACACGTACAGGTCGGCGGCGATCATGATCGTGTCGAAGACCGCGGTCAGCACGCACAGGAGCACCGCGGTCGCGACGAGCGGGATCGCCCGCATCCGGCGCAGGACCGGGAACGACACCGCAGCGAGCACCGCCAGGACCACGACGTTGAGGACGATGTTCGTCATGCGTCGCCCCCGCGCAAGCGGTCGACCGCGCGCCACGCCAGCAGGGCCGTGTAGCAGAGCAGCGCCAGGAAGAACGCCTCCTCCACCGGCAGCTCGGGCGCCAGCAGCAGGCCGGTCATGTGGGGCGAGTCGCCGCGGGCGAAGATCCCGAGCAGCAGGCCGATGCCGTCCCACGCGAGGAAGCCGACCACGCCGATCCCGACGGTCAGGGCGGCCCGGCGGGGGTCGGACCAGAAGGCGAGGCGGAACCGGCGGTCCAGCAGCGCGAGCCCGCCCAGCGACACGAGCAGGGCGCCGAGGTACAGGACGCTCATCCGACCTGCTCGGTCCACACCCCACGCGGCAGCGCGGCGGCCAGGAACCCCGGCCGCAGCGGCGCGGGCAGCGGGCGCGACGACGTCTCCCCCAGCATCCGCTTGACCACGAGCTCGGCGCTGATCAGGCACATCGGCAGTCCCACACCGGGGATGGTGCCACCCCCGACGTGCAGCACGTTCGGGACGCGCGCGGAGGCGTCGCCCGGCCGGAACATCGCGCTCTGCCGCAGCGTGTGCTCCATCCCGAGCGCCGTGCCGCGCCACGAGGAGAAGTCGCGCGCGAAGTCCGCCGGGCCGACCACCCTTCGGGTCACCACGCGGCCGCGCAGGTCCGGCACGCCCGCCCAGCCGCCGATCTGGTCCAGGTACCGGTCGGCGTGCCGCTCGAGCGCGTCCCCGCTCAGCGACGGGTCGGCCGGGAACGGGACCAGCACGAACAGGTTCTCGTGCCCGGGCGGCGCCGCCGACGGGTCGCTCGCCGTGGTCCGCGAGACGTACATCGACGCGACCTCGGGCACCCGCAGCCCCTCGGGCGGGGTCGACCGTCCCGTCCCGAGGATGTCCTCGAAGTTCGTCGGCCAGTCGCGCGTGAAGAAGAGCGAGTGGTGCGCCAGCTCCGGCAGCTCGCCGCGCACGCCGGCCATGACCAGCAGAGCCGAGATGCCCGGCCCCMGGTCCTCCCACCACTCCTCGGGCAGGTCCCGGTGCCGGCCCAGCAGCGCGGTCTCCGTGTGGTGGCGGTCCGCGGCGGAGACGACGACGTCCGCGGGCACCCGCGAGCCGTCGGCCAGCCGGACCCCGCGGGCGGTGCCTGACCTGCGCGGATGCTTCGTCGACCGCGGTGCGTCATCGATGTCGATCGCGACGACGTCGGCCCCCGTGCGCACCTCGACGCCCTCCTTGCGGGCGATCCGCTCGAGCGCCTCGATCACCGTGTACATCCCGCCGCGGGGAAAACGTACGCCGTCGATCAGGTCGAGGTGGCTCATGAGCGAGTACAGCGCCGGAACCCGGTACGGCGAGGACCCGAGGAACACGGCGTGATAACCCAGGACCTGCCGGAGCACCGGGTCGGTCACGGTCGCGGCGACCTTGTCGGCGAGCGTCCCGGTCAGCAGCCCCGCCAGCGTCCCCGACTGCCGGAGGGTCTCCGCGGACAGCAGCCGGTCCGGTCGCGCGAACGTCGTGTAGAGGAACGAGTCGAGGGCCGTCCGGTACGCCTGCGTGGACTGCTCGGCGTACCGCCGCATCGCATCACCCGCACCGGGCTCGCGCGCGTCGAAGGTGGCCCAGTTGGCCTCCGGGTCCGCCACGACGTCAAAGGGCTCGGCCCCCTCCGGGAACAGCCGGTACGCCGGGTCCAGCCGCTCCAGCTCGACGTGGTCCTCGATCCGCTCGCCCAGCAGCGCGAACGCGTGCTCGAAGACCTCGGGCATGAAGTACCAGGACGGGCCCGTGTCGAACCGGAACCCGTCGATCGACAGCGTGCCGGCGCGCCCGCCGAGCTGGTCGTGACGCTCCAGGAGCGTCACCTGGGCGCCCCCGCGCGCCAGCAGCGCGGCCGTGGTCAGGCCGGCGATGCCGCCGCCGATCACCACGACGCGGCCGGGGCCGGGTCGATGCCCGCGAGAGCTCATGCGTCGACCGCGCGACCCGCCCGCGCCTCCGACAGCACGGACTCGCCGACCACCAGCAGCTTGACGGGCGTCGGCAGGCGCACGCGCCCGACCAGCAGCGACTCCGGCGGCCGCGTCGCGATCTCGTCGAGCAGCCGCTGGTACAGGGCCAGCGTCGCCCCGACGGCGTACCGCGCGCGCCGCGGGAGCGTGGGGACGGCCGCGCGCGCGGTGGCGACGTCGGCGTTGATCTCCTCGAGGATCGCCTGCAGCTGCGCCGCGTCGAGGTGGCCCGGTGTCGTGCCCGGGAAGTACGTCCGGCCCAGCTCCTCGCTGTCCGCACCCAGGTCGCGCAGGAAGTTGATCTTCTGGAACGCCGCACCGAGCGCCCGCGCGCCGGCCACCTGCGTCTCGTCGGGCTCCCGGACGGGCTCGTCGGGGCGCCGGTCCTCGTTGAGGAACGCCCGGACGCACATGAGCCCCACCACCTCGGCCGACCCGAAGACGTAGGTCTCGTAGCTGGCGCGATCGTGCTCGTGCACCGTGAGGTCGGCCCGCATGGACGCGAAGAACGGCGCCGTCTCGGAGGCGGTGATCCCCACCCGACGGGCGGTCCGGGCGAACGCGTGCACCACGAGGTTGGTGGAGTACCCGGTGCGGAGCGCGCGCGCGGTCTGCTCCTCGAGCTCGTCCAGCTCGGCGCCCGCGTCGTCGCCGCGGTAGGTGTCCACCACCTCGTCGGCCAGCCGCACGAGCGCGTAGACGGCACGGATGTCCTGCTGCGCCCGCCGCCCGAGCAGGCGCGTCCCCAGTCCGAAGGACGTGGAGTAGGCGGCCAGCACGCCGGCGCTGGTCCGGGCGGCCGTCGAGTCGTAGAGGCGCAGCGCCCGGTCACGCGCGGATCGCGCCTGCGCCATGGTGTCCCCCGCCACTCAGTGACCCCGTCCCACGAGGTCGTCGACCACGCCCACAAGGTAGCCCCCCAGAGGCTCCGGCAACCCGCCGAGCGCCAGCTCGCGCGCGCACTGGCCGGTCCGCCGCGTCAGCTCCCGCACCTCGTCCAGCGCGCCGCTCGACACCATCACCTGCCGCACTGCCGCCGCACCCGCGTCATCGAGGTCGGGTCGCCCCACCTGCGCGTCCAGCACGGCACACCCCGCTGCATCGGCCAGCCAGTACGCCCGGCGCAGCAGCTCCGTGCGCTTGCCCTCCCGCAGGTCGGAGAGCACGGACTTGCCGGTGACCTCGGGGTCGCCGAACACCCCGAGCTCGTCGTCGGTCAGCTGGAACGCGACGCCGAGGGCCAGGCCGACCGCCCTGAGCTGCGCGACCCGCTCCTCGTCGGCACCGGCGAGCACCGCGCCGACCACCAGGGGCAGCGCGCCGGAGTACGCGGCTGTCTTCAGCTCGGCCACCGCGAGCGCGTCCACGTCCCCCGGAGAGCTGAGCGACGCCGTGATGTCGAGCAGCTCGCCGACGACGGTGGTCTCGATGCCCTGGCCCAACAGCCCCACCACGCGCAGCAGCGCGGCGGGCTCCGCCGGGGCGTCGGCCACCAGCGAGAACGCCGAGGCGATCGCCAGGTCCCCCGCGAGGACACCTGCCGCGAGCACCTGGTCCGCCACAGCCCGGTCGTCGAGCCCGTCCACGGCCAGCCGGGCACGCGTGGCACCCGCGACGTTGGGCCGACCCCGCCGCACCTCGTCGTGGTCGAGCAGGTCGTCGTGCACGAGCATCGCCGTGTGCAGCACCTCGATCGCCGCTGCCACTGGTGCGACCGCACGCGCGTCGGCGCCGCCGAGCCCCAGGTAGGCCGCGACCGCCAACCGGGGCCGCATGAGCTTGCCGCCGACGACGCCCGCCAGGTCGGTCCACAGGCGGCCCACGACGTCTGACCGGCCCTGCGCCGCGCGCAGGCGGGCGCCGAGGAAGTCGTGGAGAACCACCGTCGTCTCGGCCATCGCGCGCTCCACCGCCTCCGCGAGGTCGGCGGCGTCGGCCGGCCGGAGCGTCACCTGCGGCTCTGACTGCACGAGCCCTCCTGTCCTGGTCCCGGTCCTGCGCAGGAATGCTCAGCATACTGAGCATCTACCTGAGCGCATGGTGAACACCTCTGGGGACCCTTCGGCCCGGAGGGCCTCGACGGATGCACCGGCGCGGAACCTGGTGCGCGTGCGGCCGTTCGCCGTCGTCGTCGGTACGCTCGGGCGCATGACATGGCTGGTCACCGGGGGTGCCGGGTACATCGGGTCGCACGTGGTGCGGGCGTTCGGGCAGGTCGGCCTGGAGACGGTGGTCCTCGACGACCTCTCCAGCGGGCACCGATCGTTCGTCCCCGACGACGTTCCTCTGGTCGAGGGCTCGATCCTCGACACGGACCTCGTGGCGGACACGCTGTCGCAGCACGGCGTCGTCGGCGTCGTGCACCTGGCGGGGTTCAAGTACGCCGGCGTCTCGGTCGACCGCCCCCTGCACACGTACGAGCAGAACGTCACCGGCACGGCGCACCTGCTCGAGGCGATGGCGTCGCAGGGCGTCGACGCGATCGTGTTCTCGTCGTCGGCGGCCGTCTACGGCACCCCGGACGTCGACCTGGTCACCGAGGCCACGTCGACCAACCCGGAGTCGCCGTACGGCGAGTCCAAGCTCATCGGCGAGTGGCTGCTACGCGACCAGGGCACCGCCGTCGGCCTGCGCCACACGTCGCTGCGCTACTTCAACGTCGTCGGCTCGGCCACCCCGGACCTCTACGACACCAGCCCGCACAACCTCTTCCCGCTGGTGCTCAACGCCCTGGCGGAGGGCCGCACGCCGCGCATCAACGGCACCGACTACGCGACGCCCGACGGCACCTGCGTCCGCGACTACATCCACGTCGCCGACCTCGCCGACTCCCACGTGGCCGCCGCCCAGGCGCTCGCCGCCGGGCGCACCCTCGAGCCCGTCTACAACCTGGGGTCGGGCGACGGCGTGTCCGTGCGCGAGATCATGACCGCCATGGCCGACGGCACCGGCATCCCGTTCGAGCCCGACACCGCCCCGCGTCGCCCCGGCGACCCGGCCCGCATCGTCGCGTCGGGCGAGCTGGCCACCCGGGACCTGGGCTGGCAGATGCGCCACTCGCTGCTCGACATGGTCACCAGCGCCTGGGAAGCCCGCCAGGCGCACTGAACCCGCGCGTCAGAGCGCCTGGAGCCTCGGCAGCTGCTCCACGAGACCCTCGAGCACCGACTCGCTGCCGGCGTAGATCCCGTCCGCCCGCGGCCAGTGCACGACCACGTCGCTGAACCCCAGCCCCGCGGCGCGCTCGATCCCCTCGGTCACCAGGTCCAGCGACGTCATCGAGAAGATCGGTGCCCCGTCCAGGCTCAGGTACCGCCTCAGCGGTGCTTCACGGACCGCGCGTGCGGTCGCCTCGATGGCGTCGAGCCGCTCGAGCATCGTCGCGAGCCCGGTCCACCACTGCTCCTGCGCGGCGGAGGGGTCGTCGGGCACGTCCTCGGTGGCGTACGCCGGCCCGTACGTGGCCCACCCCTGCCCGTACCGCGCGGCGAGCGCCATGGCGCGGGGGCCGTTGGCGGCGACGACGAACGGAGTGCGCGGTTGCGCGATCGTGCCGGGGATCATCCGGGCCTGGTCGGCGCGGTAGAACTCCCCCTGGTGAGACGTGACGGGCTGCGTCAACAGTTGGTCGAGCAGCTCGACGAACTCCTCGAACCTCCGGGTGCGCTCCCCTCGGGTGGGCGGGTCGCCGGTGACGGAGGCGTCGAAGCCCTCACCGCCCGCGCCGACCCCGAGCAGGAACCGGCCGCCGCTGACGTCGTCGAGACCCATCACGTCCTTGGCGAACGGCACCGGGTGGCGGAAGTTCGGCGACGCCACCCACGTGCCCAGCCCGATCCGCTCGGTGACGGCGGCCGCGGCGGCGAGCAGCGGCACGGTCGCGAACCACGGCTCGTCCACCAGCGACCGCCAGGCCAGGTGGTCGTACGTCCACGCGTGGTCGAAGCCCCACTCCTCGGCCTGCTGCCACCTGCGACGAGCCGGCGCCCAGCGCTCCTGCGGCAGCAGAGTGATCCCCACAGCAACCATGCAGCGACCCTACGCGTGCGCGTGGTCCTCCCTGCCCGTGGTGGACGGAGGCTCCAGCTGGAACGTGCAGTGGTCGACGTCGAAGTGACCTGCCAGGCAGCGGCGCAGGTCGTCGAGCACCCTGCCAGCCTCACCGCGGGACAGGAGCTCGTCGGGCACCTCGACGTGCGCCGACAGGACGGGGACTCCGGAGGTGATCGTCCAGGCGTGCAGGTCGTGCACCCCCAGCACGCCGCGGACGCCGCAGATGTGCGACCGGATCGCGTCCAGGTCGACCCCGCGCGGCGTCGCCTCCAGCAGCACCGCACCGACCTCGCGCAGGAGGGCGACCGCGCGCGGCACGATCATGAGGCCGATGACGACCGACGCGATCCCGTCGGCCCGCTCGAACCCGGTGGTCAGCACGACCACCGCGGCGACGACGACGGCCGCCGAGCCGAGCAGGTCGCCCAGCACCTCCAGGTAGGCGCCCCGGACGGTGAGCGACTCCGCCTGCCCCCGGCGCAGGAGTGCCAGCCCGACGGCGTTGGCGACGAGGCCGACGACGGCGACCGCGAGCATCAGGCCCKCCTCGACCGGCCTCGGCGTCACGAGGCGCGCGATCCCGCCGACGATCACGCCGATCCCGACGACCGCGATGACCAGCCCGTTCACCAGCGCGGCGAGGATCTCGGCGCGCTGCCACCCGAAGGTGCGGGTGGCCGTCGCGGGTCGGGCGGCGAGGGCCGTCGCGCCGAGCGCCAGGCCCACCCCGGCGGCGTCGGTGAGCATGTGGCCGGCGTCGGCGATCAGGGCGAACGACCCGGAGACGAGCCCGCCCACCACCTCGACCACCAGCACGACGAGCGTGAGGACGAGCACCGCGAGCAGCCGCCCGCGGTGCGCCTGCGCCGCGGTGGAGTGCGAGTGGTCGTGACCCACGGTCAGTCCCAGCCCAGCTCGTGCAGCCGCTCGTCGTCGATGCCGAAGTGGTGCGCGATCTCGTGCACCACCGTGACCGCGACCTCCTCGACGACGTCGTCCCGGTCGTCGCAGATGGCCAGGGTGGGCAGCCGGAAGATCGTGATGCGGTCCGGCAGGGACCCGGCGGCCCAGAAGTCGCCGCGCTCGGTCAGCGGGGTGCCCTCGTAGAGCCCCAGCAGCTCGGGCTCCCCGTCGGGCGAGCGGTCCTCCACCAGCACCACGACGTTGTCCATCATCGCGGCCAGCTCGTCGGGGATCTCGTCGAGCGCATCGCGCACGGCGTCCTCGAACTCGGCGAGCGACATGTCGACCATGGGCACCATCCTGCCTGCTCACGAGCACGTGACGGCCGCCACCTCGAGTCACTTTGGAGATCGGGCCGATGACCCCGTATGCTCATCACCGGTCATCCGGCGCCTCGGCGTTGGGGGTTGGATGTTCGCGTTGGACAAGCCCCCATCGTCTAGCGGCCTAGGACCCCGCCCTTTCACGGCGGTAGCACGGGTTCGAATCCCGTTGGGGGTACGAGCAGTACAGCAGTAAGGCCTTGCAGCTTCATCAAGGCCCCGTAGCGCAGTTGGTTAGCGCGCCGCCCTGTCACGGCGGAGGTCGCGGGTTCAAGTCCCGTCGGGGTCGCTCGGTACGTCTGGCCACTTAGCTCAGTTGGTAGAGCGTTCGACTGAAAATCGAAAGGTCGGCAGTTCGACCCTGCCAGTGGCCACATCAGAAGCCCCGCCCGGATCAACCGGAGCGGGGCTTCGTCATGATGCTTGGGCGGCCTCAGCCGAGCAGCTTGGCCTTCGCCGCGGCGAACTCGGCGTCGTCGAGCACGCCGGCCGCCTTGAGATCAGCCAGCTGCGTCAGCTGGGTGATGATGTCGTTCTGTGGCGCCGCAGGAGCCGCCGCCTGCTGGGCGGCGGCCTGGGCCGCCTGCTGCTGCTGGGCCGCGGCCTGCTCCTGTGCGTACTGCGCGTCCTCGGCGTCCTGCGCCCGGCCCGCCTGCCGCCGGGAGACGTTGCCGCTCACCGCCGTCGCGGTGCCGGCGATCACGGCGGTCCGCGCCATGGTCCCGACCAGCCCGGGGCGTCCGATCCGTCGTCCACGCATCACTGACCAGCTCCTTCATTCAGCGCCTCGATGGCGATCTGCACGATCTCCCGCGGGATGCGCTCGAACGCGACGACCTCGCCGCCCGAGCTGCGCACCGCGCTCGCGAGCCTGACGGCCCACGCGTTGTCCCACACCACGACGAGCGCGGTCTGCCCGGGGTCGAGCCCCTCACCGATCTCGAGCAGGTCCGCCTCGCTCAGCAGATCGAGCGGGTCGTCCCCGACCGAGTCCAGCGCCGTGCCCGTCTCCCCCTCCGACGGCTCGATGAGCGTGACGCTGCCGTCGGCAGCCTTGCTCACCTCGGCGAGGTCGATGATGCGGACGGTGCCCGAGCTGTGCAGCTCGCTCAGGGCCGCGGCCACGTCGTCGCCCACGTCGAGCCCGTCGAACAGGATGACCGCCACGTCCACGTGGCCCAGCTGATTGACATCCACTACAGCCATCACGAGCTCCTCTGCGCTCCGGCGGTTCGCCACGGCCGTTCTACCACCAACTGGGGCGAACAGGTGCGCGGCGGGCAGATCGGTCCGGTGTCGGGTGGCGCGCGCGGCAACCTCGCCACCAGCGACTCTGCTCCTAGTCTGGGCGGACCGCCGCCCCACAGGAGGACCCATGGCCAGCCCGTCCGGCTCAGACCGACCTCGTAGCTTCTTCGACCGCTTCACCGAGCCCTTCGCGGAGCGCGCGCGGGAGAAGTTCGAGCAGGTCGAGGACCACGTGCGCGAGGCGATCCAGACGGAGATCGACGCCGTCGCCCGCAGCGTCCGTGCCCGCGCCATCGAGGTGCGCCCGTCCGCGATCGGGTTCGGCGCGGCCGCCCTGCTCACCTTCTTCGGGCTGGCCCTGCTCGTCACGTCCGCGGTACTGGGCCTGGCCCACGCGGTCGAGCCGTGGCTGTCCGCGCTCATCATCGGCGTCGCTCTCCTGCTGATCGGCGCCGGGGTCGCGGCCTGGGCCAAGCGCCGACTGCCCCCGCCTCCGGTCGTCTCCGTGGTGCGCATCCACGAGCCGGTGCACCCGGCCGAGGAGCAGGTGCACCCCTGGGCTGACTGACCCCGCAGGGGTGATCCGGCGCTCACCCCTCGCGCGCCGGATCGCTGACCAGCAGACTGAGTGCTCTACGTACGCGCAGACGAGAGGTCGTACCCATGACCACGCAGTCGGGACCGCCGGGTGACGAGAAGTCGCTGGGCCAACTCGTATCCGATCTGAGCGAGCAGGCCGCCCGCCTGGTCCGCGCGGAGATCGACCTCGCGAAGGCGGAGATCACCGGTCGCGCGCAGCAGCTGGGCATCGGCGCCGCCCTCGTCGCCGTCGGCGCCGTGCTCGCGCTCTACCTGATCGCCGCAGGCATCGCGCTCGCGGTCATCGTGCTCGACATCTGGCTGGAGCTGTGGCTCGCCGCACTCATCGTCTGCGCGGTGCTGCTGCTGGTCATCGCGATCCTCGTGCTGATCGGCATCAACCGCATCAAGGCGGGATCGCCGCCCACGCCGGCGCTGGCCATCGAGAACGTGCAGAACGACATCACCGCGGTCAAGGCAGGATTCCAGTCATGAGCGATGACAAGGTCGAGACGCCCGCCAAGGACAAGAAGCCCCCGGTCCCCTTCAGCAGCCCGCAGACGGTCGCGCTCGAGGCGGAGCTCGCCGTCACGCGCGCGCAGCTGGCCTCGACGGTCGACGAGCTGGTCGCCCGGCTCGACCCGCGGGCCCAGGCCGGGCGTGCGGTCGAGTCCGGCCGCCAGCTGTGGACCGACGCGACGAGCGGGGACGCCGACCCCGACGCACGCAAGAGGGCGCTGACGATCCTGGGCAGCGTCGTTGCCGGCACCKCCGCGCTGCTCGCGTTGATCATCGCGGCGAACCGGCGCAGCAGCACGTAGAGAGCGGCAGGCACGACAACTCCGAGCGGCGCTTCATCGCGACGCTCGGAGTTGTGATGTCGTGCTCGGCGCGGTCCCGGCACTCAAAGCCGAGGGCACGTCGAGGAGGGTCGACGGGCCTCGGCCGGGCAGGGACTGTCGTTCAGCCGTCCGACGGGCGCTGCTGCGGGATGCCGTTGAGCAGGTCGCGCACCTCGGACTCGCGGTAACGACGGTGACCACCCAGGGTGCGGATCGACGACAGCTTCCCGGCCTTCGCCCAGCGGGTGACGGTCTTCGGATCGACCCGGAACAGCGTCGCGACCTCAGAGGGCGTGAGCAGCGCTTCGGAATCTGTGGGATGTGCGTTCATCAGCTGCCTCCTGGCTAGCGTGCGGCCTGCGACTCCGACGGCGTCGGCGCCAGGCCAGTTCAGGTGCGGGTGGTGCGGTGTGAAACGTTCTCTTTCGGTGGTGCCACCGGAAGCCTGAGGAGCCGAAACCGGGACATCTCCCACTAGCATGAACGAAAGCCGCAGATGTCGCATTCCAGGACACGGTCCGGTAACGAACCTTCACACGACTCTCATATAGTTCTCATGCAGTGTCATCGAGCCCTCGGACGACGCTTACCCGGTCGAGGTGCCACCACCCTAAACCCGACCAAACGGTCATACACCTCGACGCGCGCATCAAGTGTGCATCGAAGTTGGACGCCGGTCCGAATCCGACCCGCTGACGCGCCGGCCTCCGGGGGTGGGTGCGAGCCAGACGTGACGCGTGTCGCCCGCGGCGAGTGGTCGGAATACCGAACGAGCATGTACCGTTGCCCCACGAAGAGACGATTCAGCACCCCGGGGCCGCACGTGTCAGCACGGAGCCGCCCCGCATCCACGTAAGAGGGGGTCGATGCCATGGGGCGCGGCCGTCAGAAGGCTAAGCAGACGAAGGTGGCCCGGGAGCTGAAGTACTTCAGCCCGGAGACCAACTACCGAGCTCTCGAGCAGGAGCTCACGTCGCACGGCCACAACGATGTCGTGACCGACAACCGCCCCCGTGCGGTCGTGGACACGGACACTGACGACGACAGCGACGACTACCGACGCTGGTCGGACGACGATCGCTGACCGTACTCACCACCTGCGCTGACGCGTAGGGCGGCACTGCACCGCACCATCCCTCGGGGTGGTGCGTGCGTGTCTGCGCAGGTGGTGAGGAACGAGTCTCAGACCCGGTACGAGCCCGTCAGCTGGACGGCTCCCCCGTGCACACCCTTGGTCCCCGCGACGAAGCCGGGCGCCCCGACCACATCGGTGGACCGGTCGGCCTGCCGCACGGTGCCCAGCTCCCAGGCGGGCAGGCCAAGCTCGGCGGCGTGCGCCAGGACGCCGTCCACGGCGTCCGCCGCGACGATCGCCACCATGCCCGCGCCGAGGTTCAGCGTGCCCTCGAGGTCGGTCCACGGGACCTGGCCCAGGCGCTGCACCAGCGAGAACACCGGCGGCAGCGTCCAGCCGCCGCGGTCGATGTCGGCCACGAGGCCCTGCGGCAGCACGCGGGCGACGTTCGACGCGAGGCCCCCGCCGGTCACGTGGCTGTACGCGTGCAGTCCGTCGACGCCCGCGCGCTCGGCCAGGGCCAGGCAGTCGCTCGCGTAGACACGGGTGGGCTCCAGGAGCTCCTCGCCGAGCGTGCGACCGAGCTCGTCGACGTGGCGGTCCAACGACCAGCCGGCCACCGAGACCACCTTGCGCACCAGCGAGTAGCCGTTGGAGTGCAGCCCGCTCGAGCCCAGCGCCAGCAGCACGTCGCCCGCGCGCACGCGCTCCGGCCCGAGCAGCCGGTCGGCCTCGACCACGCCGGTCGCGGCACCGGCCACGTCGTACTCGTCGGGGCCCAGCAGGCCGGGGTGCTCCGCGGTCTCGCCGCCGACGAGCGCCGTACCGGCCACGGAGCACGCCGCCGCGATCCCGCGCACGATGCCCGCGATCCGCTCGGGCACCACGCGCCCGCAGGCGATGTAGTCCGTCATGAACAAGGGCTTGGCGCCGACCACGACGATGTCGTCGACGACCATGCCCACCAGGTCGAACCCGATGGTGTCGTGGATGTCGAGCGCCTGCGCGATGGCGACCTTGGTGCCGACGCCGTCGGTCGAGGTGGCCAGGAGCGGCTTGCGGTACTGGAGCAGCGCGCTCGCGTCGTACAGCCCGGCGAAGCCGCCGACGCCACCGAGCACCTGCGGGCCGTGCGTCGCGCGCACGGCATCCTTCATGAGCTCGACGGCCTTGTCCCCGGCCTCCGTGTCGACGCCGGCGGTGGCGTACGTGACCTGCGGGCCGCTCACGGGTGGTCCAAGGCGCTCGCGCCACCGGCGCTCGGCACGATCGAGAGCAGACCGTCCTCGGGTGCGCCCAGCGGCAGCTCGTTCTGCTCGAGCAGGAACTTGCCCAGCCGGTCGTCCGGCGGCAGCTCGATCGGGTACTGGCCTGTGAAGCACGCGGCGCACAGCTGCGACGCGGGCTGCTCGGTGGCCGCGACCATGCCCTCCGGGGAGATGTAGCCGAGGGAGTCGGCGCCCAGCGACGCGGCGATCTCGTCGACGCCCAGGCCGTTGGCGATGAGCTCCGCGCGGGAGGCGAAGTCGATTCCGTAGAAGCACGGCCACTTCACCGGCGGCGAGCTGATCCGCACGTGCACCTCGGCCGCGCCGGCCTCCCGGAGCATCCGGATGAGCGCGCGCTGGGTGTTGCCGCGCACGATCGAGTCGTCGACGACCACCAGGCGCTTGCCGCGGATGACTTCCTTGAGCGGGTTGAGCTTGAGCCGGATGCCCAGCTGGCGCAGCGTCTGCGACGGCTGGATGAAGGTGCGTCCGACGTACGCGTTCTTGGTCAGCCCTTGCCCGAACGTGATGCCCGACTCGGCCGCGTAGCCGACCGCGGCGGGCGTGCCCGACTCGGGGACCGGGATGACGAGGTCGGCCTCGACGGGGTGCTCGACCGCGAGCCGCCGGCCCATCGCAACGCGGGCGGCGTGCACCGAGCGACCGGCGATCGAGGTGTCGGGGCGGGCCAGGTAGACGTACTCGAACACGCAGCCGGCGCGGTCGGCCGCGGCGAAGCGGCTGCTGCGCAGGCCGTCGGCGTCGATGGCGATGAACTCGCCCGGCTCGATCTCGCGGACGAACGACGCGCCGACGATGTCGAGCGCCGGCGTCTCGCTGGCCACGACCCACCCGCGCTCGAGCCGGCCGAGCACCAGGGGGCGGACGCCCTGCGGGTCCCGCGCGGCGTAGAGCGTGTGCTCGTCCATGAAGACCAGGCTGAACGCGCCGCGCAGGCGCGGGAGCACCTCGAGCGCGGTGGCCTCGAGCGTGTGGTCCGGGTCCCCCGCCAGCAGGGCGGTGATCAGCGCGGTGTCGGTGGTGTTGCCGCGCGCGAGCTCGCCGCGCCGCTGGCTGCCGTAGCGCTCGGCGACGAGGTCGACGAGCTCGGCCGTGTTGGTGAGGTTCCCGTTGTGCCCGAGGGCGACGGTGCCGGCGGACGTGGGTCCGAGCGTCGGCTGCGCGTTCTCCCAGGTGCTGCCACCGGTGGTCGAGTAGCGCGCGTGCCCGATGGCGATGTGCCCCTGCAGGGCGTTGAGCGCGGTCTCGTCGAAGACCTGGGAGACGAGGCCCATGTCCTTGTAGACGAGCAGCTGCTGGCCGTTGGAGGTGGCGATGCCCGCCGACTCCTGGCCGCGGTGCTGCAGCGCGTAGAGGCCGAAGTAGGTCAGCTTGGCGACTTCCTCGCCAGGTGCCCACACACCGAAGACGCCACAAGCGTCCTGGGGGCCTTTTTCGTTGGGGAGGAGGTCGTGGTTCAGACGTCCGTCTGCGCGGGGGGCCACGTGACCATGGTCGCACACGCGTCGGTGTGGGCGACCATGCCGCCCACGGGTCAGTCGCCGGCGGGGACCGCGCGACGAACGCTGCGGCGGTCGGCCAGGATCGCGACCAGCCCTCCGACGAACCCGCCGAGCACGGCGCCGGCGACCGCCATCCAGGTGCGGACCGCGCCCTCGCCGTCGAGGAACGAGATGAAGCCGGAGCCGTCCGCGGCGCGCGCCGCGTCGGGGTGGATCACGATGGTGAGCAGGAGACCGACGATGATCCCGACGAGCGCGCCGGCGGTGATGAACGCGCCGAACTTGGGGGCGTGGCGCACCGTCGCGGGCTCCGCGACCGCGGCCAGCTCTTCCTCCGCCGGGATCGGCACGCCGCGCGCGTCGAGCTCCGGCGGGACGGGCGTCTCGTCGGGGCTGGGCTGGGGGTCGTTCGGCACCCCGTGATCCTAGGTCAACCGCTGCTCAGGGACGGTGTCGCGCGGCCTGCAGCGGCAGCCACTCGCGCAGGTCGGCGCGCTCGCCGGACGCCCGGATCCGACCGTCCGCGGCGGCCTCTTCCCAGGTCAGAGCGCCCGTCACCAGTGCGAGCCACGTCTGCGCGTCGGTCTCCACCACGTTCGGCGGCGTGCCCCGGGTGTGACGAGGACCCTCCACCGCCTGCACGGCGCCGTCCGGCGGCACCCGCACCTCGACCGCGTTGCCCGGCGCCAGCTCGGCCAGCTCCTCGAGCGTGAACCGGACCGCGGTGCGCCGGGCCGGCGTCGGCACGCCCTCCGGATCGGCACGCCAGACCGCGAGCGCCGCGCGTCCGTCGGCGGGGTCGGTGCGTCGGCGGGGAGGCATGGACCGATTCTGCCCCTCGCGGCTACCCTCTCGACCATGACCTCCACGACCTGGCGCTGGCTGCACTAGACGCAGCACGCGGTCGTCCTGCCCCCGAGCTGCCCACGCGGCTACGGGGGCATCGCTGTCTCCGGACGCGTGCGCGGCTCCCCTCTCTGACGAAGGAGCACCCTCATGACCCGCATGCTCACCGGCGAGCGCCCGACCGGTCCCCTGCACATCGGCCACCTGTTCGGCACGGTCGCCAACCGCGTCCGCCTGCAGCAGTCCGGCGTCGAGACCTTCCTGGTGCTGGCCGACTACCAGGTGATCACCGACCGGGAGGTGGTGGGTGACGTCGCGAGCAACGTTCGCGAGATCGTCCTCGACTATCTCGCCGCCGGGATCGATCCCGATGCGGCGACGATCTTCACGCACAGCGCCGTGCCCGCCCTGCACCAGCTGATGCTGCCGTTCCTCTCGCTGGTGTCCGTCGCGGAGCTCGAGCGGAACCCGACCGTGAAGCAGGAGCTCGCGGACTCGGGCAGGTCGATGAGCGGGCTGCTGCTCACCTACCCCGTGCACCAGGCGGCCGACATCCTGTTCTGCCACGCCGACGTGGTGCCGGTGGGCAAGGACCAGCTGCCGCACCTGGAGCTGACCCGGACGATCGCGCGGCGGTTCACCCAGCGGTACGGGCCGTGCTTCGGGGAGCCCGAGGCGCTCCTGTCCGAGGCGCCGGTGGTGCTGGGCACCGACGGCCGCAAGATGAGCAAGAGCCGCGGCAACGCCATCGAGCTGCGGGCAACCCCCGACGAGACCGTCCGGGCGATCCGGTCCGCCAAGACCGACACCGACCGGACCATCACCTACGACCCGGCCGCTCGGCCCGAGGTCGCCAACCTGCTGCTGCTCGCGTCGCTGTGCACGGGGGTCGCGCCGGAGGTGATCGCCGACGAGATCGGGTCCGGCGGCGCCGGGCGGCTCAAGGCCGTCGTCGCCGACGCCCTCGTCGAGCACCTCGCTCCCCTGCGCGCCCGTCGTGCGCTGTTCGCGGCCGAGCCCGGCCTGGTGGCCGACATCCTCGCGGCCGGGAACGCCCACGCGAACGAGCTCGCGGACGCCACGATCCGTGACGTCCGCGAGCTCATGGGGATGGACTACACGTGAGCTACCACCTCGCGTTGCGGGCCAGCTCGAGGGCGATGTCCTGGAACCAGGCGCCGGCCGACGGGCCGCCGTTGCAGGTGCCGTCCGACTCCCCGGGCAGCTTGACCCACAGGAGGGCGTCGAGGCCCGACCCGTCGTTGACCAGCGTCGGCTTGTCGCCGAGCGCCCGGCCGCGCGGGTTGCACCACTCGCCGTTGGAGCCGTTGCCGTTGCGGGACGTGTCGATGACGAATTTCTTGCCGCCCAGCTGCTGCGAGATCTGCTGGCCGTACGACTTCGACGCCGCGGTGGTCTGGTAGTTCGACGTGTTGAGCGCGAAGCCCACCGCGTACTCGAAGCCGACCTGGTTGAGCCGGCTGACGGCCGTGCTCACGGGCAGCCACGCCGAGTGGCCGGCGTCGATGTAGACGCGGGCGCCCTTGAGGGTCAGCGACTTGGCCGCGTACCTGAGGAAGCCGACGCGGTCGCCCTGGCCGGTGCAGTCGCCCAGCTGCGCGAGGGCGTCGGGCTCGAGGACCACGTACGGGTTGCCCTGGATCCCCGAGGCGACGGTGTCGATCCACGCCGCGTAGGCGCTCTCGGCGACGCCGCCGCCGGAGTACGAGCCGCAGTCACGGCCGGGGATCGCGTAGATGACCAGGGTCGGGATCTTGCCGGCGGCCTTCGCGCGGCCGGTGTAGTCGGCGACCTCGGCCTTCGAGTGCGCCGCGTCCGCCCAGTTGCCCACCCAGTACGCCTGCGGGGTCAGGGCGATCTTCTCGAGCAGCGCCTTGTCGGTGCCGGTCGCGGTCTGCCACGCCCGGTAGCCCTGCGTGGTCGGGTCGACGTAGAAGCCGCTGGCCGTCGGGGGTGTGGTCACGGTCGGTGTGGGCGTCGGGGTCACGGTCACCGTCGGGGTCGGGGTGGGCGTCGGGGTCGTGGTCGGCCTCGGTGTCGTCGTCGGGGCGGTGCCCGTGCAGGCGGTGCCGTTGACGGTGAACGCCGTGGGCACCGGGTTGGACCCGCTCCACGAGCCATTGAACCCGAAGCTCGTCCTCCCGTTCGTCGCGAGGGTGCCGTTCCACGGGAGGCTCGCGACGGAGACCGCCGAGCCCGTGGTTGTGACGGTGCCGTTCCAGAGCGAGGTGACCTTCTGGCCGGCCCCGAACGACCAGCCGACCGTCCACGCGCTCACGGGGTCACCCAGGTTGGTGATCGCCACGTCGGCGCCGAAGCCGCCCTGCCACTGGTTGGTGATCGTGTAGTCGACCTTGCAGCCGGTCGCGGCCTGCGCGGCGCTCGCGGTGACGGCGGTCAGGCCGGCCACCGCGACGGCCGCGGCGGCGAGCAGCGCGGTGACGCTTCTGCGGGTGGGCATGGGCGGGGATCTCCTCGGGACGGCTCGGGCGCGTGGGGGCGGCTCGGCGTCGACGATGACGCTGCACACCCCGGTCCCGGCGAGGAAACCCGACCGCCGGACGTCCTGGCGAGCGCTCGCACGGGTCCGAATCGTTTAGGCCTCGGAACTGGCTCGTCGATGCGCTTCCGCGCGGGGGCTCGTATCTCCCGCCGGACACGGCCATCCTGGAAGGTGACGCGGCGATGCGCCCTCGACAGCCGGCGCCGTCCGCTCGGGGAGGTCGGCCATGCAGCGACGACGACTGCTCGCGGCCCTGGCGCTCGTCGCCACGCTGGCTGCGTGCTCCGGGCCACCCACAGAGCCCGCTCCCGCCCCGACCTCGGTCACCGGCGCGGACGTCGCCCCCACCAGGGGCACAGGCGAGGTCGAGGCGCCGCAGACGTCGGGAGCCGACCTCCCGGTTCTGACCACGGCCGTCGCCGGGTCCGGCTCCCCCGCCTCCGTCGAGGACGGCGTGGTCTGCGTCTTCTGGAGCTGGGGCGGCGAGGGCGTGCCGGCGCTGGTCGACGGGATGTCGTTCACGATCATCCACGCCGAGGTGCAACCGCCCACCTGGTCCTCCTACGCGGCCGCGTGCACCGGGCAGTCGGGTCGCGCGTGCGTGGGCGCCGTCGTGAGCGCCGACGACACCGGCTGCCTGGCGGGCTTCGCGCGGGATGCCGGACCCGGCGCGCAGGACGGCGCGCAGGCGCTCGTCGGGATGCAGGGCTCGCTCGCGTGCACCGACCCGGCGACGGCCGCCGACTGCGACGAGACCGCTACGGCGCTCAGCAAAGCCCCGGACGTCTCGCCCGACCTCGACCTGGAGAGCTTCGCGGTCACCAACGGGGACGGCTGACATGGCCGCCACCCCGAGCAGCCGCGCGCTGCCCGGGTGGCTCACGCTGGCGACGCAGATCGCCGCGCCCGTCACGCTGGTGACGACGCTGCTCTTCTACTTCGGGTACGTGTTCACGCGGTCGCAGTACGCGTACTTCGGTGTCGACGTCGACACCATCGGGTTCACGCCGCGCGACTACGTGATGCGCAGCCCGCAGCCGTTGCTGGTCCCGCTCCTGGTGCTCACCGTCATGTCCGTGGCGGTCGTCGCGCTGCACGGGCGGATCGACGTCCGGGCGCGCGAGGCCCGGGCGATCGACGGCGGGGACGCTCGCGTGCAGCGCGCGGCGCGCTGGTGGGTGTCGGCCGGCTGCGGGGTGCTGGGCGCCGGGCTGGTGCTGCTCGTCGCCTACGCCTGGTGGGGTGCGTGGCCGTACCTGTCGCTGGTGTCGGCGGGGCTCATCGGGCTCGGCGCCGCGACCTGCGCGCTGACCCTGGGCTACGCCACGACGCGCGCGCCGGGCATCGTCGCCGGCATGTGGGTGCTGGTCGTCGCGGCCGCCTTCTGGGCCGTGTCCATCACCGCCGACTGGTCCGGCCGCGGGCAGGCGCATCAGATGGCCCGGCACCTCGACCAGCTGCCCGCCGTGATCCTCGACAGCCCCGCTGACCTGCACCTGCGCAACACCGTCGGTGCTCCCGAGGACCTGTGCTGGACCACCGGAGACGCGCCCGACCCGGCCTGCGCGGCCCTCACCGAGCAGCCGCGCTACCGATACCGCGGGCTGCGGCTGCTGGTGCAGGGGCCGACCGCGATGTTCCTCGTGCCGTCCGCATGGTCGGCGAGCGCGACGACGCTGCTCGTGCCCCGCGCGGCCGACGTGCGGCTGCAGTTCCAGTTCGTCAACGTGCCGCCCGGCTAGCCGCGGGGCTTGCCCGGGCCGCGCAGGCCACGCTGGTACTGACGCGTCTGCTGCTTCCACCGGCGCTTCTCCTGCGCGGCCAGGTGGGCGTCCGTCCGCCGCGTCTGGTACGCGGCCTCGCGCGCCAGCCGGCGCCAGCTCTCGTACCGACGCACGGGCAGATCCCCGCTGTCCAGCGCCGCCTGGATCGCGCACCCCGGCTCCCCCGCGTGGCGGCAGTCCGCGAACCGGCACGCCAGGGCCAGCTCCGCGACGTCCGCGAACGTGGTGTCCAGCGCGTCCCCGTCCGCGACGACGCCCACGCCGCGGATCCCGGGGGTGTCGATGAGCATCGCGCCGCCCGCCAGCCGGACCAGCTCACGGTGTGTCGTGGTGTGCCGGCCGCGGCCGTCCGACTGTCGCCCTCCGGTGGCCATGACGTCGCGGCCTGCCAGCGCGTTGACCAGCGTCGACTTGCCGGCGCCGGACGGACCGACGACGACAAGAGTCGTCCCAGGGACCAGCAGCCTGCGCAGCGGCTCGAGGCCCTCGCCCGTCGGGACGCTGACCGCGTGCACGTCGACCGCGAGCGCCGCCGCGGCGACCTCCTCGGCCATGCCGGCCGGGTCCGGCACCAGGTCCGCMTTGGTGAGCACGACGACCGGCCGGGCACCCGAGCGCCACGCGAGCGTCAACAGCCGCTCCACGCGGCCCAGCTGCGGCTCCGGGTCGAGGTGCTCGACCACCAGCACCACGTCGATGTTGGCGGCGAGAGCCTGCACGCGGGACGTCCCGCCGGCTGTGTCCCGCACCAGCGCCGTCCGGCGCGGGGCGAGCGTCCGGGCGTGCGGGCCCCCGTCGGTGTCGTCGACCAGCAGCCAGTCGCCGACGGTCGGCGGCAGCCGGTCGCCCCCCTGCGTCGGGACGAGTCCGTCGCGGTCGATCGTCACCCGGCGGGGCGTCGCGGCCGCCATGAGCTCGGGCGCGGACAGCACGAGGACCGCGCCCTTGTCGGCGCGGACCACGCGGACGTGGTCGGGGTGGAGATCGGCTGGCACGCCTCGACGGTAGGACCGGGTCACTGGCAGGCACCACGCAAATACCCACCCGCCGCTCGGCGCGAGCGGCGGGTGGGGCTAGCCGAAGTAGCGCGGCAGCGTCTCCTCGTGGGCGGCGCGGGCCTCGGTCAGGGGCAGCGTGAACAGGCCCTGGACCTCGACGGCCGGGCCGTGGACGTGGTCGGACTCGTCGACCGGGGTGCCGGCGCCCGGCGAGCAGGACTCGGCCGTCTCGCCGAGGCGCAGGGTCGGGACGCCGCGCGCGGTACAGAGGTCGACCAGGCGGACCTCCTCCGACCGCGGGACCGCAACCAGCACGCGGGCCGTCGACTCAGAGAACAGGGCCTCGAACGGGGTGACGCCGTCGCGCTCGCAGATGGGGCCGAGCGACACCTGGACGCCCACGCCGTAGCGCAGGCTCGACTCGATGAGCGCCTGGACGAGCCCACCCTCCGAGAGGTCGTGCGCGGCGTCGACCAGCTCGTCGCGGCTGGCCCGCGTGAGGACCTCGGCCAGCCGGCGCTCGGCGGCCAGGTCCACGGCCGGCGGGAGGCCGCCGAGGTGCCCGTGCACCACGTCGGCCCAGGCGGACCCGTCGAGCTCGGCGCGCGTGGTGCCCAGCAGGTAGACGGCCTGGCCGGGGGCGGTCCAGCCCGACGGGGTCGCGTCGGCGACGTCGTCGAGCACGCCCAGCACGCCGACCACGGGGGTCGGGTGGATGGCGGAGTCGATGAGGCCGGGCTCGCCGGTGCCGTTGTAGAGCGACACGTTGCCGCCGGTCACGGGCACCTCGAGCACCTGGCAGGCGTCGGCCAGGCCGCGGATCGCCTCGACCAGCTGCCACATGGAGTCGGGGTGCTCGGGGCTGCCGAAGTTGAGGCAGTCCGTCACCGCGAGCGGGCGGGCGCCCGTCGTCGCGACGTTGCGGTACGCCTCCGCGAGGGCCAGCTGCGCGCCCGTGTACGGGTCGAGCTTGGCGTAGCGGCCGTTGGCGTCGGTGGCCAGGGCGACGCCCAGGCCGGTCGTCTCGTCGACGCGGATGACGCCCGAGTCGTCCGGCTGCGCCAGCGCGGTGTTGCCCTGCACGAAGCGGTCGTACTGGTTGGTCACCCACGCCTTCGAGGCCAGGTTGGGGCTCGCCAGCAGCTGCAGCGCGGCGGCACGGATCTCGGCGTTCGTCGACGGCTTCGCCAGCGCGGCCGAGGTGTCGGAATTCAGCCCGTCCTGCCAGGCCGGCCGCGCGTACGGGCGGTCGTAGACCGGGCCCTCGTGCGCGACCGTCTTCGGGTCGACGTCGACGATCCGCAGGCCGTGGTGGTCGATCGTCAGGCGGCCGGTGCCGGTCACTTCGCCGATCACGGCCGTCTCGACGTCCCACTTGCCGGTGATGGCCAGGAACGCGTCGAGCTGGTCGGGCCGGACCACGGCCATCATCCGCTCCTGCGACTCCGACATGAGGATCTCGCCGGCCGTGAGCGTTGGGTCGCGCAGCAGCACGTTCTCCAGGTCGACGTGCATGCCGCCGTCGCCGTTCGAGGCCAGCTCGCTGGTCGCGCAGGAGATGCCGGCGGCGCCGAGGTCCTGGATGCCCTCGACCACGCGCGCGGCGTAGAGCTCGAGGCAGCACTCGATGAGCACCTTCTCCATGAAGGGGTCGCCCACCTGCACCGACGGGCGCTTGGAGGGCTTGGCGTCGTCGAACGTCTCGCTGGCGAGGATCGAGGCTCCGCCGATGCCGTCGCCACCGGTCCGGGCGCCGAACAGGACGACCTTGTTGCCCGCGCCGGACGCGTTGGCCAGATGGATGTCCTCGTGCCGCAGCACGCCGAGGCACAGCGCATTGACCAGCGGGTTGCCCTGGTAGGACGCGTCGAAGACGAGCTCGCCGCCGATGTTCGGCAGGCCGAGCGAGTTGCCGTAGCCGCCGACTCCGGACACCACGCCGTGCACCACGCGCGCGGTGTCGGGGTGGTCGACCGCGCCGAACCGCAGCTGGTCCATGACGGCGACCGGGCGCGCGCCCATCGAGATGATGTCGCGCACGATGCCGCCGACGCCCGTGGCCGCGCCCTGGTACGGCTCGACGTAGGACGGGTGGTTGTGCGACTCGACCTTGAAGGTCACCGCCCAGCCGTCACCGATGTCGACGACGCCCGCGTTCTCGCCGATGCCGACGAGCAGGTGCTCCTTCATGGCGTCGGTGGTCTTGTCGCCGAACTGGCGCAGGTGGTTCTTGCTCGACTTGTACGAGCAGTGCTCCGACCACATGACCGAGTACATCGCGAGCTCGGCGGCCGTGGGGCGGCGCTCGAGGATGTCGCGGATGCGCTGGTACTCGTCCGGCTTGAGGCCCAGCTCGGCGAACGGCTGCTCCTGGTCGGGGGTCGCGGCGGCGACGTCGACGGTGTCGGTCTGGGGGGCGCGCGCAGGTGCGGTGGTCATCGATTCCCTCGGTGGAGACCCGTGGCTCTGCGCCACCATCACGGCAGCGCGGCCGACGTCGGCAGACGTGGCCCAGGATACCGGGGCGCGGAGGTGGCCCGGCGCAGCGTCCAGGACCCGCCGCGGCCCGGTTCCGACGAGCAATCCGGACCAGTTACTTGGGCTCACGCTCCCGGGCAACCAGCTCCTGGCCGCTCGCGGCTCACCCCGGGCGCGGTGGTCGCCCGCAGCGACCCGCATGCCGACCCGGCCGTCGTGTCACCGTCGGAGTGCGTCTGGCTCCGCTGACGCGCGGTGATCGCCTACGGTGGCCGTGACCAGGAGGAGGACCGCCGTGCCTGACGACCTCGCCGCGCACCGGTGGCGATGACCCCGCTCCGGTCCGCGCTCGCGACCGCCGCGGTGCTGCTCGCCCTCGCCGGCTGCTCCCCCGCCCCGACCACGCCAGCCCCCACGCCTACGGCGACGCCCACCCCCACGGCCACCGCGGACCCGGACGACCCGGCGACGATCCGCGCGACCGGCGTGCCGCTCTCGTCGGGAACCGTGACGGTCGTGATCGCGGCCCCGGCCGCCCAGGCGGTCCCGCAGGACGACGGCTCCGCCCGGCTGAGCGTGCCCGGGGGCGACGCCCGGCTGGCCGCGCCCGAGGGCATGACCCTCACGGCCCTCTCCGACGGCACCGGCGCGGTCCGCGACAACGCCGGCATGTTCGTCGCCGGCGTGAGCACCGAGCCGTGGGGCACGGAGCTCGAGCAGGTGAGCCCCGAGGTGGTCCGGCTCGCCACGGCGGGTGCCACGCCCGGCCCGGTGGACCTCTGGCTCGCCTCCGTCGCGGTCGAGAGCGCCGTCTGGGGCGAGGCCGAGGGCGGCCGCTCACTGGCTGTCACGCCCAGCGCCTGGGCACGGGAGCGGAGCCGCGCGGCGCAGGAGGGGCTCTGGGCGCAGGTCGTCGCGCAGGCTCCGGACGCCGACACCCCCGGCATGCAGGCCCAGCTCGAGTGCCACGAGCTCGGCGCACCGGACAAGGCCACGTGGAACCTCGAGCCGTGGCGGTCGGTGGTCGACCCGCTCGAGATGATCGCGGCGCGCTGCAACCCGTCCTGACGAGGCCCGGCCCGCCTCCCCGCGGGTTGCGGGGCGACGGGCCGGGTCCGGTCTGCGCGCCGGATAGGCGCGCGGCTCGTGGGTCAGCGCTGGTGCTTCTCCGGGACGGGGGCGTCACCGGACGCGCGCTGCGCCCGGTAGTAGGCGCGGGCCTCGTCCTGCCGGGCCTGCTCCGCGCCCGACGCAATGGGCGCACGCAGGTGGGCCTGCTCGTAGCCGAACGCGTCGACCAGGCTCTGCGCGTGCGGACGCAGCCGCGCCAGCAGGCGGTCGATGTACGACGTCACCGTGCGGGCCCGACCGGCGGACAACCGGCCGTTGAGCAGGTACCAGGTGAGGTGCCGCTCGACGAGCGTGAGGCCGAACAGGTCGCGGACCCAGGTGAGGATCTGGCGCGTGCCCGGGTCGGTGACCCGCTCGAGCGCCGCGGTGAACGACTCCCACTGGACCAGCTCGGCGTGCGCGCGGGCCGCCTCGACCAGCTCGTGTTGGTGCGCGTTGAACAGCGCCGCGGCGGTGGCCGGGTCGGCCTTCTGGGCCGGGCGCAGGGCCTGCGCGATCTCCGCGACCATGGTCTCGACCCGGTCCACCAGCAGCTCGCGCTGGGTGGCCGTCTCGCGCAGCTGGCCGGCCGAGCGGCGGGGGTCGCCCACGTCGGCGATCGTCTGCACGGCGCGGTGCAGCGGCGTGCGGTAGCGGGCGGCGTCGGACGCGCGCTCGGCCACCATGCGGGCGACCTTCGTCGCGTCCAGGTGCTTGAAGTGCGCCGCGTAGTCGGCGAGCAGGCGCTTGCCGACGAGCTGCAGCAGGACCGTGTTGTCGCCCTCGAACGTCGCGTAGACGTCCATGTCGGCGCGCAGCCCCGTGAGCCGGTTCTCGGCCAGGAACCCGGCGCCGCCGCACGCCTCGCGGGCGACCTGCAGCGTGGTCAGCGCGTGCCAGGTCGAGGCCGGCTTGAGTGCCGCGGCGAGCGTCTCGAGGTCCTCGCGGGTCTCGGTGGTGTCGTTGCGGCCGGAGAACACGTCGTCGAACGCGGCGAGCAGGTCCTCGTGCGCGAACCCGGCGGCGTACGTCTCCGCGAGCAGCGGCAGCAGGCGGCGCTGGTGCTCGGCGTAGTCGAGGATCACGACCTCCTCGGTGGGCGAGGCGGCGTTGAACTGGCGGCGCTGGTTCCCGTAGGTGATCGCGATGGTCAGGCCCACGCGCGCGGCCGTCACCGCGGCGCCGTCCAGCGAGACGCGGCCCTGCACCAGGGTGCCGAGCATCGTGAAGAAGCGGCGGCCCGGGCTCGCGATGGGCGACGAGTAGGTGCCGTCCTCGGCGACGTCGCCGTACCGGTTGAGCAGGTTGGTGCGCGGGATGCGGACGTGGTCGAACCACAGCCGGCCGTTGTCGATGCCGTTGAGGCCGCCCTTGAGCCCGTCGTCCTCGCCGCCGACGCCCGGCAGGAACTCGAGCGCGTCCTCGTCGCGGATCGGCACGTAGAACGCGTGCACCCCGTGGTCCACGCCCGCGGTGATCAGCCGCGCGAACACGGCCGCCGCCGTGCCGTGCTGGCCGGCGTTGCCCAGGTAGTCCTTCCACGCCGCGCGGAACGGCGTGTGGATGACGAACTCCTGCGTCTCCGGGTCGTACGTGGCGGTCGTGCCGATGGCGGCGACGTCCGAGCCGTGGCCCGTCTCCGTCATCGCGAAGGCGCCCGGCACCTTGACCGACAGGGCGTCGGCCAGGAACTCGTCGTGGTTGCGCTCGGTGCCCAGGTGGTAGATGGCCGACGCGAACAGGCCCCACTGCACGCCCGACTTGATCTGCAGCGACGGGTCCGCGTGCGTGAGCTCCTCGAACCGCGCGAGGAAGCCGCCGTGGTCCTCGGCGCCACCGAACCGCTCGGGGAACGAGCGGTGCACGTCGCCCTCGGTCGCCAGCAGCCGCAGCTGACCGAGGACCCGCTCGCGGTGGTCCGCCAGCGACTGGCCCTCGATGCGGTGGAACCGCTCGTCGGCCAACAGCTTGCGGGCCGCGAGGCGCAGCTCCGGGTAGTGCCCCAGGAGCACCCGGTGCAGATGCTCGATGTCGACGTTGGTGACGTCGGCGTCGAGCCGCGGGTCCCCGGAGTCGGGTGCCTCGACCGTGGGGCGGGGGGCGGTGGTGGTCATCGAGAGTCCTCCGGGGCGATCGTGTGGTCAGGGGTGGTGCGGTGACGGTCACGGGCCAGCAGCCCGACGGGTCCGGCCCAGAGCCAGGCGGCGACCTGGGCGGTGATCTCCTCGCGGTCCGGGCTGCCGGGCTCGTCGCGGTGGGCCAGCCACCACTCGCCGGAACCGCGCACGAAGCCGACGGCGCCGGCGGCCCAGGACTCGGCCAGGGCGACGCGGGCCTGCAGGGCCGTGTCCTCGGGGTGCGCCCCCTCGGACGCCTCGGGCCGGCGTGCGGTCCGCCGGCCGTCGTGCTCCTCGGTGAGGCCGCGGGCGAACGGGGCGGCGACCATCGCGGTCACCGAGTCGAGGAAGTGCCCGAGCGGCCCGCCGGACTCGACCGACCCGTTGCGGGTCACGAACGCGTAGACGTTGGGCGACGACTCGATCATCTCGAGGTACACCGCGACCATGGCCCGCAGGCCGTCCCGCGGGGTCGGTGCGATCCGCAGGACGCCCTCGAGCGCCCCCTGGATCTGCAGCACGACGGCCTCGGCGACAGCGATCTGCAGGCCCGTCTTGTCGGCGAAGTAGCGGTAGACGATCGACTTCGAGGTCCCCGCGGCGGCCGCGATCTCCTCCATGGAGACGTCGGGGCCCTTGTGGTGGACGGTGCGCCGGGCGATGCGGACCAGCTCGGCGCGACGGGCCTCGCGGTGGTCGGCCCAGCGGGTGGAGCGGCCGTCGGCGGCGAAGGCGTCCTCGGGGGGTCGGCGGACGGTCGGGGGTACGGGAAGCGCCGGTCGCGCACGACCGGCGTCGGAGTTCAGCAGCGTGAGGGCCCTCGTCGTCGACGGGCCCGGTGTGACAGGGCTCACGAGACCGAAGGTATCAGGTACTGTGGGTTTCGGACACAACGTCATCTCGAGCGCACCCAGCTCGACACCTCCCTGCGCTCGACGACGATGCGAGAGGAACGCGCCCATGGCCGACAACACCCCGACCCCCGTACCCACCACCCCCGAGGTGCGCCGCGCCTACGTCCTGGGCGGGAACCGGATCCCCTTCGCCCGCGCCGGCGGACCGTACGTGCGGGCGAGCAACCAGGACATGCTGACCGCCGCCATCGACGGGCTCGTCGCCCGCTTCGGGCTGCAGGGCGAGCGCATCGGCGAGGTCGCCGCCGGCGCCGTGCTCAAGCACAGCAAGGACTTCAACCTCACGCGCGAGGCCGTCCTCGGCTCGGCGCTGTCGGCCGAGACCCCCGCGTACGACGTCCAGCAGGCCTGCGCCACGGGCCTCGAGACCGTCGTCTCGCTGAGCAACAAGATCCGCCTCGGCCAGCTCGAGTCCGCCATCGCGGGCGGCGTCGACAGCACGTCCGACGCCCCCATCGCCGTGAGCAACCGCCTGCGCCGCGCGCTGCTCGATCTGTCGCGGGCCCGCACCGCGAAGCAGAAGCTCGCGGCGATCGCGCAGATCCGGCCGAAGGACCTCGCGCCGTCGGCCCCGACCACGGGCGAGCCCCGCACGCACCTGTCGATGGGCGAGCACCAGGCGCTGACCACGGCGAAGTGGGAGATCACGCACGCCGCGCAGGACGAGATCGCGCTGGCCAGCCACCAGAACCTGGCCGCCGCCTACGACTCCGGGTTCTTCGACGACCTGGTCACGCCGTTCCGCGGGCTGACCCGCGACGCCAACCTGCGCGCCGACTCCTCGCTCGAGAAGCTGGCCAAGCTCAAGCCGGCCTTCGGCCTCACGCTCGACACCCCCGCGACGATGACGGCGGGCAACTCGACGCCGCTGTCCGACGGCGCGTCGGCGGTGCTGCTCGGCTCCGCGGACTGGGCCGCGTCGCACGACCTCGTCCCGCTCGCCTGGGTGGTCGACGCCGAGGCCGGTGCGGTCGACTTCGTGCACGGCGACGACGGGCTGCTCATGGCCCCGGCGTTCGCTGTGCCGCGCCTGCTCGCCCGCCAAGGGCTCACGCTGGCCGACCTCGACCTCATCGAGATCCACGAGGCCTTCGCGGCGACTGTGCTCACCACGCTGGCGGCGTGGGAGTCGGAGGAGTTCGGGCGCACGCGGCTCGGGCTCGACGGGGCGTTCGGCACCGTGGACCGGGCGAAGCTCAACGTGCACGGCTCGTCGCTGGCCGCCGGGCACCCGTTCGCCGCGACCGGCGGGCGGATCATCGCGACCGTCAGCAAGGAGCTGCACCGACGCAAGGTGGCTTTCGGGTCCGACGCACCGGTCCGCGCGCTCGTGTCCGTCTGCGCGGCCGGCGGGCTGGGCCTCACCGCGATCCTCGAGGCGGCCTGACCATGAGCGACACCTACCTCAACCTGGTCAACAGCGGGTTCACCAAGAAGATCGCGCAACAGCTCGGGCTCCCACAGCCCGCGCCCCTGCGGCGCTACGAGCCCGGACAGCCGCTGGTCGCCGGGGCCGTGCTGGTGCTCGGCCGCGGGCCCGAGTCCGAGGTGCTGTCCGGTGTCCTGGCGCACGACTGGGACCTCGACGTGCACCGGAACGCCACGCCCGGCACCCGGTACGCCGCGGTGGTCCTCGCGCTCACCGAGCTGACGCACCCCGACCAGCTGGCGGAGCCGGTGATGGCCGCCGGCGCCGTGCTCAAGTCGCTGCCCCGCGGCGCTCGCGTGGTCACCGTCTCGCGCGCCGCGGGTTCCGACGACGCCCCGGCGGTCGCGGCCGCGCGGCAGGGCGTCGACGGTCTGCTGAGGTCGCTGGCCAAGGAGCTACGCGGCGGGTCCACCGGCAACGGCGTGGTGCTCGACGACGGTGTGGCGGTCACGGCCCCGTCGGTGCTCGGCGCCTTGCGGTTCTTCCTGTCGACCAAGTCCGCGTTCGTCGACGGTCAGCTGCTTGCCGTCGACTCCGCCGCCGGTGCGCTCCCCGAGGACTGGGAGAAGCCGCTGGCGGGTCGGGTCGCCGTCGTCACCGGCGCCGCTCGCGGCATCGGCGCCTCGATCGCCGACACCCTCGCCCGCGACGGCGCCACCGTCATCGCGGTCGACGTGCCGGCGGCCGGCGAGCAGCTGGTCGCGGTCGCCAACCGCGTGCGCGGCACGGCACTCCAGCTCGACGTCACGGCGGCGGACGCCGGCGAGCGGCTGCTGGAGCACGCGCTGCAGCGGCACGGGCGGCTGGACATCGTCGTGCACAACGCCGGCATCACGCGCGACAAGCTGCTGGCCAACATGTCCTCGGACAAGTGGGACTCGGTGCTCACCGTGAACATCGCGTCACAGCTGCGGATCAACGAGGCGCTGCTGACGTCCGGCGACTTCACGGACGCCCCGCGGATCGTGTCGCTGGCGTCGACGTCGGGCATCGCCGGCAACCGCGGCCAGACCAACTACGCGGCGTCCAAGGGCGGCGTCATCGGCATGGTCCGCGCGACCGCGCCCCTGCTCGCGGCCTTCGGCGGCACCGCCAATGCGGTGGCCCCCGGGTTCATCGAGACCGAGATGACCGCGCGCATCCCCGCCGTCACGCGGCAGGTGGCGCGCCGGCTGAACTCGCTGCAGCAGGGCGGTCAGCCGGTCGACGTCGCCGAGACCGTGGCGTTCCTGGCCTCCCCCGCCGCCGGTGGCGTGGTCGGGCGCGTGCTGCGCGTGTGCGGGCAGAACATGGTGGGCCAGTGACGACCGTCGTCCTGCCCGAGGTACCGGGGCTCGGCGGGCTGTACGCCCGCGGGGCCGGGCTCGCCGTGGCCCGCCGGGTGCGCTCCGGGCCGTCGGTCCTGCCCGGCGTCTCGTACGTCGTCCGCGGGGTACGGGCGTCGTCCGAGCGCCTGACGGAGTACCAGCACCTGCTGGGCGAGTCAGCCTCCGACCAGCTTCCCGCCGGCTTCGTGCACGTGCTGGCGTTCCCGGTGGCCACGGCACTCATGGCCCGGTCCGACTTCCCGCTGCCGCTCGTCGGCCTGGTGCATGTGGCCAACCGGGTCTCGCAGCTGCGCCCGCTGTCCTTGTCCGACGTGCTGGAGATCCGCGCGTCCGCCGCCGACCTCCGGCCGCACCGGTCCGGCACGCAGGTCGACCTGGTCACCGAGGTCTCGGTCGACGGCACGCTCGCGTGGCGCGGGGTGTCCACCTACCTGGCGCGCGGGGTGCACCTGGAGGGTTCGGCTGCCGACGACGACGCCCCGACCTTCGTCCCGCTGACGCCCACCGGCCGCTGGACGCTCGACGGCGACATCGGCCGGCGCTACGCGGCGGTGTCAGGCGACCGCAACCCGATCCACCTGTCGGCGCTGTCGGCCAAGGCCCTCGGGTTCCCCCGGGCCATCGCGCACGGCATGTACACGGCCTCGCGCGCTCTCGCCGACGTGGGCGCGGGCCGCGGCGACGCGTTCGACTGGTCCGTCGACTTCGTGAAGCCCGTGCTCCTGCCCGGGACGGTGACCGTGCGGATCGCGCGGTCACGGTCCGACGGGTTCACGTTCGCCGGCTGGGACGCCCGCTCGGGCAAGCCGCACCTGACGGGAACGGTCACGCCTCTGGCCTGAAGGACTCTGCAGGATCCGGGCTCGCCGCGCCGGATCCTGCAGAGTCCTTGCGTCTCAGAGGTCCGCGGGGCGCAGGACGAACGTGATCGCGTGCGCGATCTGCACGTTGCCCTTGTTGAGGTCGAGCTTGCCCGGGATCAGGAACGGGTTCAGGTCGTTGCGGTCCTGGTCGCGCAGCTGCACGATGCCGAACCGCTTCGAGATCACGTCGACCGTGAACGTGCCGCCCTGGGCGGTCGTGAGCACCGCGTTGTCGCTGGCCAGCGCAGTGGCGGAGTCGATCGTCGCGCCCGGGACCACGTGGTAGAGCAGCACCTGCTCGATGGCATCGATGCCGACCGCGCCCGCGAGCGCCGTGAGGACCTCCTGCTCGCTGCCGTACCAGCGGTGCGTCAGGTCCTTAGCGAGGTACTGGAACGCGCGGTCGTTCGGCAGGAACGCCGTCAGCGGGACCGTGCCGTCCGCGAGGACGCCGACCGGGCTCGACGGCTTGGCGGCGAGGACCGCGCCGACCGCCTGGTCGAGGATGTCGAAGTCGCGCCAGTTGCGGTCGAACGTGTCGCCGTCCGACGCCAGCAGGGCCGCCAGGCTCGACGTGCCGGTGGGTGGGGCTGCGGCGCTGGCCGCGGGTGCGAGGGCGAGTCCCCCGCCGGCGACGACACCTGCGACGGCAAGGACGGAGAGCGTACGACGGATCCTCATGGTGAGCTCCTGCGGACGACGGTCGCGGCCGACGCCGGAGCGCCGCACCGCGCGGGCACCGGAGGGCGCCCTGCCTCCTCTTCGCCGGTCACGCGGCTCCCGGATGCAGTCGGGATCGTGAGGTCGTGGGTTTTCGACGAAGTCGTGCCTCGCGACTCACGAATTCGTCGCACACTCGCGAGCTCGCCGGCGGATCGGCCCTGGTCAGGTCAGGTCCGCCGCGGGTGCTCGGCGTCCTTCGCTCCGGCGAAGACGGCCGACGCGATGATGCTGAAGACGATCCCCCAGGTGGTCAGTCCGGCGTAGATGCAGGCCGTGCCGACCGCGATGAACAGCGCCGTCTGCGCCACGACGCGGGGCCCGCGCCGGAGCCGGTGCCGTGAGGTCGGTGCCATCCACCGGGCCCAGATCGCGATGGCCACGGCGGGAAGCAGCACCGCGAGCGTGATCGACGTCGGCGAGCTCGTCCCGAGGCGCCACCCGGCCACCGCCAGCAGCCCGATCATCACGAGCTCGCAGAGGAACGCGAGCACCCCGAGCAGCCCGACGGCGGGCCCGGCGGCGGGCGGCGTGGTCACGGCACCATCCTGTCGGCCGATCGACGACGAGTTCGGCAGCTCACCGAACGTCACCTCGACGTGCCGCTCTGGCGGCGGGGTGACGTTCTCGACCCGGCGGGACTGACAGTCAGTCGTCTAGGGCCGGTCCGCAAGCGGCCGCGGCCGTCGCGGCCAGGTGGTCCAAGCCGTGCACGGCGAGCAGCGGGCGGGTGTCCTCGACCACGGCCCAGCAGCCGTCGATCACCTCGTAGCGGACGCGCGGGCCCGTGGCGAGGTACTCGGTGAGGGCCACGACCAGACGGTCGACCGCCTCGCTCGTCGTGCCGACGCCCACCGAGGCCCGGATGGCCCCGCCCGACGCGCCGAGGTGCGCAAGGAGCGGGTGGGCGCAGAACCGGCCGTCGCGCACGCCGATGCCGTGCTCGGCGGCGAGGTACGCGGCGACCAGGCCCGGGTCGTGGTCCGGCACGGTGAACGTGAGGACGCCGACGGGCGCGGCGGAGTCGGGCCAGATGCGCGCGATCTCGACGCCGTCGATGCCCGAGAGCCCCTCGACGAGGCGCGCCCGGAGGGCCTCCTCGTGCGCGGCGAGGGCGCCGGCGGGGAGGGCCGCCAGCTGGTCGCACGCCTCGGCCAGGGCGATCGCGCCGAGCACGTTGGGCGAACCCGCCTCGTGGCGCGCGGGCGCCGGCTGCCAGACCGTCCGATCGGCCCGCACGTCGCGCACCGCACCTCCCCCTGCGAGGTACGGAGTGCCCGTGTCGAGCCAGTCGCGGCGCCCGACCAGGGCACCCGCACCGAACGGCGCGTACGTCTTGTGGCCCGAGAACGCCACGTAGTCGGCGTCGGTCGCCGCCAACGAGAACCCGCGGTGCGGCACCAGCTGGGCACCGTCGACGGCCACCCGGGCGCCCTCGGCGTGGGCGAGCGCCACGACCTCGTCGATCGGCAGCGCCTCCCCCGTCACGTTGGACGCGCCCGTGATCGTGACCAGCGCGTACGGCTGGCGGGCGAGCTCGGTGCGCAGGGCGTCGAGCGTCGCGGCCACGGTGTGCTTGATGGGCAGGATCGTCGTGCGGTTGCCGTGGCGCTCCGACGACTGCACCCAGGGCAGCAGGTTGGCGTGGTGCTCGACGTCCAGCACGAGGACGCGACCGCCCTCCGGCACGACTCCCGCCAGGAGGTTGAGCGAGTCCGTGGTGTTGCGGGTGATGATCGCGACGTCGTCGGGACGCGCGTCGACGAACCGCGCGATGGTCTGGCGCGCGGACTCGTAGAGCGCGGTGGACACCTGCGACAGGTAGCCGGCACCACGGTGCACAGAGGCGTACAGCGGCAGCACCTCAGTCACGCGCGCCGCCACAGCCTCGAGGGCGGGGGCGCTGGCGGCGTAGTCGAGGTTGGCGTAGACGCGCTGGGTGCCGTCCACCAGCGGGACGGTGGTGGTGCCGCCGACGACCGGGAGCAGCGCGCTCACCTCGTCGACGGAGGCACACGAGGCGCGCTCGGCGATGATGGTCATGGAAGTCCTCCGACACGTTCCGGGGGAACACCTACGACAGGTGGAACCCCGCGCTTGCCGGGTCCCGGACGGGACACGGCCAGGTCGTCACCCGGGGCACCCCACCGCGGAGGAGGGTTGCCGGCCAGCGAGCCGGGGCTTGACGCTGGCGCTCATGACCTGCAACGAGGGTCGCGGCAGCCCGTAGCGCCTGTCAACGCACCGCGCGGTTCGTCTCGCCTGCCGGGACACCTTGTCCACTACTTGGAGCGATGGTGCCGCCGCGCGTAGCATCACCGGCACCATCCAGAGCGGCTGAGAGATCTGGCTCGACGACGCCGCAGCAACCCGCGGGCACCACGTGCTCGGCCGAGGGTGCTACCGCCAGGACCGATGAGACGAGGATCTGCATGAGCTACGCCGGCGACCTGACCCCCCAGCAGGCCTGGGACCTCCTCACGACCGACGAGACCGCCGTGCTCGTCGACGTGCGGACCGACGCCGAGTGGCGCTACGTCGGCATCCCCGACCCCGCCCAGATCGACGGTCGCTCCGCGCTGGTCGAGTGGGTGTCGTACCCGTCGGGACGGCCCAACCCGCAGTTCCTCAAGCAGCTGGCCGACGCCGGCGTCACGGCCGGGCGGCCCGTCGTCTTCCTGTGCCGCTCGGGCGTGCGCTCGATCGCCGCCGCGCAGGCCGCGACGTCGGCGGGACTGGGTCCGGCCTACAACGTGCTCGAGGGCTTCGAGGGCGACGTCGGCGCGGACGGCCACCGCGGCCACTCCGGCTGGCGTGCCGCCGGTCTGCCCTGGCGCCAGGCATGAGCCCCCGCCGCGTCCCCGGTCCCGGCGACTGGGACGACCGCCGCACCCCGCGCACCGACCTGCGCCCCGACACCCTCGCCGTGCGCGGCGGGCTGGTCCGCTCGCAGTTCCAGGAGACCTCCGAGGCGCTGTTCCTCACGCAGGGCTACGTCTACGACGCGGCCGCCGAGGCCGAGGCCGCGTTCGCCGGCGAGGCCGACCGCTTCCTCTACTCGCGCTACGGCAACCCCACGGTGTCCACGTTCGAGGAGCGCCTGCGCCTGCTCGAGGGCGCCGAGGCCGCGTACGCCACCGCGTCCGGCATGTCCGCCGTCTTCACGTCCCTCGCCGCGATCGTGCAGTCGGGGTCGCGCATCGTGTCCGCGCGGGCGCTCTTCGGGTCCACCGTCGTGATCTTCGAGGAGATCCTGGCCAAGTGGGGGGTGCGCACCGACTACGTCGACGGCCACGAGCTGTCGCAGTGGGAGGAGGCGCTGTCGACGCCGGCGGACGTGGTGTTCTTCGAGACGCCGTCCAACCCGATGCAGGACCTGGTCGACATCGGCGCGGTCAGCCGGCTCGCGCACGCCGCGGGCGCGACCGTGATCGTCGACAACGTCTTCGCCACGCCCGTGCTCTCCCGCCCGCTCGAGCTCGGCGCGGACGTCATCGTGTACTCCGCGACCAAGCACATCGACGGGCAGGGCCGCGTGCTCGGCGGCGCGATCCTGGGCACCGACGAGTACGTGCACGGTCCCGTGCAGACCCTGATCCGCAACACCGGCCCGTCGCTGTCGGCGTTCAACGCGTGGGTGCTGCTCAAGGGCCTGGAGACGCTGTCGCTGCGTGTGCGGCACCAGACGGCGTCGGCGCTGCAGGTGGCCACGTGGCTCGAGCAGCAGCCCGGCGTCTCGCTGGTCCGCTACCCGTACCTGCCCTCGCACCCGCAGCACGAGCTCGCGCTCGCGCAGCAGTCCGGCGGGGGCACCGTCGTGACGTTCAACCTCGCGGTGCCGGAGGGCGCGCAGCCCGACGTCGCCAAGAAGGTCACGTTCGGCGTGCTCGACGCGCTGCGGATCGTCGACATCTCGAACAACCTCGGCGACGCCAAGTCGATGGTCACGCACCCCGCGACGACCACGCACCGCAAGCTGGGTCCTGAGGGACGCGCGGCCGTCGGCATCGCCGAGACGACCGTCCGGCTCTCGGTGGGCCTCGAGGACCCGGCGGACCTGATCGACGACCTCGCGCAGGCGCTCGACACACTCGCCGGCTGACGCCTCCCCGATCCCGTCGGTCCGGCGCGGAACACTGACGGCGTGAGCAACTCGTCGTCACTGGTGCGCCTGCTGGTCGGCGTGCTGGCCGGGGTCGTCGTCGCCGGCATCATCGGCTGGTCGTCGGCGGTCGCCGCGATCCTGGCGGGCTGGGCGACCGTGGCCGCGGTCTTCGTCGTGTGGACGTGGGCGGCGATCTCGTCGATGGGCCCCGACGACACCGCGTCGCACGCCACGCGG
This sequence comes from Cellulomonas sp. P1_C4, assembly GCF_056406355.1. Taxonomy (NCBI): domain Bacteria; kingdom Bacillati; phylum Actinomycetota; class Actinomycetes; order Micrococcales; family Cellulomonadaceae; genus Cellulomonas; species Cellulomonas sp. P1_C4. The sequence continues at coordinate 169,054 of NZ_JBFUAI010000001.1, read as the reverse complement.
GAGGAGCCGACGCGGTTCGGCGCCCACGCGGTCGTCCTCGCCGCCGCCGTGGTGACGCTCGCGGGCGTCGGGATCGTGCTCGTCGAGAAGGAGATCGGCCAGCTGTTGCCGACGATCGCGGTGCTGGCCAGCGTGCTGACGTCGTGGGCCGCCATCCACACCGTGTTCGCGCTGCGGTACGCGCGGATGTACCTGAGCGACGGTGCCGGCGGCATCGACTTCCACATGCAGGAGGCGCCGCGGTACACCGACTTCGCCTACGTCGCCGTCACCGTGGGCATGAGCTTCGCCATCTCCGACACCGACCTCGGGTCGTCCGCGATGCGGCGCACCGCGCTGGGGCACGCGCTGCTCAGCTACCTGTTCGGGACCGTGATCATCGCGCTGCTGGTCAACCTCGTCGCGTCGATGTGACCGCTCAGAGCCGGACGGTCTCGTTCTCGCCGCCGTCGTAGCGCTCGCCGGTGACCTTGGCCTTGACCAGGCTGAACGCCGTCGTCAGGCGGCCGCCCTTGGCGTGCCAGTACTCCGCCGTCTCGCCGCGGAGCACGACCAGGACCACGCCCGGCGTCTCCGGACCGTCGGGGAACCAGGCCTCGGCCGAGGTGCCCCACAGCTCCGCGATCTTGGCGCGGTCGCGGACCACCTCGGCGCGACCGGAGACCGAGACCCAGGCCGTCGAGTCCGAGAAGGCCGCGTTGGCGGGGCTCCCGCCCTCGACCTCGTGCACCTTGTGGCTGCCCTCCTCGGCGAAGAACCACAGGTCCCCGTCGAAGTCCACGTCCTGCACACCCATGGGCCGGCTCACCAGCGAGCCGTCCGCCGACACCGTGGTGAGCATCGCGATCCGCGCGTCCTTGATCAGTCCCGCGACCTTGGCCTGCTGGTCCTCGTTCGTCATGCGTCCTCCTCGAGCGGCGCGCTCGCGGGGCTGCTGACCGCGGCGGCCGGCCCACCGTAGGCACGCTGCGCGGCTGTCGCATGTCGGAGGGGCGCGGGATGCTCGGTCCATGACGGACAGCGACTACGACGCGATCGCCGACGACCTCGTCGCGCGTGGCGCCACGCGGGCGCAGATGATGGGCCGCCCGATCCTCAAGGTGGGCTCGACCATGTTCGCCGGGCACGTGGGCGGCGACCGCCTCGTGGTCAAGCTCGGCCGGGACAGCGCCGAGTACGCCGAGGCGCTGGCGCTGCCCGGCGTCACGATCTGGTCACCCGGCGACAGCGGACGGCTTTTCTACGACTGGGTCGCGCTGCCCGCCGCGCTCGAGGACGAGTGGATGCGGTTCGCGGAGATCGCCCGCGTGCGGGCCTCGAAGGGCTAGCGGACCCACTGCTCCCCGGCCTCGACCGCGACCGTCAGCACGTTCTCCGGCGGCGGGATCGGGCACGTCGCGAACTGCGTGAGACCGCAGGGCAGGTTGGACGCGCGGTTGAGGTCGAGCGTGACCGTGCCGTCGTCCGCCACCGGGCCGAGCGCGAGGGTGCGCGACGCCGGGTACGTGGTGACGCCGCTGGTCGCGTCGCGGAAGAGCACGCTGAGCCCACGCGCGCCGCCGTCGAAGACGATGAGCGACTGCGGGATCCCGGCGACCTCGAACTGCACGGTGCCGACCGCGGTGTGGTGGTGCTCGAGCCCGTCCACGACCGCCCCCGTGGTGACCGTCCGCGGCTCGTCGAAGGGCTCGAAGCGGCCGGTCAGCACCCAGTCCTCCGACGGCGCGTACGCCGGGATGCCCTCGAACGCGGCCAGGTGCGGCGCGGCCGGGTCGTGCACGCGGACGATCGCGTGGCCCGTGCGGCGGGCGACCTCGAGCAGAAGGTCACCCGCGCGGACCTGCAGGCCAGGCGCACCCTCGACCGGGTCGATCGTCGCGACGCCGTCGACGGTCGTGCCGTCCGGGAGGACGAGACCGTCGTCGGCAACCGCCTCGATGCGCACGACACCGTCCGCCGACCAGAGCCCGGGGACGTCCGCGAGCTCGCGCGGCTCGGCGGACAGCCAGTGCAGCGCGGTGATCGCCACCCAGCCGTGCGGCTGACGGAAGTAGGCCTCGCGGGTGGCGTGCCAGTCCTCCCACTCGGCGACGAAGGCGGAGCGCTCGGTCGTGGTCGTCATCAGCTGGCCCTCACATCGGCGTCGGCGGTGCGGCCGAAGGCGTCGGCCGGCGGGAGTCCGAGGTGCTCGCGCAGGGTCGAGCCCTCGTAGGACGTGCGGAACGAGCCCCGCTCCTGCAGCAGCGGGACCACGCGGTCGACGAACTCGTCGAGCCCGTGCGGCGTCAGGTGCGGGACGAGGATGAAGCCGTCAGAGGCGTCCTCCTGCACGTACCGGTCGATCTCGGCGGCCACGCGCTCCGGCGTGCCGACGAACGAGTGGCGGCCGATCACCCGGATGACCAGTTCGCGGATGGACAGGCCCTTGGCCTCGGACAGCTCACGCCACTGGTTGGCGATGGCCAGCGGGTCGCGGAAGTGCGAGGCGCGGCCCTTCGTGATCGACGGGGCGTCGACCAGCGGGTCGATGGCGGGCAGCGGGCCGTCGACGTCGTACTCCGACAGGTCGCGGTTCCACACCTGCTCGACGAACGAGCGCGCGACGCTGGGCCGGACCTGCTGGAGCTGGATCGCGCGCAGCCTCTCCTCGGCGTCGGCCTCGGTGTCGCCCAGGACGAACGACGCCCCCGGCAGGATCAGCAGGTCCTCGGGGCGTCGGCCGTACTTCGCGAGGCGGCCCTTGACGTCGGTGTAGAACGCCTGGCCGTCGGCGAGCTCGCTGTGCCGGGAGAAGACCGCGTCGGCCACCTGTGCGGCGAGCTCGCGGCCGCCGTCGGAGTCGCCGGCCTGGAGGATGACCGGGTGACCCTGCGGGGGGCGCGGGATCGTCGGCGTGGCCTCGATGTCGACCAGCCGGCCGCCCGTGCGGATCGTGCTCAGCGAGCCGGGGCGGACGAACTCGCCCGACGCGGCGTCGGCCACGACCGCGTCGGCGGCCCACGCGTCCCACAGGGCACGGGCGGTCTCGACGACCTCGCGCGCACGCTCGTACCGGTCCTCGTAGGCGAGGTACCCGCCGCGACGGAAGTTCGCGCCGTGGAAGGCGTCCGACGAGGTCACGACGTTCCACGCGGCGCGGCCCGCCGAGAGGTGGTCGAGCGTCGCGAACTGGCGGGCGAGCTCGTACGGGTCGTTGAAGGTCGCGTTGATAGTGCCGGCGAGGCCGACTCTCGACGTGACGCCGGCCAGCGCGGCCAGGACCGCGTAGGTGTCCGGGCGGCCGACGACGTCCTGGTCGACCAGCTGGCCGCGGTGCTCGCGCAGGCGCAGACCCTCGGCGAGGAACACGAAGTCGAACAGCCCGCGCTCGGCGGTGGCGGCCAGGTGCTGGAACGACGCGAACGACGACTGCGTGTCGGCGTGGTGGCTCGGGTCGGTCCAGACGGTGTGGTGGTTGACGCCGGGGAAGTGCGCGGCGAGGTGGATCTGCTTGGGCATCGGGGGTCCTTAGCGAGCGGCCGCGTAGCGGCTGGTGGGGCGGGGCAGGCCGAGGGAGTCGCGCAGGCTCGTCCTCTGCTCCACGGGGGTGATCGCGGCGCCGAGCAGCGGGAGGTCGCTCGCGAGGGCCAGCGGGCGGATGGTCAGGCCGTCGGCGCCGGAGCTCTCGACGAGCGCCGCCAGGGTCGTCGACGCGGTCTGCGGGCCGGCCACGATCGCGTCCGTGGTCCACGGCTCGAGGGCGTCGAGCGCCGCGAGGCGTGCGCGGGCGTCGTCGTCGGACGTGCCGAGCAGGACGTCCACGTCGAGCAGCACGATCACCTCGCGTCCGGCCTCCGCCGCGGCCGCCCGCACGAGCGGCACGGTCGCCTCGTCGGCAACCCGCACGATGTCCGCACGGCGTGCGGCGACCTCGCGGGCGTGCGGCTCGTCGCCGCGGACGATCACGACCGGGCGGCCCTGCGGCGAGCGGGGGGTGATCGAGGCGCCCTGCACCGAGAAGAACTCGCCGCTGAACTCGATGGCGTGCACGCGGGTGCGGTCGATGTACCGGTCGTGCTCGGCGTCGAGGACGATCGCGTCGTCCTCCCAGCTGTCCCAGAGCCGCCCCAGCACCTCGAGCACGTCGTCGGCCTCGCGCCACAGCGCCGCCACGTCACGCGGCACGCGCTCGTCGTACCGCAGCGCCTCGGCGCCCGCGCCGCTGTCGCCCGCGGGCGCAGCCACATCGACCTGCACCGCCGCGCGGCCCAGGCTCACGTGGTCGATCGTCTGGATCTCCTTGCCCACGTGGAACGGCTCGCGGTAGGTGACCGGCACGACGGGCGCGAGACCCACGCGATCGGTCAGCGGGCCGAGGAGGGCGGCGACGCCCACGGCGTCCAGGCCGCCGACGAGGGCGCCGGGGCGCTCGACGGGCGGCGCGGCCGAGTCGTCGACGATCACGAACGTGGCGCCGGCGCTCTCGGCCGCCCGCGCGAGGCGGACCCAGTGCTGTGCCGCGAAGGGGTCGGTCGGGTGCAGGCGCCAGGCGGCGGGGTGGAGGCCCGCGGCCGTCAGCTCGACAGCGACGGGGAACGTGTCAGGGAGGGTCATCGTGTCTTCCGGTCGTCGGGCGCATCGGTCCTGGCAGGAGCACCCGCACCCAGGTGGCCGGGGGGTTGCTGCGACGTCGACGAGCCAGGTCTCTCGGTCGCTCGGGATGGCGCGCACAAGGTAAGAACGAGTCGACGCTCTGACCAGGGTTCGGTCGGAAGTTCCCGCGATGTGAGACGGGTGTTCAGATGTCCTTCGCGAAGCACAGCGAGAGGAAGTCGTCCGCGTAGGGGGCGAACGGCGGCACGGGCCGGTAGCCGGCGGTGCGGTACAGCGTGACGGCCTCCGGCTGCCGGATGCCCGTCTGCAGGACGACGCTGGTCAGGCCGTGCGCGCGGGCATCGTCCTCGATCGCCGCGAGCAGCGCGCGGGCCACGCCGGTGCCGCGGGCCTCGTCGGCCACCCAGACCTTCTTGAGCTCGCCGGAGCCCTCCGGGAAGCCGTCGCCCGTGGTGCGCAGCGAGGCGCAGCCGACCGCTCGGCCGTCGATGCGTGCGACGACCGTGGAGAGCATGCCGACGCCGGTCTCGGCGTCGTAGGCCTCGTAGGACTCGGGCGCGTCGAACTCGGGGTAGCGGATGCCACCGTCGGCGAACATCTCCTTGCGCAGGGCCGTGGCGTCCTCGTCGGTCCACGGGACGCGGGCCAGCTCGATCGGGGGGCGCGGTGCCGTGCGGCGCTCGCGCGGCTGACGGTCGAGGTCCTTGGTGAAGCAGCGCGACGCCGTCTCGGTCGCGTACTCCCCGAAGTTGTCCATCGAGTGGTAGCCGGCGGACAGGTACAGCCCGATCGCCTGCGACTGCAGCACGCCGGTCTCCAGGACGAGCCGCTGCAGCCCCTTGCTCCGCGCGATGTCCTCGAGCTCCGTGAGCACCGCGCGGGAGTACCCGCGGCCTCGCGCGTCGGGGACGACGAACATGCGCTTGAGCTCGCCGACGCCGTCGCCGAGACCCTCGTCGGAGGCGTCGCGGATCGCGCCGCACGCCACCGGCTCACCGTCGACGCGCAGGAGAACCATCGCGAGGATGCTCTCGCCCGTCATCGTGTGGCCGATGTCGTCCTCGCCGTAGAGGTCCCGGAGCTCGTCCTGCTGGGCGGTGCGCAGGCGCGCGGCGTCGGGGTCGTCCCAGCCGACCAGGGCGAGGGTCGTGCTCAACTCAGCCGACCAGCGCCTTCAGCACGGACGTGAAGAAGCGCAGGCCGTCGGTGCCCGTGCGGGGCCCCTGGGCGCCGTCGGGGCCGAAGCCCTGCTCGACCGCGTGCTCCGGGTGCGGCATGAGGCCGACCACGTTGCCCGCGGCGTTCGAGATGCCGGCGATGCCGCGGCGGGAGCCGTTGGGGTTCCAGCCCTGGTAGCGGAAGACCACGCGGCCCTCGCCCTCGAGCTCGTCGAGCGTGTGCTCGTCGGCGACGTACTGCCCGTCCTGGTTCTTCAGCGGGATCGTGATGTGCTCCCCCGCCGTGTAGTCGCGGGTCCAGGCCGTGTCGACGTTGTCGACCGAGAGGACCTGCTCGCGGCAGACGAAGTGCAGGTGGTCGTTCTTGATCATCGAGCCGGGCAGCAGGTGGGCTTCGGTGAGCACCTGGAAGCCGTTGCAGATGCCGAGGACCGGCAGGCCCTTGTTCGCCGCGTCGACAATCTCGCCCATGACCGGCGCGAACCGGCTGATGGCGCCCGCGCGCAGGTAGTCGCCGTACGAGAAGCCGCCGGGCAGGACGACGGCGTCGACCCCGTGCAGGTCCGCGTCGCCGTGCCAGAGGGAGACGGCCTCGGCGCCCGCGAGGCGGACCGCGCGCGCTGCGTCGCGGTCGTCCAGCGTGCCGGGGAAGGTGACGACGCCGATGCGCGTCATGCCTGGTTGTCCTCGTACACCGCGACCACGTCCTCGATCACCGGGTTGGACAGCACCTGCTCGCCGGCCGCGCGGGCCGCCGCGAGGATCTCCTCGGTCACCGGCCCGTCGACCTCGAGCTCGAACCGCTTGCCCTGGCGGACGGACGCGAACTGCCCGAACCCGAGCCGCGGCAGGGCGCCGGCGACGGCCTTGCCCTGGGGGTCGAGGATCTCGGGCTTCGGCATGACATCGACGACGACTCGTCCCACGAAAGGGCTCCAGGTGTTCGCGCGGCGGTGGGGGGTCGCGGCGATTCTAGCGAGTGAGCGGGGCGCCTCTGCGCAGGCGTTCAGTCGGTGGCCACGGGTCTCTCGATGAACCCCGTCGACCGGCGGGGCTTGGCCCGTGAGGGCGGTGTGGAGGACGTCCGCCGCGGCGAGGTCGTCGGGACCCCGCGGGCTCGCCTGCCCATACCGACACGGGCCGACGCGCCCGTTCTGCCGACTGCTGGCCACCGACCAGGGGGCGAGCCCCCGCCAGCTGGCCCAACGGGCGCGGGCGGGGGTCCGTTCTCCCGACTGCTGGCCACCTACCAGGGGGCGAGCCCTCGCCGGCTGGCCCATACGGACGCGGGCGGTGACCGTTCTCCAACTACCGACTGCCGACTACCGACTACCGACTACCGACCAGGGGGCGAGAACCGCCGCCTTGGACTCGGACGGCTGCGCTACTTACTCCCGCCGCGCCTGGGGATCGCATTTGTCGTGGTCAAGAGTGAATGTCAGTGGTCGGTCGTACATTTGTTCTATGTCCGGATCGAATGGCTCACGCGGCGAGAGGTGGCGGCAGTGACGGCGGTACTCGGCGATCTCCTGGTCGATGACCTCGTTGTGAACGCGCCCGTCCGCGGCGCCACGGCGATGGCGCCCGCTCTGGCTTTGTCATCTCCGGACTCGATCCCCGCCGCACCACTGTCGTCCGCGCTGATGTGGGCGGACTCCGGGCACGGCGGGCGCCCCGATGCCGCACCGGAGGCTCAGCTCGGTGCGCGGGTGATCGATCTGGCTGCAGTGGAGGACTTCCCGCTGCCCGGCGTCGACGTCGCCGATCTGGTGGCGATGCTGGCCGCGGTGCCGGTCGCTGACGTGTCTGGGGCGGCCCTGGTCAACGCGGTGGCGGCGTCGCAGCAGGCGATCACCATGCTGCAAGCCCTGCAGGGGTCGTTCGCCCGGGAGCTCGGTGCCCGGACCCCGGATGCGTTGCGGCACGTGCCCGATGAGCTCGCGTGCGCCCTGGTGTGCACGAAGCGGGCCGCGGAGCTCGTGTTCCTGCGCGCCTGGGGCGCCGCCCAGCACCCCGCCCTGGGCGACGCGTGGGCGGCCGGCGCCGTGGAGGCGCGCAAGGTCGACGTGATCCTGGACGAGCTGAGCAAGGCAGGCGCAGACGTACCCCTCAGCGACCGTGAACGGGTGGTCGCCGACGCGGTCGATCGCGCGGGTGAGATGACCGCCCCGCAGCTGACCCGACACGTACGCGCCGCGCTCATCGCGTTGAACCCCGGCGTCGCGGAGAAGCGACGAGTCGCCGAACGGGACCGGCGTGCGGTCGAGCTGGTGCTGGCGCCGGATGCGATGGCCCGGCTGGTCGCCTACCTACCCGCCGCCGAGGCGACCGCCGCGTTCACCGCCATCGACGCCCTCGCCGGGCACGCCGGCATCGACGGAGACACCCGCACGGTCGATCAACGCCGCGCGGACGCGTTCAGCGACGTGTTCACCGGCATCCTGGACCGCCAGACCACCCCCGACGGGACCCCGCTGCCGACCCGGCACGGGCAACGCGCCGCGCTCCAACTCTCCGTCGCCGCGACCACCCTGCTCGGCCTGGACGACGCCCCCGGGTTCCTCGGGTCCTACGGGCCGATCCCGGCGCAGGTCGCCCGCGAGCTCGCCCAAGACGCCACCTGGCGCAGGGTCCTGACCGACCCGAACACCGGGCAGGTCTGCTCGGTGGGCACCGAGTCCTACCGGCCCGGTGCGGACATGACCCGCACCATCCAGGCCCGGGACGTGACCTGCACCTTCCCCGGCTGCCGCCAACCCGCCACCCGCTGCGAGATCGACCACCGCATCCCCTACGACCACCACCGACCACCCTCCCCGGGCGCGGGCGCACCACACGCCGACTCCCACGGGCACGACCCGCAGACCGGTCTCGACGGGCACGACCCGCAGACCTGCGACGCGAACCTGCACGCCTTGTGCAAGCACCACCACCAAGCCAAAACCGAAGGCTGGTGGAACGTCACCTACAACCCCGCCACCGGGGTCTCCACCTGGACCGACCGGCACGGACTGACCTACGCCCGCCACCCCATCCCGGTCTACGTCAGCCCCAAAGCGCTCGAACACCGACCGCCACCACCGCCACCCGCAGACCTCGGCGACCCGCCCTTCTGACGTGACTCTTCGGCGACCGCCTTCTGACGAAGACGTCGCTCGCGCGCCCGGCCCTTCTGACGCGACTCTTCAGCGACCACCTTTCGACGACGACGGCGTCGCTCGGGCGCCCCCCTTCTGACACGCCGCCGGCGGCTCAGCCTTCTGCCGCCGCCCTCTGCGGCCAGCCCTTCCAGGATGCCTAGCGACGCTCGTTTGCGGCTCTCTCCTCCAACGGTGGCCTCCATGGCGCGCTCGACGACCCGGCACGCACAGTCCGCGCGCGATTTCCGCGCAGGAGCCCTCCGAGGCGCGAAGTCATCGAGCCCGCCAGATGTCGAGGTGGGCTCACACTCCCTGCCCGATCGGCGTCTACAGAGGTATCACCTTCACTGGGCGACGGACCCCTGAAGCGGGCACGGGCCCGATCTGCGGCCGCCGTCGACCGATGGGGTCCGCCTCGAGGGACCGCACGTCGGTGACGGCTCAATCCCGCGGCGGCGCTCGACCGAAGAAGGGTGTGATGGGCATGGAGGGATGGTCAGGGATGCCAGTGCGGCGGGAGAGGATGCGCCCATGAGTTCTGCCGCACCCTCGACGAGCGGCTGGATCGGCCCGTACCTGCTGCTCGCGGCACTGTGGGGATGCAGCTTCCTGTTCATCGCGACGGCGCTGCAGACGTTCGCGCCGACGCAGGTCGCCTTCGGGCGGATCGTCGTCGGGTTCGCCATGCTCGGGCTGATCCTGCTGGTCAGGCGCGAGAAGGTCAGGGTCGAGCGGCGGCGGATCGGCGACTTCGTCGTGGTGGGCGCGGTGATGACGGCGATCCCGTTCGTGCTCTTCGCCCTCGCCGAGCAGCGGGTCAGCTCGGTGCTCGCCGGGCTCGTCAACGCGACAACTCCCCTGTTCACGGCGGTGTTCGTGGCGATCCTGCTGCCGGCGGAGCGGCCGGACCGGGTGCAGGTGGGCGGCCTGGTCATCGGGTTCGCCGGGATCGCGGTGCTGCTCGGGGTGTGGGACTCCGGCGCGATCGACCTGGCGGGCGGGCTCATGCTGCTCGGGGCCACGTTCTGCTACGGGCTGGGCAACGCGTGGAGCCGCCGGCGGCTGACCAGCACGGGGCTGTCGAACGTGGCGCTGCCGGCGATACAGCTCGCGGTCGGCGCGCTGGTGATCCTGCCGTTCGCCGTCTCGACACCGCTGGCCGGGCCGCTCGCGCCCGCACCCGCGCTCGCGCTGCTCGCGCTCGGGCTCGGCGGGACCGGGTTGGCCTACGTGCTCTTCTGGCGGGTGCTCGCGATCGCCGGTGCCACGGTGACGGCGAGCGTCACCTACGTGATCCCGCTCGTGTCCACGACGCTCGGCGTGCTCGTCCTGCACGAGGGACTGCACTGGTACGAGCCTGTCGGCGGGGCGGTGGTCCTCGCCGGCGTCGCTCTGACGCAGCGGGGAGCGGCCCGGCGGCGGACGGCCGCGGTCGCCGCGCCGGAGCCGACCGGAGACACGGTGGACCTCGTCAAGGAACGATGACCGTCATGCCCGGGCCGGCGGAACCCGCGCTCAGGGCGGCGAGGGCTGCGGGGGCGTCGGCGAGCGGGATCGTGCGGCCCACCAGGCGGGACGGGTCCAGCTCCCCCGACGCAATCCGGGCGAGCATCGCGGGGTACTCGTGCGCCGCCATGCCGTGGCTGCCGTAGATCTCGAGCTCCCAGCCGATGACGCGACCCATCGGGAGCGATGGGTCGGCATCGACACCCAGCAGGAGGCCAACCTGGACGTGCCGACCGCGGCGGCGAAGCGACAGGATCGAGGCGGCGGCGGTCTCCCGGCTGCCCAGCGCGTCGATGGACACGGCGGCTCCCCCGCCGGTCACGGCGTGAACCTGGGCACCGACGTCGCCGGACCCGTCGAGGACCACGGTCGCGCCCATCTCGAGCGCCGCCGCGCGCGCGGCTGGAGCGACGTCGACGGCGAGGACCTTCGCCCCGGCGGCAGCGGTGATCATCACGGCGGAGAGCCCCACGCCGCCGCAGCCGTGCACAGCGACCCAGTCGCCGGGACCGGGGCGACCGTGGACGGCGACGGCGCGGTAGGCGGTGGCGAACCGGCAGCCGAGCCCCGCGGCGGTCACCGGTGACATGCCGGCCGGGAGGCGGACCAGGTTGACGTCGGCGTGGTGGAGAGCGACGAGCTCCGCGAACGAGCCGTCGTCGGTGAAGCCCGGCTGCCGCTGCCGCTCGCAGACCTGGTGCTCGCCGGCCAGGCACGCCGGGCAGGTGCCGCAGGCGCACACGAACGGCACGGTGACCTCGTCGCCGACGGCCCAGGAGCGGACGCCGGGCCCGATCTCGACGATGACGCCGGCCAGCTCGTGGCCCGGGACGTGCGGGAGCGTGATGTCGTCGTCGTGACCCTGCCAGCCGTGCCAGTCCGAGCGGCACACGCCGGTGGCCGTGACCCGCAGGACGACGCCGTCGGCGGGGCAGGCGGGCGCGGGAACCTCGCGCAGGGTCGGAGGGACGCCGAACTGGTCGATCACCACTGCACGCATGGCGCACATCCTCCCGGAAGCGCAGCGGCGATCGGCGCAGCGCGGGGCGGGGCGGGGCGGGTCAGCGCGGGGGCGGAGCGAGCGCGGCGCGGCGACCGGCACGCAGCGCGGCGCGGGGGCGGAGCGCGCGCGGCGCGGGGGCGGAGCGACGGMGGGTCGTCAGATCGTGCGGTGAGTCCACCTGCCGGCGACGAGCGTCCCGGCCACTGGCATCGCTCGCAGCGGGGCGCTCAACGGGTCGGCATCCAGGACCACGAGGTCCGCGGGGCCGCCGACGACGGGCACGAGCCCGCGACCATCGACCGACGACTCCAGCGCGACCAGCCGGTCGAGCGCCTGCTCGGGGTGCCAGGGGGCTCGCCCGTCGCGCGATCGGGTCACGGCGGCGTCGGCGGCGATCCACGGGTCGAGCGGGGCGACAGGTGCGTCCGAACCGAGCGAGAGCCGCACGCCGGCGGCGTGGAGAGCGCCGAACGCGAAGGCGCGGTCCGTGCGACCCGCCCAGTGGCGGTCGGCCACGTCGCGGTCGTCCATCGCGTGCTCGGGCTGCACGCTCGCCACGACCCCGAGCGTCGCGAACCGGGCGACGTCGTCCCAGGACACCAGCTGCGCATGCTCGATCGACCCGGCCGCGCCGGACGCGGCGAACGCATTGAGTGCCAGGGCGTTGGCGGCGTCGCCGATCGCGTGGATGGCGCAGCGCAGGCCGTGCCGGGTCGCGTGGGCCATGAGGGGCGCCAGCCGGGAGGCCGGGACGGCGAGGATCCCGCGGGCGTTCGGACCGGTCAGCCCCGGATAGGGGTCGTGGCAGTAGGCGGTGCGCGTGTTCAGCGAACCGTCGGTGATGACCTTGAGCGGCCCCTGGGTGACCAGGCCGGCGATGGCGTCCCCGGTATGCAGGTCCTCGCGGACCACGCGATCCAGGAACTCCTCCCAGACGCCCGCCCGCACCCGGAGCCGCCCGKGTCGGGCCGCGGCGCGACGGCGCCAGACGGAGACGTTGTCGGCGATCTCGAGGTCGACCACGCCGACGACCCCGCGCGCGGCGGCCGCGGCGGCGGCATCGTCGACGAGGGCGTCGGCGACGTCGTCGGGAACGTGGTCGACGACGGCCGAGAGCGGGAGCCACTCGGACTCGCGCAGGAGCCCCGTGGGGTGCGACTGCACGCCCAGGAAGCGCAACCCGGCGGTCGACGCCCAGGCGCAGTGGAGGTCGCCCGAGACGAGGACGACGGGCAGATCGCCGACCACCGAGTCCAGCAGCGCGGCGGTCGGCACGTCGGGCCAGAGCCCGTCGCGAAAGCCGTAGCCGACGAGCGCGGTGCCCGGGACGGGCCGGGGCGCGGCAGCGACGAGCGACGCCGCGTGCGCGGCCGAGGTGGCCGTCGAGACGTCGAGCCGGCGCCGGGCCAGCGCCCACTGCGTGAGGTGCACGTGCGCGTCCCAGAGCCCCGGCATCAGCCACCGGCCGTCGAGCGCGACGGTCGACGCGTCGGGGGCCGAGAGCGAGGGCCCGACGGAGGCGACCCGGCCGTCGCGCAACAGGACGTCGACGGGCTGGTCGGCGCCGACGAGCCGTGCTGAGCGGAGAAGAAGAGCAGTCGGTACGGTCCCCATGTGAGCACCGTAGAGGCGGGATACGACCCCACGTTCCTCGGTCCGCGGGTGCCGCTGCCGGTCCCGGCGCAGACCGTCCGTCTGCTCCCGTCGACCCACTTCACCGTACTGCTCGACACGGAGCGCCGGCTCGCGGCGGCGACGGCGGTCAACATCGACGGCGCGCAGCTGGTGGACCTCGAGCGAGGCGACGACTGGCACCTCGACCCGCGCATCCCGGCGGACGAGCAGGCGGGCCCGGAGCTCTACGTGCGCAACGACCTCGACCGGGGACACCTTGTCCGGCGCCGGGACCCCGTGTGGGGCGACCTCGTCGTCGCGCGCCGGGCCAACTTCGACACGTTCGCCTATCCGAACGCCGCCCCGCAGGCCTCGGCCTTCAACCAGGGCGAGCTGCTCTGGGTGGGCCTCGAGGACCACGTCCTGGGGTACGCGAGGGCGAACGCGCGCCGGCTGTCGGTCTTCACGGGTCCGGTGCTCGCCGACGACGACCCGGTGTACCGCGGCATCGGCATCCCGCGGCTGTTCTGGAAGGTGGCCGCGTGGGCGTCGGAGGACGCGCTGCTGCGGGCGACCGCGTTCGTGCTCGACCAGACGTCGCTGGTGGCGGGGATCCAGGCGGCCGACGAGGTGCCGCCGCTCGGGCCGTTCCGGACCTTCCAGGTGCCCGTGGCGGACGTCGAGCACCTCACCGGCGTGGACCTCGGGCCGCTCGTCGACGCCGACGTCCTCGCGCCGGTGGGGGCCCAGGGCGACCGCGGGCGCTGGGTGCTGCTGACCGCGCTGGAGGAGATGACGCTCTAGGGCCGGACGTGCGCGTCGCGGCGCGCGGGCACCACCATCGGCGTCCCCGTCTCGGGGTCCGGCACCACGCGGCACGCGAGCCCGAAGACCTCGCGGACGAGCGGCTCGGTGACCACCTGCGACGGCGGACCCTCGGCGACGACCACGCCGGCCTTCATCGCGATGAGATGAGTGGCGTACCGGGCCGCCTGGTTCAGGTCGTGCAGGACGGCGACGAGCGTGCGCCCCTCCTCGTGCAGCCGCGCGCACAGGTCCATGACCTCGAACTGGTGGGCGATGTCGAGGAACGTGGTCGGCTCGTCGAGCAGCAGCAGGTCGGTCTGCTGCGCGAGGGCCATCGCCAGCCACACCCTCTGCCGCTGCCCGCCGGAGAGCTCGGAGACGAACCGCTCGCGCAGGTCGGCGACCTCGGTGGCGTCGAGGGCGTCGGCGACCGCGCGGGCGTCGGCGGCGGACCACTGCCGCAGGAGCCCCTGGTGCGGGTACCGCCCGCGGGCCACGAGGTCGCCGACCGTGATCGACTCGGGCGCGATCGGGCTCTGCGGGAGCAGGGCGAGGCGTCGCGCGACGTCCTTGCTCTTCAGCGACGCGATGGGCACGCCGTCGAGCAGCACCTGCCCTGCGCGGGGCTTGAGCGTCCGACCGAGCGCCCGCAGCAACGTCGACTTGCCGCAGCCGTTCGGCCCGATGATGACCGTGAACGACGACTGCGGGATCTGCACGGACAGACCCGTGGCGACGACGAGCTGGTCGTAGGCGAGCGTCAGGTCTGACGCCTCCAGCGGCGGACCGTTCACGCGGCACTCCTTCTCCACTCGCGGACCAGCAGGACCGCGAGGTACACGCCGCCGAGCGCGGCGGTGACGACCCCGACGGGATAGACGACGCCGGGCACGGCGTACTGGGCGATCAGGTCCGCGACGACGAGCACCGCGGCGCCGCAGCACGCCGCCGCGACCATGCCGGGACCGGTCGAGCGGGTCAGGCGGCGCGAGATCTGAGGCGCGGTGAGCGCGACGAACGCGATGGGCCCGCTGACGGTCACGGCCGCGGCGGTGAGCAGCACCCCCACGACCACGGCCCACGTGCGCACCCGGTCGGCGGGCACCCCGACGGCCACGGCGACCTCGTCGCCCATCTCGGCCAGCTGCATCGGCCGGGTGAGAGCCAGGGCCGCGGGCAGGAGCACCAGCAGGGCGACGACGATGAGCACGACGTCCGCCCACGACCGCGCCGCAAGGCTGCCGTTGAGGTAGGCGGCGACGACCTGCGCGTCCTCTCGGGTGGCCCGGGCGAGCGCGAGCTGCACGAACGCGAGCGACATCGCCCCGACGGCGATGCCGACGACCACCATGCGCAGCGGCGCCCGGAAGCCGGCGCCGGACCCGAGGTAGACGGCACCGATCGCGACGCCCGCGCCGATCAGCGCCCCGACCGGGACCGGCACCACGCCCGGCCACAGCAGGCCGGCCGCCGCCGCACCCGCGGCCGCGCCGGCCCCGAGACCGATGACGTCGGGGCTGCCCAGGGGGTTGCGGGTGACCGACTGGAACATCGCCCCGGAGACCGCGAACGCCGCGCCGGCGGCCGCACCCACCAGCAGCCGTGGCAGCCGGTTGGTCCACAGCACCCACTCCTGCACGCGGGTCCCGTTCCCCGCGACGACGGTCGGCAGCTCCGCGAGCGAGATCCCGAGCTCGCCGGCGGCGAGCGTGACCAGCATGGTGACGAGCACGACGACGAGCGCGACGAGGCAGACGACGACAGGTCGGTGGTGCCAGCGAATGGCGAGAACGGGCTCGGCGGCAGGGCCGACGGTCAGGACGCCGGTCACAGGCCGACCCTCCCCCGGCGCACGGCCGCGATGAGGAACGGTGCCCCGACGAACGCGGTCACCGCACCGACGGGCAGCTCCCCGGGGCGCGCGACCACGCGGCCCAGCACGTCGGCCGCCAGCAGCAGGACCGGGCCGAGCACCAGGCAGTACGGCAGCAGCCAGCGGTGGTCCGAGCCGGTGAACCCGCGGACCACGAGCGGCACGGCGAGGCCGACGAACGCGATCGGCCCGACGGCGGCGACGGCGGCGGCGCACAGGACGGTCGCGCCGGCGGCGCCGAGCAAGCGGGTGCGGCCGGCGCGCAGACCGAGGGAGGTCGCGGCCTCGTCGCCGAGCGCCAGCGCGTTGAGCGGCCGCGCGAGCAGGAGGCAGAGCACGAGGCCGACGACGACGAACGGGAGCACGGTCCCGACGGTCGACAGCGGCCGCCCGGCCAGGGAGCCGACCACCCAGTAGCGGTAGGTGTCGAAGATGGTGGGGCTGGCCAGCGTGATCGCCTCGACCAGCGCCACGAGCACCGCGGACACGGCGGCACCGGCCAGCACGAGCCGCACGGGCGTCGCTCGTCGGCCCCCCGACCCGACCAGGTACACCGCGACGGCCGCGAACAACGCACCCGGCACGGCGGCCCACACGGACCGCCCCGCGGCGCCGCCGAGCACCACCACGGTGAGGACCAGGGAGGCCGACGCCCCCGAGTTGACGCCGAGCAGCCCGGGGTCGCCGAGCGGGTTGCGCGTGAGCCCCTGGATGACCACGCCGGCCACCGCGAGGGCGGCGCCGACCAGCAGCCCGAGCTCCGTGCGCGGGATCCGCGACGCGACGACCACCGAGTCGTAGGACCCGTCGGGATGGCGCCACGCCGACCACACGTCGCCGAGCGGCACGGCCTTCGAGCCGACGGCGATGCTCAGGCCGACCACGAGCACCAGCAGGAGCACCGCGCCGACCAGCCCGAGACCCAGCCCGAGCGCGCGCGAGCCCCGCACGCGGGTGGCGTGCGGGGCTCGGGCGACGGCGGTGCTCACGAGGTGAAGGCTACGGAGCGACGTTCGCGGCGCCAGCGGTGATCAGCGGCAGGTACTGGTCGAGCGCCCACGGCACGCTCAGCGGCGTCGCCACGGACACGGCCATGCCCAGCTGCGGGTCGAGCATCGGCACGTACGCGCCGGAGGCGAACGCGGGGATCTGCGCCCAGAGCGGCTGCGCCTCGGTCGAGGCCTGCTCGTCGGCGTCGTTGAACCAGGTGAACAGCATCTGCGCGTCGTTCAGCTGGTCCGCGTTCTCCAGGCCGAGGGTCGCGACGAACGTGCCGGGCGACGCGGTCAGCGTCGAGACCGAGGGCGCGAGCGTCATGCCCAGGCCGGTGAGCAGCTCGACACGGGGGTCGCCGGGCAGGTAGACGGACAGGGCGCCGGGCTGGTCGCCGCCGTAGACGTAGGCGAACGAGACGCCGGCGAGCTCGGGGTGCGCGGCGGCGGCCTCGTCGATGGCGGCCTGGCGCTCGTCGAGCAGCGGCTGCGCCCTCTCCGGGACACCCAGGGCCTTCGCGGCGATGGTCACCTGGTCCTCGAGCGAGGTCTGCCAGGCGTCACCGGGATAGGCCACCACCGGAACGAACGCCGAGAGCTGGTCGAACGTCTTCTGGTCGAGGCCCGACTGCGGGGCGAGCACCAGGTCCGGGTTCAGCGCGACGACCGCGTCGACGTCGAGCTCCGGGTACATCGCGATCGTCGTCGGCAGCTCGTCGCCGGCCTTCTCGACGGCGTCGCGGAACCACGGCTGGTACCCCTCGGCGTCGCCGCCCCAGGTGTCCGACTCGATGCCCACCGGCGTGGTGCCCAGCGAGAACGCGATGTCCGCGGCGCCCCACCCGAGGGTCACCACGCGCTCGGGCTTCGAGGTGATCTCCGCGGTGCCGAGGGCGGAGTCGATCGAGACGGGGAAAGCAGCATCGGCCTTGTCGGTCGTCGACGGCGTGGAGCCGGCATCGTCGGCCGAGCCGCCGCACGCGGTCAGGGTGAGGGCGACGGCCGTCGCGGTGGCCACGAGGGCCGAGAGGCGCGCGATGCGCACAGGAGTGCTCCCATCCGGTCGGGTGACGAATGAGGTAAGCCTAACCTCTCCCCGACGACCGCCCCGCCGACCGTGGTGAGCGAAAGGTCACACCGCCAGCGCGGTACCGGTCAGGCGCTCGTACGCCTCGAGGTAGCGGTCGCGGGTGCGCTCGACGACGTCCGCGGGCAGCGCCGGCGGCGGCGCGTCGGCGGTGCGGTCCCAGCCCGACGCGTCCGAGGTCAGCCAGTCGCGCACGAACTGCTTGTCGAAGCTGGCCTGTGCGCGGCCCGGCTGCCAGAGGTCTGCGGGCCAGAACCGGGAGGAGTCCGGGGTCAGCACCTCGTCGCCGAGCGTGATCGCGCCCGTGGTCGGGTCGGTGCCGAACTCGAGCTTGGTGTCGGCCAGGATGACGCCGCGCTCCCGCGCGATGCCCTCGGCCCGGGCGTAGACCGCGAGAGTGAGGGAGCGGAGAGCCTCGGCAGAGCCCGAACCGATCTGCTCGACGACCGCCTCGAACGGGACGTTCTCGTCGTGCTCCCCCAGCTCGGCCTTGGTCGCCGGCGTGAAGATGGGCTCCGGCAGCCGCGAGCCGTCGACCAGCCCGTCGGGCAGCGGGATCCCGGTCACCGACCCCGAGACCCGGTACTCCGCGAGGCCGGACCCCGTGAGGTAGCCACGCGCGACGCACTCGACCGGGAACATCTCCAGGCGGCGGCAGATCATCGCGCGGCCGGCAACCTCCGCGGGCACGTCCGTCGACACCACGTGATTGGGCACCAGGTCCGCCAGCTGCTCGAACCACCACAGGCTGAGCTGTGTGAGCACGACACCCTTGCCGGGGATCCCCGGGCTGAGCACGTGGTCGTACGCCGAGACGCGGTCACTGGCGACGACGAGCACGACGTCGCCCAGCGAGGTGGTCGGGCCCTCGGGGACATACAGGTCGCGGACCTTGCCCGAGTAGGTGTGGGTCCAGCCGGGGATCGCAGCAGTCACGGCGCTAAGTGTGCCGGATCAGACGAGATCTTCCCCGCCCTCGAGCCCGTCCGGGATGGGCAGGCCGACCAGACGCACCAGCCGCTCGACGGTCTCCTCGACGAACGTGTCCTCCGGCTCGTCCACGTGCGCCTCGGCGAGCAGACGCCGCACGTGCTTGGCCTCGACGTCGACGGCGCCGACCAGCAGCGCCCACTCGGCGAAGGCCTCCGCCTCGGCGGCGAGGTCGACCGGCTCGCTCTCGGTCGGGTCGTCGAAGAAGTCCCGCGGCTGGAAGCCGAGGTAGAACCGGCCGAGGCCGTCGGGCGCCGGGCGGTAGTCGACGGTCGCGATGTCACCGTCCTGGACCTCGATGCTGAGGCTCGGGGTCACAGTGGCGTCCCCGCCCCAGGTGCCGTCGGCGTACACGAACGTGGTGGTGGCCATCCCGCGATGATGGCACTCATGACCGACTCCCTGCTCGTGGTGCTCGGCGGCCTGCCCGGCTCCGGCAAGACGACCCTCGCCCGCGCCCTCGCCCGCGAGCTGCGTGCCGTGCACGTCCGGATCGACACCCTCGAGCAGGCGATCGTGCAGTCGTCGCTCGGGGTGCCGGACGCCCAGGAGGCCGGCTACGCCGCCGGGGCGCGGGTGGCGCTCGACAACCTGCGGCTCGGGCTGCCCGTCGTGGCCGATTGCGTGAACCCCGTGCGCGCCAGCCAGGAGGGCTGGCGGGCGGTCGCCGACGAGGCCGGCGCCCGGCTGGTCGAGGTCCTCGTGGTGTGCTCCGACGCGGCCGAGCACCGGCGGCGGGTCGAGGAGCGCGTGGCCGACATCCCGGGGCATCGGCAACCGACCTGGGCCACAGTGACCGACCTGACGCTCGATCCGTGGCCGGAGGCGACGGTCGTGGACACCGCGTCCCGAACGGTGGGGCATGTGGTCGCCGAGGTGCGCGGCCTGACGGGCTAGAGGTTGGCGACGGCCGCTGCGATGTCCGAGCGGTGGTGCGACCCGGGGAGCTCGATCTGGTCGACCCCGGCATAGGCGGCGGCACGGGCGGCGGCCAGGTCGGGGCCGACGCCGACCACGGACAGCACGCGGCCGCCGGCGGACACGAGGTGCGCGCCGTCGATCGCGTCGTCGTCGTCGCCGGGCGCGTTCAGCTGCAGGGCGGTGCCCGCGTGCAGGACGTGGACGCCGGGCAGCTCCTCGGCGTCCTCGATGCCCGTGATCGGGTCGCCCGAGCGGACCGCGCCCGGGTAGCCGCCGGACGCGATCACGACGGTCACCGCGGCGTCGTCGCGCCACTCCAGCGGCGGCAGCGCGCCGAGCGTCCCGACGGCCGAGGCGAGCAGCACCGCGGCCAGCGGCGTCGCGAGCCGCGCGAGGACCACCTGGGTCTCGGGGTCGCCGAACCGGGCGTTGAACTCGACCACCCGCAGCCCCTTCGACGTGAGCGCGAGCCCGACGTAGAGCACGCCGGAGAACGGCGTGCCGCGCCGCGACATCTCGAGGATGGTGGGGCGGGCGACCCGCTCGACCACCTCGTCGACCAGGTCCGCCGGCGCCCACGGCAGCGGCGAGTACGCGCCCATGCCGCCGGTGTTGGGGCCTTCGTCGCCGTCGAGCGCACGCTTGAAGTCCTGCGCGGGCACCAGGGGCACCACGTCGGCGCCGTCCGAGAGGACGAAGAGTGAGATCTCCGGGCCGTCGAGGTAGTCCTCGATGACGATGCGGCCGCCCGGCTTGGCCAGGCAGGCGGCCGCGTGGGCGAGTGCCTCGGCGCGGTCGTCGGTCACGACGACGCCCTTGCCGGCGGCGAGCCCGTCGTCCTTGACCACGTAGGGGGCGCCGAACGCGTCGAGGCCGGCCTCGGCCTCCGCCAGGGTCGTCGCCACCCGCGGCTCGGCCGTCGGGACGTCCGCGGCGGCCATGACCTCCTTCGCGAAGGCCTTTGAGCCCTCCAGCCGGGCGCCCGCGGCCGACGGGCCGAACACGGGGATGCCGACGGCGCGCACCGCGTCGGCGACGCCCGCGACCAGCGGCGCCTCGGGCCCGACGACCATGAGGTCGACGTCCAGCGACGTGGCGAGCGCGGCGACCGCGGACCCGTCCAGCTGGTCGACGTCGTGCAGCGTGGCGAGCGCGCCGATGCCGGGGTTGCCCGGCGCGGCGTGCAGCGCGGTGACCGCGGGGTCGAGGGACAGCGCGCGCACCAGCGCGTGCTCACGGGCACCGGTGCCGATGACGAGGATCTTCACGGCTCGCGAGCCTACCGACCCCGGGAGGACTCAGGCGCCGTCGAGCGGCAGCGGGAGCGCGTCGAAGTAGATGCGCACGCGCCGCCGGCCTTCGGTGTCGCCCGCCGCCTTGCGCTCCTTGGCGTGCTTGAGCGCGCCGTCGATGATCTCCTGCACGGCAAGCACGAGCTCGTCCATCTCCCCGACGGTGAGGTCCCCCGTCGAGCGGTCGTTGAGCGACACCGCCTCCCACTCCGGGGTGTCCCCCGAGCTGAGCCACCGCTGCAGCACCTGCGCACGCTCGGCGACGACGCCCTCCAGCAGGGCGTTCGCCGCGTCGGCGGTCCGGGGGTCGCGCAGCATGTCGCGCCCGTCGAGGCTGTACCCGACCGCACGCCACCAGCGGTCGCGGCCGCGCTCGTGCGCCGGGTCGTCCTCGACGAACCCGTGCTTCTCCAGCTGGCGCAGGTGGTAGCTGGTCTGCCCGCTGCTCTCCCCGAGGTACCGGCCCAGCTGGCTGGCGGTCGCCGACCCGTGCTCGGACAGGTAGTCGTACATGGCCATGCGCAGGGGGTGGGCCAACGCCTTGAGCTCCTCCGGCCCGATGGCGCGGGCTCGGAACGGCAGGGGCTTGCTCTCGCTCATTCGCAGAGATACCTTTGCAGAGTTGTCTTTGCAGAGTTTTCTCTTCGATCGTACCGGGAGTCCACCCATGAGCGAGCAGGTCGCCACTCGCGAGCCTCTCGGCCGCCGGTTCGCCGCCCACCTCACCGCCACGGGCATGGCCAACCTGGGCGACGGCATCGTCCAGACCGGCGTCCCGCTGTACGCCCTGACGCTCACGCGCTCCCCCAGCCAGATCGCGCTCCTCACGGCCGCCGCCTGGCTGCCGTGGCTGGTGTTCGGGCTGGCCGCCGGGGTGGTCGTCGACCGTCGGGACCGCAAGTACACGCAGGTGGTCGGGCTCGGTGCCCGCGCTCTCCTGCTCGGGGTTGCCGTCTGGCTGGTCGCGACCGGGCACATGACGATCGCCGCGCTCGCCGTGATCGTGCTGGCATACGGGGTCACCGACGTGTTCGTCGACCTCGCCGGCTCCGCGCTGGTGCCGGACATCGTGCCCCGCTCCCGCCTGGAGGCCGCGAACGGCCGCACGCTCGCCGCGCAGCAGGTCATGGCCACCTTCGTCGGCGGACCGATCGCGGGCGGGATGCTCGCGCTCGGGGCCGGCTGGGTGTTCGGCGTCCCGGCAGGTCTCGGCGTCCTCGCCCTGCTGCTCATCGCCACGCGCATCCCCGGCAAGTACAAGCACGCGGCGGCGGAGAAGCGGCGGGCGACCACCGAGATCCGCGAGGGCGTCGGCTTCCTGGTCCGGCACCCCGTGCTGCGCCCGCTGCTGGTGGCCGGCAGCGTGATGAACATGGCCAGCACCGGCTACTTCGCGGTGTTCGTGCTCTGGATGGTCGGCCCTGGCTCGCGCGTCGGCCTCGAGCCCGCCCACTACCCGCTGGTCATCGCCGTCCTCGCGGTCGGCGCCGTGCTCGGCTCGATCGCCGCCGAGCCGCTGGGCCGCCGGATCCCGGAGGTCCGGCTGCTGCTGGGCTGCTGGACCCTCGACGCGCTGCTCATGCTGGTCCCCGTCCTGGTCCCCACGGTGCCCGCCATCGCGACCTCCCTGTTCTTCCTGGGGTTCCTCAACACCAACGGCAACGTCATCTCGCAGTCGATGCGCCAGCGCATGGTCGCCCCCGGCATGCTCGGCCGCGTCGGCGGCGCCAGCCGCACCCTCGGCTACGGCCTCATGCCGATCGGCGCGCTGCTCGGCGGGTTCGTCGCTGAGCAGTGGGGGCTGCCGACGGTGTTCATCGGAGCCACGGCCGTCTGCGTCGCGGCGGTYGCCTACCCGATCGCCGTCGTCCGCCAACGCATGCTCGCGGAGTTCGAGCTGCCCGAGGTCGTCGACGAGCCGGTCCACGAAGAAGCGCTGCCTCCCCTCACCGCCACGGTCTGACCCCGACATACTGGGCGCGTGCCCCGGCTGACCCCGCCTGCGATCACGCCCGGCAGCATCAGCCGGCTCCCCCAACCCGTCCTGTCGGTCGACGGGCTGGTCCTGCGGCCCTGGCGCGCCGACGACGCCGGCGCGGTGGTGACCGCCTACGCGGACCCCGGCATCCGGCGCTGGCACGACCGGTCGATGAGCCCCGAGGAAGCCGACGTGTGGGTTGCCCAGTGGACGGACCGCTGGCAGACCGAGACGGGCGCGGGGTGGGCCGTCACGCTCGACAACGCCCCCGTGGGCCAGATCAGCCTGCGGAAGTTCGAGCACGGCGACGGCGTTTCGGAGGTCTCGTACTGGGTGCTGCCGGTCGCCCGAGGCCGCGGGGTCGCGACGAGGGCGCTGCGCGCCGTCGCCGCCTGGGGGCTCGACCTGGCGGGGCTACACCGGATCGAGGTCGACCACTCCATCGACAACCCCGCGTCCTGCCGGGTGGCCACCCGGGCCGGCTTCCGCCTTGAGGGCACGAAGCGCGGCGACGCCCTCCACGCGGACGGCTGGCACGACATGCACCTGCACGCCCGTGTGTCGGGCGACGCATAGCTCAGGCGAGCAGCTCGTGCCGGACGATCGTGGCCTCGCGGCCGGGCCCGACGCCGATCGAGGAGATGCGGACGCCCGAGATCTCCTCGAGGCGCAGCAGGTAGCGCTGCGCGTTGACCGGCAGGTCCTCGAACTCCCGCGCGCCTGAGATGTCCTCGGACCAGCCCGGCAGGTACTCGTAGATCGGCGTCGCGTGGTGGAAGTCCGACTGGTCGTACGGCATCTCGTCGAACCGGCGGCCGTTCACGTCGTACGCCACGGCCACGGGGATGGTGTCGCGGCCGGTGAGCACGTCGAGCTTGGTGACGACGAGGTCGGTGAGCCCGTTGACGCGGGCGGCGTAGCGCACGACGACGGCGTCGTACCAGCCGGTGCGGCGCGGCCGGCCGGTGGTCGTGCCGAACTCGCCGCCGGTCTGACGCAGCCACTCGCCGTCGTCGTCCAGCAGCTCGGTGGGGAACGGGCCCTCGCCCACGCGGGTGGTGTACGCCTTGGCGACGGCGACCACGCGGTCGATCCTCGTCGGCCCCACGCCCGAGCCGGTGCACGCGCCGCCCGCCGTGGCCGACGACGACGTGACGAACGGGTAGGTGCCGTGGTCGACGTCGAGCATCGTGGCCTGGCCGGCCTCGAAGACGAGCGTCTTCCCCTGGTCCAGCGCCGTGTTGAGCAGCAGCGGGGTGTCCGCGACCAGCGGCTGCAGGCGGTCGGCGTGGCGCAGCAGGTCCTCGACCGTCTCGTCGACCGTGATCGCCCGGCGGTTGTAGACCTTCACCAGCAGGTGGTTCTTCTGGTCGAGCGCGCCCTCGACCTTCTCGCGCAGGATCTTCTCGTCGAAGAGGTCCTGGATGCGGATGCCGACGCGGTTGATCTTGTCGGAGTACGCGGGGCCGATGCCGCGACCCGTGGTGCCGATCCGGCGCTTGCCCAGGAACCGCTCGGTGACCTTGTCGAGCGTGCGGTTGTACGGGGCGATGACGTGGGCGGCCGACGAGACCCTGAGGGCGGACGTGTCCACGCCGCGCACCTCGAGCGCGTCGATCTCCTCGAACAGCACGTCGATGTCGACGACCACGCCGTTGCCGATGACGGGCACGACTCCCGGCGACAGGATGCCCGACGGCAGCAGGTGCAGGGCGTACTTCTCCCCGCCGATGACGACGGTGTGGCCCGCGTTGTTCCCGCCGTTGAACTTGACGACGTAGTCGGTGCGCGAGCCGAGCTGGTCGGTCGCCTTGCCCTTGCCCTCGTCGCCCCACTGGGCCCCGAGCACCACGACGGCCGGCATCTAGATCACCACTTCCACCCTGCCTACGGTGCGCACATGTGTGCCGGGACTGCGCGGACTCCCTGCACCGGGCGGCAGTGACCCAGTACTCCCAGAGGGTATCGGACCGTCAAGAGATGGTCATGTCTCAGCGCAGCTCGGCCACTTCCTCGCCCGAGGTGCCGCTGTCGACGAGGAACTTCTCGCAACGCTCGGCCTCCTCGGACTCGCCGATGGCCTCGGCGGCCTCCGCGAGCGCCAGCAGCGCCCGCAGGAACCCCTGGTTGGGGCCGTGCGTGACCGGGATGGGTCCGCGGCCGTGCCAGCCGGCCCGCCGCAGGGCGTCGAGCCCCCGGTGGTACCCCGTGCGCGCGTAGGCGTAGGCGGCGACCGGGTCGCCCTCGTCGGACAGCGCGCCCTCGGCGAGGAGGGCCCACAGCAGGGACGAGGCCGGGGCGGCCGGCACCGCCTCGCGCGGCGACGAGCCGCTGGTCAGCGCGGTGCGGGCGTCGGCGTCGGGGCCGTCGACGGGCAGGAGTGTCGGCGCGGGTCCGTCCAGCAGGTTCTCGTGGCTCATGCGCCCAGTGTGCACGCCGTCACCGGCGCGGCTACAGTCGATCCGCCGACCTGGACCACTGTTCGGCAAGCACACCCCCTCACCAGACAGGGCGGGCCATGATCGAGATCTCGACGTCCCCCACGACGACCACGCTCACGGTCGCGGGCGACCTCGACCTGGCCGAAAGGGACCAGTTCCCGGAGATCGCCGCCCGCGTCGTCGGCCTTCGCCGCCAGCTCCTGGTCATCGACATGTGCCAGGTGACGTTCATGGACTCCACGGGGGCGGCGTTCCTCATCTCGCTGGCCGACGCGGGCCGCAAGCGCGGCGGCGCGACCGTGCTGCGTGGCGCGGACCCGCGCGACCTGTTCGTCATCGAGATCTGCGGCGCGCTCGAGCTGTTCCGCATCGACGCGGAGCACCACTGCGAGGCCGCCGTGACGGAGTCCGGGTTCCGCCGCCCGGACGAGGCGTCGGCCCCCGCCTAGGACTCCGGGAGCGAGCCCGGACGGACCTTCGCCCACACGAGCTTGCCGCCCCGCGACTGCCGCCAGCCCCAGTCGGCCAGCCGCTCGACGATCTGCATCCCGAACCCGCCCACGCGTCCGGGGTGGCCGTCGGTGGTGACGGGCGGCGCGGGGTTGCCGTCCTCGACCTCGATGCGCAGGCCGTCGCCCGTGTCGTAGAGCTGCAGCGACACGTGCCCGAAGCCGTGCAGCACCGCGTTGGCCACCAGCTCGGACACGACGAGCTCGGCGCTCGCGGAGTCCTCGATCCCCCAGGCCTGGCAGGTGCGCACCACGGCGTGCCGCGCGCGGCCGATGGACGCGGCCTCGTTGGGCAGCGACCACCGCCGACGGCGCGGGCTGCGCGTGCGCTGGGAGGCGTCGGTCGGTGACGGCACGCGCACGACGACCACCGCGACATCGTCCTCGGGGTGGTCCGCGAGCCGGGACAGCAGCTCCTCGCCGACTCCCGCGGCGTCGCGGGCCGTGACCGCGCCGGCGACGGCCGTCAGGGCCGTGAGGCCGTCGCGTAGGCCGCGGTCGCGCCGCTCGATGAGACCGTCGGTGTAGTACAGGACGACGTCGCCGGGCTCCAGGTCGACCTCGGCCGTCTCCCGGTGCTCTCCGCCGAACCCGATGAGGGGGCCGCCCGCGCCGCTCAGCTGGGTGACCTGACCGGCGCGCACGTGCAGGGCCGGCAGGTGGCCCGCGCGCGAGTACTGCAGCTGCCACGTCTGACCGCTGCGCGTCAGCGTGGACAGGACCAGCCCCGCCGGGCGGGGCACCCGCATGCCCGCGACCAGCTGGTCGACCCGCTCGAGCACCGGCCCGGGCGTGGTGATGTCGAACATGTAGGAGCGCACCACCGAGCGCAGCTGGCCCATGGACGCCGCCGCCTCGACGTCGTGCCCGACGACGTCGCCGATGACGACACCGACCACGTCCGCGCTCACCTGCAGCACGTCGTACCAGTCGCCGCCCACCTGGGCGTTCTCCGAGTTGGGCGCGTAGTAGGTCCACACGTCGAGCCCGTCGACCTCGGCCTGCTCGGGCAGCATGGCGCGCTGCAGCGTCTCGGCCAGCCGATGCTCGCGGTCGTAGAGACGCGCGTTGTCGATGACCAGGCCGACGCGGCGGCTGGTCAGCTCGAGCACGGTTCGCGCCGACGGCTCGAGGTCCCGCAGCCCGACGCCGTCGTGGGCGTGCACGGCCAGCACGCCCAGCACCCGGCGGCGGCCGGGCAGGGGGAAGACGAGCACGCGGCGATCCTCGTCGGTCTCCGACCCGCCCAGCGCCCGGTCGGCCTCGCGGGTCAGCCACGCCGACGCGCTGCCGAGGCCGTAGTGGCCGCTGAGCTCGAGCTCGACGGGCCGGTCGATCTCGGCGTCGAGCAGCTGCTGGACGGCGTCGGGGCGCAGGTCCCGCACCGCCGGCCCCTCGCCGTGCCGGGTGCCCTTGCCGGTCGCCGGGTGCGCGGCGTCGATCCCGTCGGCCGCCCGCAGGCCACCGTCGTTCAGGTAGAAAGCCGCCCACCCGACGACGGACCGCCGCAACATCGTGGCGATCTCGCGCAGGGCGTGCGGGTCGTCGACGTCCATCAGCAGGTCGGACACCTGGGCGATGAGCCCGAGGCTGCGCCGCTCGCGCCGCTCCGCCTCGACCAGCGCCGCCTGCTCGGCGTCGTGGGAGATCTGCTCCGTGAGGTCCTGCAGCGCCACGACCCAGTGCGTGACCACGCCGTCGACGCCGGCCGGCACGGGCGACAGCGTCGCCCGGCAGGTGAACTGCGACCCGTCGACGCGGCGCAGGGTCACCACCTGGGAGACCGGCTGCTGCGTCCGGATCGCCTCCAGCATCCGGTCGAGCTCGGGTTGCTGGGGTGAGTTCTCGTCGACGGTACCGGGGTGCCGCCGCCGTGCTTCCTCCAGGCCGTACCCTGTGACTCTCTCGAAGGCGTCGTTCACCCACACGACGGGCATGTCGGGTCCGGACGCCTCCAGCAGGGCGATCGGCACCGACGTGGCCCGCAGGGCGCGGTCCCGGACGTCGGCGAGGTCGCGATCGGGCAAAGGCGCAGCGTGGGAGTTGACCGCTACCACCTCCGATCGTCTAGCGTTCCGGACAAGGGAGTCGTCGAGAAGCCGGCAGCTCACCTTGTGCGAGTGTCAGCGAAAGGAGCGCCGTGCGCGACGGTAACAGCACGATCCCCGACGGGCCTGCGGACGTCTCGCAGGCCGACCAGGCTGCGGGGATCGTCGGCGAGCCAGGGGCCGTCCACGTCATCGTGGGCACGGACGCCACGCGCATCGTGCTCTCGGGCGAGGTCGACGCAGATCTCGGCGCGGAGCTTCAAGAAGCGACCGCGGAGGCCGAGCAGGTGGGTCTGCCCATCGAGGTCGACGCCCACCACGTCACGTTCATGGACTCCTCGGGCGTCGCCTTCCTCGCGCGCCTGTCCATCCGGTCGCAGCACCGGGTCCGCCTGCTGCGGGTGCCGCCGACCGTACGGTTCCTGCTCGAGGTGACCCGCATCGGTGAGCTGCTCGACGTCGTCGAGGGCGACGAGTCGGAGTTCCAACCGGTGAGCGACAGCCAGAACTGAAGAAAGGCCCCGTCCAGGTGGACGGGGCCTTTCCTTCTGTCAGACGTCAGACGTCAGGCGCCGAGCGTGTGCCCCGCCGAGCGGAGCTGCTGGGCGGCCTCGACGAGGCGCTGCGCCATGCCGGCCTCGGCGAGCTTGCCCCAGGCGCGCGGGTCGTAGGCCTTCTTGTTGCCCACCTCGCCGTCCACCTTGAGCACGCCGTCGTAGTTGCGGAAGAAGTGGTCCGCCACCGGACGGCTGAACGCGTACTGCGTGTCCGTGTCGATGTTCATCTTGATGACGCCGTTGTCGACGGCCTCGGCGATCTCGGCCTCGGTCGAGCCGGAGCCGCCGTGGAACACGAGGTCGAACGGGTTCTCGACGCCGATCGCGTCGCCCACGGCCTTCTGGATCTCCGCGAGGATCGACGGGCGCAGCTTGACCGAGCCCGGCTTGTAGACGCCGTGCACGTTGCCGAAGGTCAGGGCCGTCAGGTAGCGGCCCTTCTCGCCGGAGCCGAGCGCCTTGACCGTGGCCAGGCCGTCCTCGACGGTCGTGTACAGCTTGTCGTTGATCTCGGCCGTGTGGCCGTCCTCCTCGCCACCGACCACGCCGACCTCGATCTCGAGGATGGTGCGGGCCTGGCGCGAGAGCTCGAGCAGCTCCTCGGCGATGACCAGGTTCTCGTCCAGCGGGACCGACGAGCCGTCCCACATGTGCGACTGGAACGTGGGCAGCTTGCCGGCCTTGACCTGCTCGATCTCGATGGCCAGCAGCGGGCGCACCCAGGAATCGAGGTTCTGCTTGGCGCAGTGGTCGGTGTGCAGCGCGACGGTGATCGGGTAGCCCTTGGCCACCTCGGCCGCGTAGGCCGCGAGGGCGAGCGAGCCGGCGATGCGGTCCTTGACGGTCGAGCCGGCCGCGTACTCGGCGCCGCCGACGGAGACCTGGATGATCCCGTCGGACTCCGCCTCGGCGAAGCCCTGCAGCGCGGCGGTGACGCTCTGGGACGAGGTGACGTTGACGGCCGGGTAGGCGAACTTGCCCGCCTTCGCGCGGTCGATCATCTCGGCGTACACCTCGGGGGTGGCGATGGCCATCTGCAGCATCTCCTGCGTGTCGTGGGAGGGGTATCAGGAAGATTCTGGCACGGCTGCGCGGAGGGCCGTCCGGGACGTTCTACCCCTGGACAGCGTGCTGGGCGATCCACGCGTGCATCGCGATGGCGGCGGCGGCGCCCGCGTTGATCGAGCGCGTCGAGCCGAATTGAGCGATGTGCAGGACGTCCACGGCGGCCGCGCGGGCCGCGTCGGACAGCCCGACCGACTCCTGGCCGAACAGCAGCACGCACGCGCGCGGGAGCGGGTACCCCTCGAGCGCCACCGAGCCGGGCAGGTTGTCGACGCCGAGCACCGGCAGCCCCTCGTCGGCGGCCCAGGCCAGCAGGTCGTCGACCGACGCGTGGTGGCGGACGTGCTGGTACCGGTCGGTGACCATGGCGCCGCGGCGGTTCCAGCGACGGTTGCCGACGATGTGCACCTCGGCCGCCAGGAACGCGTTGGCCGTCCGGACCACCGAGCCGATGTTCATGTCGTGCGCCCAGTTCTCGATGGCGACGTGGAACGGGTGCCGACGGGTGTCGAGGTCGGCGACGATCGCCTCGAGCGTCCAGTACCGGTAGCCGTCGACGACGTTGCGCCGGTCGCCGTGCGCCAGCAGCTCGGGGTCGTAGCGCTCGTCAAGGGGCGCGCCAGCGCTGTCGGGCACAGGCGCGCCAGCGCTGTCGAGCACAGGCCACGGGCCGTCCCACGGCCCGACCCCGACCTCCGCGCGCTCCTCGTCCACGGGCGCCACGGTAACGGCTCAGGCCAGCGTGACCTCCAGCTCCACGACCGCCCAGCTCAGGGGCGGCAGCCGCAGGCTCACGGTGCCGTCGTCGGCCTGCACGCCGTCGAGCCGCACCAGGCCGACGCGGTCCTGCGCGTCCGCGGTGTTCGACGTGTGCCGGTCACCGCCGTCGGGCGTGGTCAGTACCTCGGCGCGTGTGACGCGGCCGGCTGCCCAGCCGCGCAGGTCGACCGCGACCTCGGCCTCCTCGTCGAGACCCCGGTGAGCCAGGAAGAGCGCGACCCGCCCGTTCTCCTCGTCCCACGTGGCCGAGACGTCGACCAGGTCCACGTCGTCGAACTTCGTCGTCTCGTACCGGTCGGAGGTGACCGCGGTTCGCAGGACGACCCCGCGTGCCAGGGCCGCCGTGCGGGCGAACGGCCAGAAGATCGACTGCCGCCACGCCGGCCCGCCCTCCTCGGACCGGATGGGCGCGATGACGTTGACCAGCTGGGCCTGGTTGGCGATCTGCACGCGGTCGCCGTGGCGCAGCAGCGAGTTGAGCAGGGTGCCGACGACCACCGCGTCGGTCACCGAGTACTCGTCCTCGATGATCCGCGGATGCTCCTTCCACACGCCGGCCTTCTCGATGACGTGCGGCTGGTCCTCGGTGTCCCGACCGCTCTGGTACCAGACGTTCCACTCGTCGAACGAGAGGTTGATGTGCTTCTTGTGCTTGCCCTTCGCCCGGACGGCGTCGGCGGTGGAGACCACCGACTCGATGAAGTAGTCCATGTCGACCGCGCTGGCCAGGAAGCTCGCGTGGTCGCCCTCGAGCTCCTGGTAGTAGGCGTGCAGCGAGACGTAGTCGACCTGGTCGTAGGTGTGCCCGAGCACCGTCTGCTCCCACGCGCCGAACGTCGGCATKCCCGAGCCCGACGAGCCGCAGGCGACCAGCTCGATGCTGGGGTCCACCAGCCGCATGGCCTTGGCCGCCTCGACCGCGAGCCGGCCGTACTCGTCGGCGGTCTTGGCGCCCATCTGCCACGGGCCGTCCATCTCGTTGCCCAGGCACCACAGCCTGATGTTGAACGGGTCGTCGTGGCCGTTCTTGCGCCGCCGGTCCGACAGCTCGGTGCCGCCGGGGTGGTTGGCGTACTCGACGAGCGCGCGGGCCTCCTCGACGCCACGGGTGCCGAGGTTGACGGCCTCCATGATCTCGACGCCCGCCACCCGCGACCAGTCGACGAACTCGTGCAGGCCGAACGCGTTCGTCTCTACCGTGTGCCAGGCGCCGTCCAGACGACGCGGCCTGTCGGGGCCGACGCCGTCCTCCCACGCGTACCCGGAGACGAAGTTGCCGCCGGGGTAGCGGATGACGGTGGCGCCCAGCTCCTTGACCAGGTCCAGGACGTCGCGGCGGAAGCCCTGCTCGTCGGCCGCGGCGTGGCCGGGCTCGTAGATGCCGGTGTAGACGCACCGGCCCATGTGCTCGACGAACGACCCGAAGATCCGCCGGGGGACCTCGCCGACGACGAAGTCGCGGTCGAGCGTGACACGTGCGCGGGACATGAGTCTCCTTGCAGTTCTCGGACGAGGGTGCTTACTGGCCGCCGAAGCCGGTCGTGGCGAAACCCTTGATGATCTGGCGCTGGAAGAACAGGAAGACGACGATCAGCGGGACCGCCGCCAGCACGGCCGACGCCATGACCTGCGCGTACTGCAGGCCGTAGGCGCTCTTCACGGTCTGCAGCCCGACGGGCATGGTCATGAGCGACGAGTCGCTGGTGGCGATGAACGGCCACAGGAAGTTGTTCCACGCCCCGATGAACACGAAGATCGAGACGGCCGCGAGGATCGGCCGCGACAGGGGCAGCACGATCGACCAGAACACCCGCAGGCGCCCGGCACCGTCGATCCGGGCGGCGTCCTCGAGCTCAATGGGCACCTGGTCGAAGAACTTCTTGAGGATGAACACCATCGCCGGCGCGACCACCTGGGGCAGGATGATCGCCCAGTAGGTGTCGACGAGGTTGAGCGTGAGCATCTCGTAGAACAGCGGGACGATGAGCACCTGCGGCGGGATGATGATCGACGCGATCATCCCCCAGAACAGCCAGCGCCTGCCGGCGAAGTCGAGCCGCGAGAAGCCGTAGGCGGCCAGCGCCGACACCACGAGCGTGATGATCGTGATCGCGGTGGCCGTCACCAGGCTGTTCCAGGTCCAGAGCGGGATGTTCCCCGCTTTCAGCACGCTCGAGTAGGCGTCGGTGGTGAAGCCGCTCTTCGGGAAGAACGACACGGGCGTCGCCGCCGCGTCCGTCTCGGTCTTGAACGAGGTGACGAGGGCCCACAGGAACGGCAGGAGCCAGAGCACGGCGAGCACGACGAGGGCGACGAGCGCGCCGATGCGGCCGGGGCTGGCGAAGCGTTCACCGATCCGCAGGCCGGCGCGCTCGGCGAACCTGCCGCGGGGGTGGTGGACCGGGCGCTGCGTGGTGGGCTCGGTGGCGATGGCGGTCATCAGGCGCTCCTGCGGGACGTCAGTCGGACCTGGCCGACCGAGATGATGACGATGAGGGCGAAGAAGATGTACGCGATGGCCGACGCGTACCCGAACCGGTAGCCGGTGAACCCGGTCTCGAAGATGTACATGACGACCGGCCGGGTGACGCCGGCGGGGCCGCCTTGGGTCATGACGTAGATCTGGTCGAAGACCTTGAGCGAGGCCAGGATCTGCAGCATCGCGATGAGCACGGTGACCTGACCCAGCTGCGGGATGGTGATCGACCGCAGCTGGCGCCATCGCCCGGCCCCGTCCAGCGCGGACGCCTCGTACTGCTGCTCCGGGATGTTCTGCAGGGCGGTCAGGTAGAGCAGGAAGTTGAAGCCCACCGTCCACCACGTCGTCATGACGACGACGGCGAACATCGCCCACGTCGGATCTTGCAGCCACGCCACCGGATCGACCCCGACGACGCCGAGCAGGTAGTTCACGAGCCCGAGCTGAGGGTTGTACATCCAGATCCAGATCTGCGCGGCGACGGTCGACGCGAGCAGGAACGGCATGAAGAACGAGAGCCGCCACAGCCACTGGCCAGGCAGCCCCTGGTGCACGAGAAGAGCGAGGACGAGCGCGACGATGACGAGCGGGATCGTCGACAGCACCGTGAACCACAGGGTGTTGAGCAGCGAGCGCCACATGATCGGGTCGCGCAGCGCCTCGGCGTAGTTGGCGAAGCCGATGAGCTCGCCGTTCGCGCCCGTGATGCTCTCGCCGGTGAAGCTGAGGTAGAAGCCGTGGATCAGCGGCCAGATGAGAAACATCCCGAAGACGATGACGAAGGGCGCCACGAACGCCCAGCCGATGCGGTTGTTCCGGTTACGCGCCGAGCGCTCGCCGGCCCGGACCTGGTCCGCGTCTACGCGCGTGCTGGCGGCGGCGCTGAGGGCTGCGGTGGACATGTTCGACTCCTTCCGCTCAGACGGGGTTCGGCTTGGAGAGCTGGACGTTGACGCGACGGACGAAGGCGTTGAAGCCCTCCGCCGGGTCCGCGCCCTGGAGGTAGACGTTCTGGACGGTCTCGGCGAACTTGTTCTGGAAGTCGCTGCCCGACCCCGTGAACCACGCCTCCGGGTCGTAGTTGAGGATCTCGGCGGCCGGTGCGTAGTGCGCCTGCGGGATCAGCGCCTGGTACTCGGAGCTCTTCACGACCGGCTGGAAGGCTGGGATGTGCCCGGCCTCGGCCCACGCCAGCGAGTTGGAGAGGATGTCGGACACGAACCGGTACGTCGCGCGCCGCTGGTCCTCGTTCGGGCTCGACTGGTGCGGGAGCGTGAACGCGTGCGAGTCGGCGTAGGCCGCCGGCGTGCCGAACAGGGTCGGGATCGGCTGGGCGTCGAAGTTGAGGCCGGAGCTCTTGGCGGTCGGCAGCTCCCACACACCGGTGAAGAACAGGCCGCTCTCCCCCGACATGAACTCGGAGACGGCGGTGCCGTAGTCGCCGCTCGGGGTGCAGATCGTGTCGTCCAGCAGCTGCTGGATGAACTCGAGCGACGAGACCGCGGCGTCCTGGTCGACCTCGGCCCGCGGGCCGGACAAGTCGAAGTCGGCGTCGTGCTGCTTGTAGAGCGTGTAGAACAGCCGCCACATCTGGGCACCGTCGCCGAGGTAGCCGTAGGACAGTCCGTGCTTGCCGGTCACGCCCTGCATGGCCCGGGCGACCTCGAGGAACTGGTCGGGACTGTCGATCTTGGCCAGCTGGCCGTCGGAGCCCAGCACGCCGGCCTTCTCGGCCACGTCCAGGTTGTACATCATGATGAACGGGTGCGAGTCGAGGGCGATGGAGTACTGCTTCCCGTTCAGCCCGCCCTTGGCCCACACGCGGTCGAGGAAGTCGGACTCCTCCACGCCGTTCTCGGCCAGCAGGTCGAGGTCCCACGGGTCGAGCAGCCCGCCCGGTGCGTACCCGGCGACGCGTGATGCGTGCATGATCGCGGTGTCGGGGGCGCGGCCGCCGACGCTCGCCATCGCCAGCTTGGTGTAGTACGGCGCCCCCCAGGCCAGCACGGTCTGGATGGCCTTGTAGCCGTGGTCCAAGGCGTTGACGTCGTCGACGAGCCCCGCCATGTTGATGCCGTCGCCGCCGCTGAGCAGATGCCAGTAGTCGAGGTTCCGGACGCCGTCCGCCGCCGAGGCGCCCGGGGCACACCCGGCCAGCGATCCGATGGCAGCGACGCCGCCGACGGCCGCGAGGGAGCCGACCAGCATCTGGCGGCGCGTGAGGCCCTGTCCGGGCGGGGGTGGTACCGCGAGCGTGCGCGGCCGATGGTGCAGTGCCATGCCCTCACTCCTTCGTGAGACACAACTTCCTGTGCAGGTCCGGCGTCATTACCGTGCCCGATTCGTAGCATTACATCGTTGAAATGGGTTTGGCAACACGGACACGCGACATGAGTCAGGCGTGTCGTGACCTCAGCGCGTGCTGGCGCGGACCACCAGGCGGTGGGGGATGACGAGCTGCCGCGCGGCGCGGCCGGGGTCGTCGATGCGGTCGCTCAGCAGGTCGAGCGCGGTGGTGGCGTAGGCGCGCAGGTCGAAGGCCACCGTCGTCAGCGGCGGGACCGCGTACCGGGACCCCACGAGGTCGTCGAACCCCGCGACGGCGACGTCCTGCGGAACCCGCAACCCCCGCTCCCACAGGACGCTGAGCACCCCGAAAGCCATGGAATCCGTGAAAGCGAAGAACGCGTCAGGAATGTCGTGCACCGCAAGGAAATGGCGCGTCGCGACCACGGCTTCGTCCGTGGTCCAGGTCTCCGTGGGGATCTCGAGCGACGGGTCGTGGGCGATCCCGGCCTCCGCGAGCGCGAGCCGGTACCCGTCCGTGCGCTGCCGCGCCGCCGCGTTCTCGATCGGACCCGGCGGCCCGACCACCGCGATGCGGCGCCGGCCCGTCGCCAGCAGGTGCTCGGTCATGTCCTGCGCGGCACGCACGCTGTCCACACCCACGTGGTCCGCCCGGTCCTGGACGACCTCACCGATGAGCACAGTGGGCGGCAGCGGACCCGCGACCACGGGGACGGCCGAGTCCTCGAGCGACACGGGGTTGAGCACGAGGCCTTCGACCAGGTGCGACCGCGCCCGGGACAGCAGCTCGCGCTCGCGTTCGGGCTCCGCGGCCGTCTCCTCGATCTGGACCGACCAGCCCCGCGCGTGGCCTTCCTCGACGAAGTGGTGCGCCAGCTCGGCCGAGTACGCCGTCGACAGGTCGGGCAGGGCGAGCGCGATCAGGCCGTAGCGCCCGTTGCGCAGGCCGCGGGCGCCGAGGTTCGGGACGTAGTCGAGCTCGGCGAGCGCCCGCTCGACCCGCTCGCGCGTCTCCGGGCGCACGAACACGACTCCGTTGATCACGTTGGAGACGGTCTTGGGCGACACGCCCGCCCGAGCGGCGACGTCCTTCACTGTGGCGCGCACGGCGCCATTGTTCAGCATCTGTCGATAAGGGGGTGCACAGGGTCCCCACATTCGGCTGCGTTCTCGTCACAGGCCGCCCACGCACGGCCCCGTAGGCTGGCGCCCATGATGACGACCGCACTCTCGGCCGCCGGACCGGTCGTGGCCCTGGGCCCCGACTTCCTCGACCCGCAGCACCTGATCGACTCGTTCGGTACCTGGGTGCTCCTCGGCATCATGGCGATCGTCTTCATCGAGGTCGGCCTGCTGTTCCCGATCCTGCCCGGCGACTCGCTGCTGTTCACGGCCGGAGCCCTGGTGGCGCAGGACAACCTGCAGATCGACATCACGATCTGGCAGCTGGTGGTGATCCTCATCCTCACCGCCTACGCCGGCACCCAGACCGGCTACCTCATCGGGCGCAAGCTCGGACCGAAGGTGTTCAGCAAGCCCGACTCGCGGATCTTCAAGCAGAAGTACATCGACGAGACCTACGCGTACTTCGACAGGTACGGCGGCCGGACGCTGATCGTGGCGCAGTTCATCCCGTTCGTGCGGACCTACGCCTCCGTCGCCGCCGGGGTCGGCAAGATGCCGTACCGGCACTTCGCGCTCTTCAACGCCATCGGCGTCATCCTGTGGGCGGGCGGCGTGACGATGCTGGGCTACCTGCTCGGGAACATCGAGTTCATCAGCAAGAACATCGAGGTGCTGCTGGTCCTCGTCGTCTTCATCTCGGTCGTCCCGGTGCTCATCGAGGTGTGGCGCAAGCGCCGCCGTGAGAAGGCCGGGCTCCCTGCGGACGACGGCCGCGACGAGCGCTACGACGAGCAGTCCGAGCGCGACGAGGTCGAGCGCAAGGCGTTCGGCGCATGACGCACCACGGCCCCCGGGAGATCCGCTCCTGGCTGTCGGACATGGACGGCGTCCTGGTGCACGAGGGCACGGCGCTGCCCGGAGCCGCCGAGTTCATCCGTGCGCTGCGCGACAACGACCGGCCGTTCCTCATCCTCACCAACAACTCGATCTTCACCACGCGCGACCTGCGCGCCCGGTTGTCGGCCTCCGGCATCGACGTCCCCGAGGACGCCATCTGGACCTCCGCGCTGGCCACGGCGCAGTTCCTGATCGACCAGATGCCCAACGGCTCCGCGTACGTCATCGGCGAGGCCGGGCTGACCACCGCGCTGTACGAGGCCGGGTACACCCTGACCGCCGCGCAGCCCGACTTCGTGGTGCTCGGCGAGACCCGGACCTACTCGTTCGAGGCGATCACGCAGGCCATCCGGCTGATCCAGGGCGGCGCGCGGTTCATCGCGACCAACCCCGACGTGACCGGCCCGTCCGCCGACGGCGACCTGCCGGCCACCGGCGCGGTCGCGGCGATGATCAGCGCCGCGACGGGGCGGCAGCCGTACTTCGTCGGCAAGCCCAACCCGATGATGATCCGGTCCGCGCTCAACCGCATCGACGCACACTCGGAGACCACCGTGATGGTGGGCGACCGGATGGACACCGACGTGGTCTCCGGGATCGAGGCCGGGCTGCGGACGTTCCTCGTGCTGTCCGGCTCGACCCGGCTGGCCGACGTCGAGAGCTTCCCGTTCCGGCCCACCGAGATCCTCGACTCGGTGCAGGACCTGATCGAGCGGGTCTAGGCCCCGCTCAGACTCAGAAGCTGACCTCGGGCGCCGCGCGCACGCTGGGCTCGTCGGCCTCGAAGTACTCGGCGCGCTCGATGTGGAACGCGCCCGCGATGACGTTGGACGGGAACGACTCGACCTTGGTATTGAGCTCGCGGACGTTCGCGTTGTAGAACCGGCGGCCCGCGGCGATGCGGTCCTCGGTGTTGGTGAGCTCGGCCTGCAGCTGCTGGAAGTTCTCGCTGGCCCGCAGCACCGGATATGCCTCGGCGACGGCGAAGAGCCGGCCGAGCGCCTGAGTCAGCTGGTTCTCCTGGGCGGCCTGCTCGGCGGGGCCCGACCCGGCGCCGATCGCGGCCGCACGAGCGCGGGCGACCTCCTCGAACACGCCCTTCTCGTGGGCCGCGTAGCCCTTGACCGACTCGACGAGGTTCGGGATCAGGTCGTGCCGGCGGTGCAGCTCGACGTCGATCTGCCGCCAGGCCTCCTGGACCAGGTTCCGCAGCCGGATGAAGCCGTTGTAGGTCGAGACGGCCCAGATCAGCGCGATGACGACGATCACGACGAGGACGATCAGGACGATGACACCGGTGCTCACAGCGCAGGCCTCTCAGCGGTCGGTCAGGTCAGCCGATCGTAGCGTCGAGGGGGTCGTATCCGTGGTCGAGCCAGACGTGCCGCGGGATCGAGCGGACGACCGCCGAGAGCAGGCCGAGCCGGGTCGCCAGGTTCTCCAGCGCCGATGACCCGGGCTCCCACGAGATGATCCACGTGCCCTCGATGCGCCACGGCGTGACCGAGCCGTCGCGCAGCAACCGCTCCATGAGGCGCGGGTGCACGATCGCGTGCCCGACCTGCGGGTCGGACGCCGTGACGCGGAACTCCCTGTTGAACGCCTCGGACTCGAACTGGATGTCCTGGCCGCCGAACAGCTTGTCCAGCTTGGCGCCCAACCCGTCGCGGGTCACCTCGACGGTCGGCAGGTACGCCGGCAACCCCAGCGCGACCACGTGCGCGGTGTGGCTCGTCTTGTCCTTCTCGTCGCCCGTGGTCCACGCGTAGGTGAAGGACACGGCCTGGTGACCGTCGAAGGCGCCGCGCAGCACCTCGGTGGCCCGCTTGTTGCGGCCCTGCCCGAACGGCTGGGCGTCCGAGAGGTGGACCAGGGAGGGGTCGGACCCTTCGAACGTCCAGCGGTTGCGCAGCGCCCACTGCTGGAACGCCTCCTGGCGCTTCTTCTGCATCATGTAGGCGAGCACGGCGAGGATGACGACGCCGAGGGCGACGGTGGCGAGCAGGACGCCGTTCACGGTCAGGCGAGGCCGAGGTCCGACAGGCTGAACAGGTAGTGGTACGGCACGCCGAGCGCCTCGATCTTGGCCTGCGCACCCGTGGCGCGGTCGACGATCACCGCGACGCCGAGCACCTCAGCGCCCACCTCGCGCGCGGCCTCGACGGCGGCGATGGGCGAGCCGCCCGTGGTCGACGTGTCCTCGAGGATGACGACCTTGCGGCCGACGATGTCCGGACCCTCGATCCGGCGCTGCATGCCGTGCGCCTTGGCCTCCTTGCGGACGACGAACGCGTCGAGGTCCTGCCCGCGGGAGGCGGCGGCGTGCAGCAGGGACGTCGCGACGGGGTCCGCCCCGAGTGTCAGGCCGCCGACGGCGTCGATCTCCGCCGTGCCGAGCCCGACCTCCTCCAGCCGGTCGAGCAGCAGGTGCCCGATGAGCGGCGCGGCGCGGTGGTGCAGCGTGACGCGGCGCAGGTCGACGTAGTAGTCGGCCTCACGGCCGGACGACAGCGTGACCTTCCCGTGCACGACCGCGAGGGTCTTGATGAGCTCGAGCAGCTGCTCGCGGGGCGTCGGGGAGAGGTCGGTGCTCACGGCGGTCAGGCTACCGGGCGGGCTCGCCCCGACCGCTCAGTCCGTCGTGGCGGTCTCGATGACGAGGTCCGTCTCCTGCCCCTGGTACGCCCGGCGGTAGCGGCCGAACGCGCGGACGGCGCTGCGCGGGGCCAGGCGAGCGAGCGCCGACGCCGTGCGGTAGCGCAGGCTCGGCGTCGAGATCACCGCCCCGCGACGCACATCGGCAAGGGCTGTGGCCACGACGTCCTCCGCGTTCAGCCACGCGATCTCGGGGTACGCGGTCATGTCGATCTCGCCGCGCTCGTGGAACTCGGTGTGTACGAAGCCGGGGTTCAGGGCGGTCGCGGTCACGCCGGTGCCGCGCAGCTCGACGGCAAGACCCTCGGTGAACACGCGGACCCAGGCCTTGTGCGCGGAGTAGGTGCCCGACGTGAGAAGGGCGGCGACGGACGCGACGTTGAGGATCGCGCCGCGGCCGCGCTCGACCATCGCGCTGGCCGCGGCGTGGGACAGGACCAGCACCGCCGTGACCATGACCTCGAGCGCGGACTCCTCCGTCTCGAGGTCGCCCGTGACGAACCGCTGGTTCAGGGCCAGCCCAGCGTTGTTGACCAACAGGCCGATCGGGCGCTCGGTGGCACGCAGGCGGTCGGCCACGCGCTCGACGTCGGCGCGGACGGAGAGGTCGGCGACGAGCACCTCGGCGCGGATGCCCGCGGCCGCCTCGAGCTGCCTGGCGAGTCGCGTCAGGCGCTCCTCGTTGCGCGCCACGAGGACGACGTCGTGCTTGGCCGTGGCCAGCTGCCAGGCGAACTCCAGACCGAGGCCGGCGGACGCGCCGGTGATGAGTGCGGTTGCCATGGGGAACACCCTACGGAGCCGCCCCACCCCCACGCGCGCGCTGCGCGCCCGGCGACCAAGCCCTGAGTGTCGTCATCGACGCTGGTGGCGGCGCTCAGGGCTTGGTCGACGTCGGCACGGGGTCCGACGACGTCCGCGGGCCTGTGGATCGGGGCGACCCGGGCGTCGGTGGCGGCACGTAGGGTGTGCGCGTGACTGACGGGTGGGGTGGCGACGTGCCGGACTGGCCTCTCGACGAGGAGCCGCCGTTCGACCCGTTCTACGACGCCGCGCCGCCGGAGCACGAGCCCGCCCGCGGCGGTCGTGCCGAGCCTCCCCCGCGTCCCGACATCCCGCGCGAGGTGGCCCAGGAGCTCGACCCGCAGGCCGCGCTGGCGGCGGCGGCCGAGGTGCTGCACACCGTGTGGGGGTACGACGCCTTCCGCGGCGAGCAGGCCGAGATCATCGACACCGTCGTCCGTGGCGGCGACGCGCTGGTGCTCATGCCCACCGGCGGCGGCAAGTCCCTCTGCTACCAGGTGCCCGCGCTGGTCCGGCAGGGCACCGGCGTCGTCGTGTCGCCCCTGATCGCCCTCATGCAGGACCAGGTCGACGCGCTGTCGGCGCTGGGCGTGCGCGCCGGGTTCCTCAACTCGACGCAGCAGTCGTTCGAGCGCCGCAAGGTCGAGGACGCCTACCTCGCGGGCGAGCTCGACCTGCTCTACCTCGCGCCCGAGCGCCTGCGCGTGCGGGAGACCATCGAGCTGCTGGACCGCGGCACCATCGCGCTGTTCGCCATCGACGAGGCGCACTGCGTGTCCCAGTGGGGGCACGACTTCCGGCCCGACTACCTGCAGCTGTCGATGCTGCACGAGCGCTGGCCCGAGGTCCCCCGCATCGCCCTGACCGCCACGGCCACCGAGCAGACCCACGCGGAGATCGCGCAGCGCCTGCAGCTCGGGGACGCCAAGCACTTCGT
Source organism: Cellulomonas sp. P1_C4 (assembly GCF_056406355.1). Classification (NCBI taxonomy): domain Bacteria; kingdom Bacillati; phylum Actinomycetota; class Actinomycetes; order Micrococcales; family Cellulomonadaceae; genus Cellulomonas; species Cellulomonas sp. P1_C4. The sequence continues at coordinate 127,476 of NZ_JBFUAI010000001.1, read as the reverse complement.
CGCCAGCTTCGACCGGCCCAACATCCAGTACCGGATCGCACCGAAGGACAAGCCGCGCGACCAGCTGCTCAACCTCCTGCGCACCGAGCACGAGGGCGACGCGGGGATCGTCTACTGCCTGTCGCGGAACTCGGTCGAGCAGACCGCGCAGTTCCTGGTCGACCACGGCGTGCCGGCGCTGCCCTACCACGCAGGGCTCGACCGGCAGGTGCGCGCGCGCAACCAGAGCAAGTTCCTGCGCGAGGACGGGATCGTGATGGTCGCGACCATCGCGTTCGGCATGGGCATCGACAAGCCCGACGTACGGTTCGTGGCGCACCTCGACCTCCCGAAGTCCGTCGAGGGCTACTACCAGGAGACCGGCCGCGCGGGCCGCGACGGGCTGCCGTCGACCGCCTGGCTCGCGTACGGCCTCGCCGACGTCGTGCAGCAGCGCCGCATGATCGACACCTCCGAGGGCGACGCCGCCCACAAGCGGAGGCTGACCGCGCACCTCGACGCGATGCTCGCGCTGTGCGAGACGGTGTCGTGCCGCCGGGTGCAGCTGCTCAACTACTTCGGCCAGCCCTCGGAGCCGTGCGGCAACTGCGACACCTGCCTCACGCCGCCCGAGTCGTGGGACGGGACCGTCGCCGCGCAGAAGCTGCTGTCGACGGTCGTGCGGCTGGAGCAGCGCGGGCAGCGGTACGGCGCGGGGCACCTTGTCGACATCCTGCTGGGCAAGGAGACGCCCCGGGTGACGCAGCTGGGGCACCAGTCGCTCTCGACGTTCGGCGTCGGGAAGGACGTGTCCGACAGCGAGTGGCGCGGGGTCATCCGACAGCTGCTGGCGATGGAGCTGCTCGGCGTCGACTCCGACGGGTACGGGACGCTGCGGCTTGCGCCGGACAGCGCCGAGGTGCTGCGCGGAGCCCGCGAGGTGCGGCTGCGGCGCGAGACCGAGAAGGTCGTGCGGTCGCGCGGGTCGCGCTCCGGCCGGCCGACGGCCGCGGCAGACCTGTCCGACGACGCGCTCGAGCTGTTCGAGGTGCTGCGCGCCTGGCGCGCGGGGGTCGCCAAGGAGCAGGGCGTACCCGCGTACGTGGTGTTCCACGACGCGACGCTGCGCGAGGTGGTGACGCAGCGGCCGACGTCGCTGGAGCAGCTGGGCGGGATCAGCGGCATCGGTGCGGCCAAGCTCGAGCGGCACGGGCCGGGACTCCTGGCGGCGCTGGCCGAAGTCGGCGAGCCGGCCTGACCCGGCAAAGCGCTGGACCCGCTCTGGTGCACTGGACCGCATGTTCCGGTACGAGTCCGACCCGCGCGTCGGTGCCTGGCTGAGCCCGGGCCCCTTCGGCGCGACCGTCGGCTCGCTGGTGCCGCGAGGTTTCGAGGCCTACGCGCGCGTCCTGCACCCGATGTACGACGCCGACTTCGCGCCGGTCTCGTGGGCGGAGGTCGCCGCGACGACCGGGCGCGTCCTGCACCCCACGGCCCAGGCCTGGCGGTTGGCCCGCCGCTCGGACGTGCACGCCGGGCGGCCCGCGCCGGAGCCCGGGGTGGCCGGCGATGCCCCGGCCACGGACGTCGAGTGGCCTGGCGACGATCCCGCCGAGGGCTCCCTCCCGCCCGCCCAGCTCCGAGCACTGTCCCGGGTCCTGGCCCCGCACACCGACGGGGACCTGGTCGCGGCGTTCTGGGAGGGTTCGGGCTGGGAGGGCGGGATGCAGGTGGTCGCGTGGTTGTCCAACGACCCCGACGCGACACCGCCCCCACCGACCCGCGCGCCCGACGCGCTGGCGCCGGCGGTCCTGCGTGGCCCGAAGCTCGAGCTTCCGCACCGCGCCTACGTCCTGTTCCGCGCCGCCCCCCGCGATCTCGAGGCACTCGCCGACGGCCGGGCCGCGGCCGACGTCGACCCGTTCGCCCCGGGGTTCCGGACGCCGAACCTCCTCTGTCCCGACGACTGTTCGTGGTGCCTCGCGACCGAGGTCGACCTCGACTCGACGGTTGTCGGCGGGACCCGGGCGCTGGTCGACGACCTGCTCGCGGCGCCCGACCTCGAGGTGATGGAGGTGGCCGAGACCGACTCGCTGGGCTGGTTCGACGACCAGGTCAACGTGTCCTGATCAGGCCCCGAACCGGCGGCGCTGGAGCTCGCGCACCTCGTCCACCAGGTCGGGGACGGGCCCCTCGACGGGGATGCCGGGCGCGACGGTGCGGATCGAGAGCGGGGCGACCGCGGCAGGGGGGACGCCCCACTCGGCCAGCCAGCTGCCGGTCTGCGCGGACGACGTCACGTAGACGATCCGACCCAGGCCGACCCAGGCATGGGCCGCGGCGCACATCGGGCAGTGCTCGCCTGACGTGTAGACGGTCGCCGCCGCGCGTTCCTCGGGCGTGAGGTGGTTCGCCGACCACCGGGCGATCTCGAACTCCGGGTGACGGGTCTGGTCGCCGTCCTTGACGCGGTTCCGGTCCTCGAAGCGGACCCGGCCGTCGGCGTCGACCAGGACGGAGCCGTAGGGCTCGTCGCCGTCGTCGAGCGCCTCGCGCGCGAGATCTACCGCGCGGCGCAGGTGGACCAGGTCCGTCTCGGTGATCGTCACGCGCCCAGCCTGCCAGACGGCATGTCAGCGGACGACGCGCAGCGGCGCCTGACCCGTCGAGCCGCGGATGACCAGGTGGGTCGGGAGCTCGACCGTGACCGTGCCGCCCGGGTGGGTGGGGGCCAGGCGGGCCAGGAGCAGGTCGGCCGCCGCGTGGCCGGCGCGCTCCAGCGGGGCGGCRATCGTCGTCAGGCCGGGGCGGACCAGGTCGGCGCCGAAGACGTCGTCGCAGCCGACGACGCTGAGGTCGCCGGGCACGTTGACACCGCGCTCGGCCAGGCGGTCGAGGATGCCGAATGCGAGCAGGTCGTCGAAGGCGAGCACCGCGGTGGCGCCGGAGTGCAGGACCGCGTCGGCGGCCGCGGCTCCGTCCTCGCGGCGGGGGACGAACGGGCCGAGGCCGATCACCTCGACGCCGAGGCGCTTGGCGGCGGTGCGCAGGACGGCGCGGCGGCGGCGGTCGGACCAGGACGCGCGGGGGCCGCCCGCGTAGACGACGCGGCGGTGGCCCAGGGACGCCAGGTGGGCCAGCGCCTGCCCGGAGCCGCCGGCGGTGTCGACGAGCACGCCCGACTGGTCGGCGACCGGGCGGTTGACCGTGACCATCGGGAAGTCCGCCGCCCAGGCGGCCAGGCGGTCGTCGTCGAGGCGGGAGGCCGCGAGGACGGCGCCGTCGACCGTCGGGCGCAGCGCTCGCAGCGCGCGCTCCTCGGCCTCGACCGACTCCTCCGCGTCGACCAGCACGTGGATGTAGCCGTCGGCCCGCAGGCGCGCGGCGGTGCCGCGGACGATGCCGAAGAAGTACGGGTTGGTGACGTCGGGGACGACGAGCGCGACCATGCCGGTGCGGCCGGAGCTCAGCGCCCGGCCGGACAGGCTCGGCGCGTACCCGAGCTCGCGGGCCGCCTCACGGACACGGGACGCGGTGCGCTCGTTGACCCGGCCCGGCTTGGTGAGCGCGCGGGAGGCCGTCGAGATGGCCACACCGCTGGCGGCCGCGACGTCGCGGAGGGTGGGTGGCCTGGTCATCGGTCCTCGTCGCGCGATGGGCAGCGCCGGACCGACCGGCCCGACGCGTTCCCATCGTTGCCGGGAAGACCTCGGTTGGCAACTCTGGGCAAACGTTTGTCTCGCGCGCCGGTCGCGCCTACGGTGGGACTGCACAGCACGTGCCGGCGAGGTGGCCGGCGACGGGAACGATCGCCGACGGTGTCGTCGGCGGGACGGAGCATTCATGCCCACGGACCACGGGGACCCGACAGCGCCCGGCAGCGCGATCCGCAGCGCCGAGGTGCTGGTCAGCAGCCCGGACCGGAACTTCGTCACGCTGCGGATCACCACCGAGGACGGGGTGGTCGGGCTTGGCGACGCGACGCTGAACGGCCGCGAGCTGTCCGTGGTCTCGTACCTCGCCGACCACGTGGTGCCGCTGCTCATCGGCCGCGACGCGCACCGCATCGAGGACACGTGGCAGTTCCTCTACCGGTCGGCGTACTGGCGGCGCGGGCCGGTGACCATGGCGGCGATCGCCGCGGTCGACGTCGCGCTGTGGGACATCAAGGCCAAGGTCGCGGGGCTGCCCCTGTACCAGCTGCTCGGCGGCGCGAGCCGGAACGRGATCATGGCGTACGGGCACGCGAGCGGCCGGGACCTGCCCGAGCTGTTCGACTCGATCCGCCACCACCAGGAGCTGGGCTTCCGCTCCATCCGCGTGCAGACCGCCGTGCCGGGCATCGACGCCGTGTACGGGGTTGCGGCGCAGCCGTCGTCGTCGGGTCGCTACGACTACGAGCCGGCGCAGCGTGTCCCCCTGCCCGTCGAGGAGGACTGGGACACGCGGGCCTACCTGCGGCACATCCCGGGCGTGTTCGAGGCCGTCCGCAACGAGTTCGGGCCTGAGCTGCCGCTGCTGCACGACGGGCACCACCGGATGACGCCGATCCAGGCGGCGCGGCTGGGCAAGGACCTCGAGCCGTACGACCTGTTCTGGCTGGAGGACTGCACGCCGGCCGAGAACCAGGAGGCACTGCGGCTGGTCCGGCAGCACACCACGACGCCGCTGGCCATCGGCGAGGTGTTCAACACCGTGTGGGACTACCAGACGCTGGTCCGCGAGCAGCTCATCGACTACGTGCGGTCGGCGGTCACGCACACCGGCGGCATCTCCGCGCTGCGCAAGATCCTCGACTTCGCAGCGCAGTACCAGATCAAGTCCGGCATCCACGGGCCGACGGACATCTCACCCGTCGGCATGGCCGCCGCGCTGCACCTCGACCTCGCGATCCACAACTTCGGCATCCAGGAGTACATGCAGCACGGGTCTCGCACCGACGAGGTGTTCCGGCAGTCGTTCACGTTCACCGACGGCTACCTGCACCCGGGTTCCGAGGCGGGCCTCGGGGTCACCTACGACGACGAGGCCGCGGCGCGCTACCCGTACCAGCCCGCGTACCTGCCGTTCAACCGGCTCAAGGACGGCACGGTGCACGACTGGTGACCGTCCACCCGATGTGGCTTCCCGACGAGGCGTTCCGCCCGCTCGGGTCGCGGCGGGTGCTCGTCGCCGTGGGGCCGGACGACGGGCCGGTCGCGGAGACGGTGATCGCCGAGGTCGCGGCGGCGGAAGAGCGGTTCGGCGGGCAGCTGGTGACGGCTCCGGTGAGCGTCGACGACGCTCTCGCGTGCGACGTGGTGCTCGCGATCGTCGGGAGCGCCGGCCAGGTGGGGACGGCGTCGGCCACCATGCCGCCACCTCCTGGCTACCCGCCGCGGATCGATCCCTACCTCCCCGCCGTGCAGGCCGTCGTCGAGGACCTGCTCGCTCTGGGCAGCAGCGTGCTCAACCCCGGCATGTTCGGCCTCGGGCGGCACCGGGGCAGGACGATCGTCGTGTCGGCCGACGCGGCCGGCCTCCTGTACGGGCTGCACGCCCTGGTTCGTCGCGGGGAAGCGGCCTTCTCGGGACCCGACGACTTCGTGTGGGACCTTCCGGTCAACCCGATCCGGATGCTCGACCACTGGGACAACACGGTGGTGCACCCGGTGATGGGCCAGGTCGAGCGCGGCTACGCGGGCTGCTCGCTCTTCTACGCCGACGGGTGCGTCCGCGAGGACCTGTCCCGGGTCGCGCAGTACGCGCGGCTGCTCGCGTCGGTCGGGATCAACGCCGTCGGGCTGAACAACGTCAACGTCCACGCCGCCGAGGCCCGCCTGCTCACGGACCACGTCGACGACGTCGCCCGGCTGGCCGACGCCTTCCGGCCGCACGGCATCCGCGTGTACCTGTCGGTGAGCTTCGCCTCGCCGATCACGGTGGGTGGGCTGTCGTCGGCGGACCCGCTCGACCCAGCCGTGCAGGACTGGTGGGCGTCCGCGACCCGGGCGGTCTACGCGCGGATCCCCGACTTCGGCGGGTACGTCGTGAAGGCCGACTCCGAGGGGCAGCCCGGCCCGTTCGCGTACGGCCGCGACCACGCCGACGGCGCGAACCTGCTGGCCAGGGCGCTGGCACCGTTCGGTGGCACGGTCTTCTGGCGCGCGTTCGTCTACGACCACCACCAGGACTGGCGCGACCGGTCCACCGACCGCGCGCGYGCCGCGTACGACCACTTCGCGCCGCTGGACGGCCGGTTCGACGACAACGTCGTCCTGCAGGTCAAGTACGGGCCGATGGACTTCCAGGCGCGCGAGCCGGTCTCCCCCGTGATCGCCGCGATGCCGCGGACCCGGCTGGCCGTCGAGCTCCAGGTGACGCAGGAGTACACCGGGCAGCAGAAGCACGCCGTCTACCTAGGGCCGCAGTGGGCGGAGATCCTCGACTTCCCCGTGGCCGAGGACGGGCGATCGGTGCGGTACGTCGCGGCGGGGCTGCCCGGCGGCACGATCCACCGCGGGGACGACCCCGTGCCGCCCGCCGGCGGGCTCGTCGCGGTCTCCAACGTCGGGGACGACGAGTTCTGGACCGGTCACCCGCTGGCGCAGGCCAACCTCTACGCGTTCGCGCGGCTCGCGTGGGGTGAGGACGACCCGATCGCGATCCTCGACGAGTGGATCGGGCTCACGTTCGGCCAGGACCCGGATGTCCGCGCTGCGGTACACGCCGTGCTCGACGACTCCTGGCGCACCTACGAGAGGTACACCGCGCCGCTCGGCGTCGGCTTCATGGTCCGGCCGGGCCACCACTACGGCCCGGACGTCGACGGCTACGAGTACACCCCGTGGGGCACGTACCACTTCGCCGACCGCGACGGCATCGGCGTCGACCGCACCCGCGCCACCGGAACCGGCTTCACCGGCCAGTACGCGGCCCCGTGGCGGGACGTCTACGAGTCGCTCGAGACCTGCCCCGACGAGCTGCTGCTGTTCTTCCACCACGTGCCGTACACGCATGTGCTGCACAGCGGGAAGACGGTCATCCAGCACCTCTACGACACGCACGCCGACGGGTACGACGAGGTCGTGCGCATGGCTTCGGCGTGGGCATCGGCGAAGGGGCGGGTGCCGGACGCACTCTTCGACCGGGTGACCGAACGGCTGGGCGAGCAGCGGCGCAGCGCCGGCGAGTGGCGCGACCAGCTGCGCAGCGCGTTCTTCCGCCGCTCGGGGATCCCGGACGCGACGGGGCGCACGATCTACTGACCTGGCCCAGACTCGGGGCATGACGCTCAGCACCCAGGTCCAGCTCGTCCGCCGCCCGCAGGGGTGGCCCGTCCCGGAGGACTTTCGCACCGTAGCCGTCGAGCTGCCCGACCTCGGGCCCGACCAGGTGCGCGTGGCCAACGAGTTCCTCTCGGTCGACCCCTACATGCGCGGCCGCATGAACGACGCCGAGTCGTACACGCCGCCGTACGCGCTGGGCGCGACGATGACCGGCGGCGCGGTGGGCCGGGTCGTCGAGTCGACCTCGGACACGGTGCCCGTCGGCGCGGCGGTCACGCACGACCTCGGCTGGCGGGACGTCGCGCAGGGCGACGCGAGCCGGTTCCGCGTGGTGCAGGACGGCGTGCCGCTGTCGGCGTACCTCGGGGTGCTCGGGATGACAGCCTTCACGGCGCACCTCGGGCTGCTGGAGATCGCGCAGATGAAGCCCGGCGAGGTCGTGTTCGTGTCCGGGGCGGCGGGCGCGGTCGGGTCGATGGTCGGGCAGATCGCGCGGCTCAAGGGCGCGTCGCGCGTGATCGGGTCGGCGGGGTCTAGCGAGAAGGTCGCCCTCGTGAAGGAGAAGTACGGGTTCGACGCCGCGTTCAACTACAAGGACGGCCACGTCTACCGGCAGCTGCGGGCAGCGGCACCGGACGGGATCGACGTGTACTTCGACAACGTCGGCGGGGTCCACCTCGAGGCGGCGCTCGGCACCCTGAGGCGCGACGGCCGCGTGGCCGTGTGCGGCGCGATCTCCGGCTACAACGACGAGCAGGCGCAGCCCGGGCCCCGCAACATGGCGCGGATCACCCAGCAGGGGCTGACCCTCAAGGGCTTCACCGTCGGGTTCCACACGCAGCACTACCCGGCGTTCCTCGCGGACATGCGCGAGTGGTTCACCACGGGCCAGATCGCCTACGACGAGACCGTGATCGACGGCCTCGACCACGCAGTCGATGCGTTCCTGGCGATGATGCGCGGCGAGACCACTGGCAAGACCGTCGTCAGGCTGTGAAGCGCTGCTCGGCGACGGTGACCACCGGCACGGCCGTCCGCGCGTACAGGTAGGTCAGCGGGGCGACCAGCAGGACGAGAAGCCAGTCGGACAGGTACGCCACGCCCGCGGCGAGCACGAGCACCGACGCGAACCCCAGCGTGACCAAAGGCTTCGCCGCGACGAAGTACGCGCCGAGCCGGGCGACGTCTCGCGTGCGGAACGAGAAGAGCGCGCTGAGCACGAGGGCGTGGCCGGACCAGAGCACGAGCATCACGGCGATCGCCCCGAGGACGACGCCGAGCACCGGCGGGAAGCCCGCGTCGGACAGGTGCGTGAGGTTGACGGCGACGATGGCCAGGACGAGAAGCGTCGGCACCCACCAGCGCAGCACGTCGAGCGCGTCGAGCCGGTACCCGCGCCAGAAGTGCCGGGCGGGCGAGAGGTCGCGGTCGCGCGCGAACACCCGCCACGCGAACAGGGCCGCCGCCACCGACGGCCCGAACGGCAGGCACGCCAGCGCGAACAGCGGGATGTTGCTCGCGTCGCGGTCCAGCACCTGCACGAGCACCAGGCCCGGCGCGCTGGTGAGCAGCAGCAGGACCTCGACCACGAGGAACCAGTACACGGCCGCCGACGAGCGCGGGAGCAGGCCCGTGCCGATCTCGTCGTCGCTCTTGCCCGCCATGGCCGTCATCCGACCACACCGAGGAGCCGGCCGTCGTCCAGTCCAGGATGGTCGTCGGGAATCACGGGCAGCAGCTCGACCAGGGTCACCTCGTGCCGGCCGAGCACCAGGTCGAGGTCGACATGTCCGTCGACGGCGTCCAGCGAGTAGTGCCGGACCGCCGGCGCCGAGGCGTCGTGCAGGAGGTCGAGCACGCGGTCCGACGGGTTCCGCGGGCGGCCGAGCTCGCGCCAGGCGGTCCACGCATTGCCCTCGGTCTCGTTGACGGACCGCCGGACGACGGCGACGCCCGACGGGACCGGGACCCGCAGGCGCACGGTGTGCGAAGCGGGCGCGGAGCCGTAGGGACCGTCGTCCGAACCCCCGAGCGGCTGCCAGGCGAGGACGGTCACGCGGCCGTCGTCGTCGCGGCACACCAGGTGGTCCTCGCCCCGGGCCAGGACGGTGGAGCCCAGGCGGGCCATGAACGCGTACAGGTGGAACGTCGGCTTGCGCACCTGGCGGTGGGTGAGCAGCCCGAACCCGCCGTGGAACAGCGAGGTCGGGATGTTCTCCTCCTCGAACACGTCGCAGAACGTCCAGTACGAGAACGAGTCGACCAGGTCCCCGCCGCCGGCCAGCACGGGGGCCAGGTAGGCGGCGTTCCAGGCCGTGTCGTGGATCGGGTTGTCGGGCCGGTACGACGTGTTGAACTCGCTGATGTGCACGGGCAGGCCCGCGAGCGCGGTGCCCGCCAGGTGCCGACGCGGGGCGTCGAACTGGTCGAGCAGGGACTGCGGCGGGTCGAACGTCTGGTAGACCCCGAACGGCACGTGCTGGGCGGGTCCCGACGAGTACGCGTGGCGGCTCACGAAGTCGACGGGGACGTCGCGGGTGGCGACGAAGTCGGCGAAAGGCGCCCACCACTCGTCGGACCCCGGAGACAGGACCGGGCCACCCACCTGCAACCACGCGTCGACGTCCTTGACCGCGCGGGCCGTCGCCTCGTACATGCGGAAGTAGGCGGCCTGGTCGGCGCCCTGCCAGAAGGCGGTGAGGTTGGGCTCGTTCCACACCTCGATCGGCCAGGTGCGCACTTCGTCGAGCCCGTACCGGTCGATCAGGTGCCGCAGCACGGCGCGGACCAGCGCGGCCCAGTCGTCGTGGGAGCGCGGTGGCGTGACGTTGCCCTTCCACCAGAAGACGGTCTGGTCGCCCGAGGCCAGGGCCGACGGCATGAACCCGAGCTCGAGGAAGGGCTTGAGGCCGATCCGCAGGTAGGAGTCGACCACCTGGTCCACGTACGTGAACGTGTACCGCGTGACGCCCTGGGACTCGCGCAGCACGCCCATGTCGTCCGAGAGCAGGCCGTGCCCGCGGATGTACCGGAAGCCGATCTCGCGCTGCACCAGCGCGGCTGACTCCTGGTAGTCGGCGCGCAGGGCGAGGTTGAGCCGACCGGTACCGACGCAGTGCCGCCAGGCGTCGGGCAGGGGTCCGACGGGGTCGGTGCCGATGAGGACGCGGTTCATGACAGGACGAGCACCTCGGTCGGGGAGAGGGTCAGGGGGTCGCCCAGCTCGACACGACGGCCGGTGAGCAGGTCGGTGCCGGCGACCTCGGAGGTCACGATGACCGGCGACGGTCCGTGGTGCAGGACGAAGGTGTACCGGGCGCCCTCGGGTGCGACGCGGTCGACCACCTCGACGCCGTCGACGTCGGCGAACGGCCCCACGAGCCCGTGCCGGACCAGGACGCGCCGCACGACGGCCGCCACGCCCGCGTCGTCGAGCGCCGTGGCGACGTACCAGGCCTCGCCGTCGCCGCGGGTCGCGCGCGTGACCGCGGGGGTGCCGGCGTAGAAGTCGGTGCCGTACGTCGCCTCGACGACGGTCGAGGGGTCGGGGATCACGACCTCGAACACGTGCCGGGCCTCGTACGTCGCGCCCTCGAGCGTGACGGGGTTGACGACGGAGGGCTGCTGGGCGTCGGTCTCCTCGACCCGCAGGCCGAGCAGGTCGCGCAGCGGGCCGGGGGCGTCGGCGAGGAACGCGTTGTCGTCCTCGTCGACCCGGCCTGACAGGAAGGTGGTGAGCAGCGAGCCGCCGCGCTCGACGACGGCCTCCAGCCGCGACCCGAGGTCGCCCTTGACCATGTGCAGCAGGGGCGCGACGACGACGTCGTACCCGTCGAGGTCCGCCGTGATCGGGACGACGTCGACGAGCGCGTTGAGCCCCCACAGCGCCCGGTGGTAGCTGGTCAGCACGTCGAGGTATCGGACGTTCCGGTTCGGGCCGTCCGACATCTCGACGGCCCACCAGGAGTCCCAGTCGAGCAGCAGCGCCACGCGCGCCGGCGTGCGGGCGCCGAGCGTCGCGTCGCCGAGCTCCGCGAGCTGTGCACCCAGCGCGGCGACCTCGCGGAAGACGCGGGTGTCGGTGCGGCCCGCGTGGTCGAGCACGGCGCCGTGGTACTTCTCGCAGGCGCCGCGGGACTGCCGCAGCTGGAAGAACAGGGTCGCGTCGGCGCCGTGCGCCACGGACTGCCAGGTCCACAGGGCCAGGACGCCCGGGCGCTTCACCGCGTTGACGTCGCGGCTCGCCGTGGTCGAGGGCGTCTGCTCCATGACCCAGAAGGGTGCGCCTCCGCGGAGCCCCCGCATCGCGCCGTGCGCTAGTGCCATCCGGGCCGCGGTCCGGACGGGCGAGGTGTCCTCGGGCGGGTAGTTGTCCCACGTCGCCAGGTCGAGATGCTCGGCCCAGCGGTGGTAGTCGATGGGCTGGTAGAGGCCCATGAAGTTGGTCGTCACCGGCGTCTGCGGCACGTGCGCGCGGATGCCCGCCTTCTCGGCGAGGAAGCCGCCGAGCAGCGCGTCGGACATGAACCGGCGGTAGTCCAGCGTGATGCCCTGGAACGCGGTGTGGTTCGGGCCGCGCCAGTGCTCGGAGAGGGCCGTCGGCGGCTCGACCTCGTCCCAGTCGGAGAAGGTGTGCGACCAGAACGTGGTGTTCCAGGCGTCGTTGAGCCGCTCCAGCGTCGCGTACCGCTCGCGCAGCCAGACCCGGAACGCCGTCGCGCACTGCGGGCAGTAGCAGGCGCCGCCGTACTCGTTGCCCACGTGCCAGGCGACGATCGACGGGTTCTCGCCGTACCGCTGCGCGAGCCGGCCGGCCAGCTCGACCGACAGCTCGCGGAACGCGGGCGAGGACGGGCAGTGGTTGTGCCGCCCGCCGTAGACGTGCCGACGGCCCTCGAAGTCGACCCGGCAGGCGTCGGGATGGGCCCGCGCGAGCCAGGGCGGCATCGCCCCGCTGGGCGTCGCGAGCACGATGCTCCGGCCCTGCGCGGTCGCGAGGTCGACCATGGCGTCCAGGGTCGAGAAGTCGTACCGGTCCTCGGCGGGCTGCAGGTGCGCCCAGGCGAACACCCCGAGCGTCACGGTCGTGATGCCAGCGAGGTCGAAGGCCGCGTGGTCGTCGTCCCACACCCCGCGCGGCCACTGCTCGGGGTTGTAGTCGCCGCCGTAGTGGATCTGGTTCATGGATCTCCGAAGAACAGCGGCCGGCCCCGCGGGATGCGGGGCCGGCCGGCGAACGGTGCTCAGCCCTTGGCGGCGAGCGCCTGGTTGTACGTGTCGACGTACTGGTCGACGTTGAGCCCCTTGAGCTCGGTCTGCCAGGCGTCCCACTCGGACATCGGGCGCTTGCCCAGGATGAACGCGGCCGTGTTCTGCGTGACCGAGTCGTTCAGCGCGGCCTGCCAGAGCGTGAGCTGCTCCTGCTGCATCTCGTCGAGCGGGGCGCTCGGGGTCAGCGGCAGCTCCTTCTTGCTGGACATGGAGTCGACGAATGCGTTCGTCTCGTCCGTGTTCAGGGACGAGATGAGCGCGTCCGTGGAGCCGTTGGCCAGCGACCAGACGCCGTTGCTGAACCCGAAGTCGGCGTTGAGCTTCTTGGTGCCGGCCGGGTTCACGCCGTTCCAGTCGACGTCAGGCGCGAGAGCCAGGGTGTCGCCGTCCTTGGTGTACGTGGTGCCCTCGACGCCGAGCTTTCCGAACTCCAGGCCCGCGTCGGAGTAGTAGAGCCAGTCGGCGAACTGCAGGAGCGCCAGGAAGTGGGGCTGCTCGGCGGCCTTCGACGAGATCATGAAGCCCGACGCCGCCCGGCTGCCCGACGCGACGTTGTCACCGGCGGGGCCCTCGGGCACCCGGATGAGGTGGACCTTCGCGTCGGTGTTGCCGGCGTCGGCGAACGTCTTCTTGTACGCGGTGACCTCCTGGGTGTTGCCGGAGAGGGCCAGCGACTGGCCACTGCCGAACTTCTGCTTCGCCGTGTCGTCGTCCTGCGTGAGCGACTCCGGGTCGAGCAGACCGTCCTTCACCAGCGACGCGAAGTAGGAGACCAGGTCCTTGTAGCCGTCGGTGGTCGCCGCGTACTCGAACTTCTTCGAGTCCTGGTCGAACCACAGGCCGTTGCCGAAGCCCCAGCCCGCGATGGTGCCGAAGTTGGGCGCGGCGATGTTCAGCGTCGCGCCGAGCGGGCTGTCGTTCGTCGTCGACCAGCGGTCCGACATGGGCCAGACGCCCGGGTTGGCCGCCTTCAACTTCTCGAGGTCGTCCTTGAAGTCGTCCCACGTGGCCGGGTCGTCCTTCAGACCCGACTTCTCCCACACGTCCTGACGGATCGCGATCGAGTACTGCGGCTGGGGCGACTGGTAGAGCCCCGGAAGCATGTAGTACTTGCCGTCGGCCTGCTTGAGATTGTCGATGTAGGGCTGGAGGTCCCAGTCCTTGACCTTCTGCTGGAAGTTCGGCATGTACTGCACGTAGTCGCTGAGGGGCAGCAGCGCGCCGCCCGAGACAAACTGCGTCTCCTGGCCCGAGTAGGTGACCGGGATGAGCTCGGGGGCATCGCCCGAGCTGATGATGAGCGACTTCTTCGCGTCCCAGTCGCTCAGCGGCGCGCTGGTCAGGTCGAAGCTCACCTTGTTCGTCTCGGCGACGTGCGTGAAGAACAGCCAGTCCTTGTTCAGCGGGTAGTTCGGGTGGTCGCGGTACAGCACGCTGAACGTGACCGGCTCGCTGGCGACGAAGTCCGTACCGACCTTGTAGTCGTCCATGGCGCCGACGCGCTGGGCGTCGGGGATACCTGCACTGGCACTGGCGGACGGCTCGTCCGACGAGCCGCCGTCCGACGAGCACGCCGCGGTGAGTGCGAGCGCGAACACGGCGACCGACGCGGCGGCACCGACGCGCTTTCTGGTGGACCTCATGGCTCTCCTTGACTGGGTGGGAGGGGACTACTGCTTGACCGCGCCGAGCATCACGCCCGACACGAAGTACCTCTGGATGAACGGGTAGAGGCAGATGATGGGCAGCACCGTGAGGAGCATCGTCACGGACTGCACGTTGGCGGCGATCTGGGACCCGTCGTCCGCCGACCCGCCCTGGATCGAGGTGCCCGAGGTGACGCCGGCCATGAGGTTGCGCAGGTAGAGCGTCACCGGGTAGAGGTTCGGGTCGTCCATGTAGAGGAACGCGCCGAACCAGCCGTTCCAGAACGAGACCGCGTAGAAGAGCAGCATCGTGGCGACGACGGCCTTGCTCAGCGGCAGCACGACCTTGAAGAACACCCCGTAGGTGCTCATGCCGTCGATCGACGCGGCCTCCTCGAGCTCGCTCGGGAAGTTCTCGAAGAACGACTTCATGACCAGCAGGTTGAACACGCTGATCGCGTTGGGCAGGACGATCGCCCAGAGGGTGTTCCGGAACCCGAGGTGGCTGATGAGGATGTAGTTCGGGATCAGGCCGCCGTTGAAGAACATGGTGGCGACCGCGATGCCGATGAAGAACTTGCGGCCCTTGAGGTGCTGCTTGGACAGCGCGTACGCGTATGTCGTCGTCAAGGCCATCGCGATCGCGGTGGCGACCACCGTGTACTCGACGGTGTTGCGGTAGTTGCGCCAGAACATCGAGTCGCCCAGCACCACCTGGAAGGTGGTGAGGTTGAACCCGCGCGGGATCAGGTTGACCTGCCCCGAGTTGATGAAGCCCTCGGAGCTGAACGCCTGGGCGACGATGTTGACGAACGGGTACAGCACTAGGGCGGCGACGACGATCAGGAACGCCGCGTTGACGAGCCGAAAGGCCCGCTGGCCCCGGGTGTCCTGGACCCGAGTCCCGCTGGTGCTGCTGGTCACGGGGACGTCGGTGGTCACCACAGGCTCGCCCCCACGGTCTTCTTGGAGATCGCGTTGGCGGACAGGATCAGCGCGACGCCGATGACAGCCTCGAACAGCCCGATCGCGGTGGCGTAGCTGATCGAGTTGGAGACGATGCCGACGCGGAACAGGTACGTGGAGATGACGTCGGCCGTCGAGTAGATCAGCGGGTTGGACAGCAGCAGGATCTTCTCGAAGCCGACCGCCATGAACGTGCCGACGTTGAGGATGAGCAGCACGATCATGGTCGGGCGGATGCCGGGCAGCGTGATGTGCCAGGTCTGCTTCCACCGGTTGGCGCCGTCGATCCGGGCTGCCTCGTACAGCTGCTCGTCGATGGTGGTCAGCGCCGCGAGGTAGAGGATCGTGCCCCAGCCGACGGTCTGCCAGACCTCCGACGACAGGTAGATCGGGCGGAACCACCCCGGGTCTTGCATGAAGGTAATCGCCTGGCCGCCGAGCGCCGTGATGATCTGGTTCACGGTGCCGTTGACGGCGGTGAGCTGGAACACCACGCCCGCGACGATGACCACCGACATGAAGTGCGGCAGGTAGGAGATCGTCTGGATGCTGCGCTTGAAGTGCCGCGAGCGCACCTCGTTGAGCAGCAGCGCGAGCAGGATCGGCAGCGGGAAGACGATCAGCAGGGTGAGGATCCCGATGATCACCGTGTTGGTGAACGCGTGCCAGAACTGCTGGTCGTTGATGAACATCTTGACGTAGTAGAGGCCCACCCACTCGTCGCCGAACATGCTGCCGCCCGGCCGGAACCGGCGGAACGCGACGACGTTGCCGAGGATCGGCCAGTACCGGAACACGGCGAGGAAGATCAGCGGCAGGACGAGGAACGAGTAGAGCCGCCAGTCCTTGCGCAGCGCCGCGCGCCAGGTCAGGTGCGGGGCGTGGATGACCTGGCCGTCGTGGGTGGTCCAGGACTCCTTGCGCGACCGCTTCTTCTTCGCCTTCGGCGCGGCCGGCAATGCCGGAGCCAAGGGCGAGACGGGGTCCGCCGCGGGGGCGACGATCGGTTCCTGCAGGGTCATGAGGTGCTCACCTCCACGCTCAGCGGGGTCACGGACGATGCGGTGGTCAGCCGGCGGGTGTGGTCGACCTCGCGGAGCTCCCCGGTCAGCCGCAGGGCCAGCCGCTCGCCGTCGTCGACGCTCGACCGCGCCACCCGAAGCTCGACGTCCCCGGGCTCGACCACCCGCGCGCCGGACAGGCCGGTGAACGACGTGACGTCCGCGGGCACGACGAACGACACCAGCGCAGACTCGCCGGGCTCGAGGTCGACCCGTGCGTAGCCGACCAGGCGCACGACGGGCCGGGTCACCTGCGCCACCGGGTCGTGCAGGTACAGCTGCACGACGTCGGCGCCCGCGCGGTCGCCGGTGTTGGTGACCAGGACCTCGACCGTCACCTCGCCGTCGGTGGCCCACTCGTCGCCGGTGGCACGGGCCGACCATGAGAAGCTGGTGTACGACAGCCCGTGCCCGAACGGGAACACCGCCGTGGGGTCGACCGACGAGACCTCGGTACGCCGGCCGAGCGGCGCGGACAGGTACGTGCCCGGCTGGCCGGCGGGGTCCGCGGGGATGCTCACCGGCAGCCGGCCCGACGGGTTCACGGCGCCGGTCAGCACGTCGGCGATCGCCCGCCCGCCGAGCTGCCCGGGGAAGAAGGCCTGCACCACCGCGGCGGCGTCCCGCGCCAGCGGCCCGATCGCGTAGGGGCGGCCGGTGAGCAGCAGAAGCACGACCGGTGTCCCCGTCGCCTCGACGGCCCGCACCAGGTCCTCCTGCACCCCGGGCAGCCGCAGGTCGGTGGCGTCGCACCCCTCGCCGGACGTACCGCGGCCGAACAGCCCCGCTCGGTCGCCAACCGCCACGACGACGACGTCGGCAGCACGGGCCGCCTCCACCGCCGCGTCGATGCCGTCGCGGCTCGGGTCGGTCACGTCGCAGCCGCGGGCGTAGGCCAGGGGTCCGACGGCGTCGCGCAGGGCGTCGAGGACCGTCGGGAGGTCGATGCCGAGCCCGTGGTCGGGGTGGTGCACGCCGACGTGCGCGGGGAACGAGTAGCAGCCGAGCATCGCCATCGGGTCGTCCGCGAGGGGGCCGACGAGCGCGACCCGCGCGCCGGGCCGTAGCGGGAGCACCGCGCCCTCGTCGGCGAGCAGCACGATCGACTCGCGCGCCAGACGCAGAGCCAGGTCCTGGCTGTCGGCGTCGTCGAGCTCGGGGTCGGGGTCGACGTCGGTCCAGGGCGTCCAGTCCTCGTCGAGAAGCCCGAGCTCGGCCTTCTGCGTGAGGACCCGGCGGACAGCCCGGTCGACGAGGGCCTCGTCGACGGCACCGTCGCGCACCGCGGACCGCAGCGGCTCGCCGAAGCAGTGCACGCTGGGCAGCTCGACGTCGACACCGGCGGCCAGCGCCAGCGCGGCTGCCTCCCGCTCGCTGCCCGCGATGCCGTGCAGCGACTGCAGGAACCGGATCCCGAAGTAGTCCGCGACGACCGTGCCGGTGAAGCCCCAGCGGTCGCGCAGCACGGTGGTCAGCAGCTCGGTGTCCGCGGCCGACGGGACGCCGTCGAGCTCGGTGTACGCGTGCATCACGGACCTGGCGCCGCCCTCGCGCAGGGCCATCTCGAACGGCGGAAGGATCACATCGGCGAGCTCGCGCCGGCCGATGGACACGGGGGCGAGGTTGCGGCCGGAGCGCCCGGCGGAGTACCCGGCGAAGTGCTTGAGGGTCGCGACGATGCCGGCACCCTCGAGGCCCCGGACGTAGGCGGCGCCCACCGTGCCGACGAGGTACGGGTCCTCGCCGATGGTCTCCTCGGTGCGACCCCAGCGGTAGTCGCGCGTGACGTCGAGAACCGGTGCGAGCCCCTGGTGCACGCCGGCCGCGCGCATCGACGAGCCGATCCGGCCCGCCATCGCCTCGACGAGCTCGGGGTCGAAGCTCGCTCCCCACGCGAGCGGCACCGGGTACACCGTGGCCCCCCAGGCGGCGAACCCGGCGAGGCACTCCTCGTGCACGACCGCCGGGATGCCGAAGCGGTTGGCGGCGACGATCTCGGCCTGCGAGGCGGCGAGGCTGCGCGCGCCCGCGGCCGGGTCGACCGGCGCGGAGCCGTAGGGGCGGGTGAGCTGGCCGAGCCCGTCGCGGATGACGTCCGCCCAGCCGAGGCCGTCGGCGGTCATCTCGGACTGGTGCGGGGCCACCCCGGCGCCCGTCGCGTCGGCACCGACCCAGAGGCCGACCAGCTGCGACAGCTTCTCGTCCAGAGTCATGCGGGCGACGAGGTCGTCCACCCGTGCTGCCCTGGTATCGGGACCTGACTGTGTAGTCATCCGACCTGTCCACCTCCATCTCACGGCCCTGTGAGAATTCGAAAGTATCGACTTCGGTGTCGATATCTGCCGGAACGGGACGTTAGGCGCGAACGGCCTAGTTGGCAATCCGGACGGGAATTTTGGCAAACGTTTCTCATCCTGCTGGGAGGCACCTGGGGGCGATTCCGTCCCTGTCGGTGGGCGGCACGGGGTGACGGTGCTACGTTCGGCCCGATAGTTGCGACGAGCAGATGGACAACATGACCACCACGAGCGCGAGCACGACCCCGGACGGGCAGGAGGCGATCGCGACCCCAGACGTCCCCACCGCGACCATCGCCCTGATCGCCGCCGAGGCCGGCGTCTCGATCCCCACGGTGTCCAAGGTGCTCAACGGCCGGACCGACGTCGCCGCGGTCACCCGCGCTCGCGTCGAGGAGGTCATCGACCGGCACCAGTACCGTCGGCGCCGCGGCCGCAGCCAGACCGGCCCCGGGCTCCTCGACCTCGTCTTCCACGAGCTCGACGCGGGCTGGGCCGTGCAGATCATCAAGGGCGTCGAGTCCGTCGCCGGACCCGAGCGCATGGGCGTGGTGCTCTCCGAGCTGGGCGGCGCACACCGACCGCGGCAGGAGTGGCTCGACGACGTGCTGGCCCGTCGGCCGCGCGGCGTGATCCTCGTGCTCTCGGACCTCGACCCCGCGCAGCGCCGACAGCTGGAGACCCGGTCGATCCCGTTCGTCGTCGTCGACACCGCGGGCGAACAGCCCGCGGGCGTGCCGACAGTCGGGTCCGCCAACTGGGCCGGCGGCCTGGCCGCGACCCGGCACCTGCTCGGGCTCGGGCACCGTCGGATCGCCGTCATCTCCGGCCCGATCGACGTGCTGTGCAGCCGCGCCCGCATCGACGGCTACCGCACGGCGCTCGACCAGGCCGGCATCGCGGTCGACCCGTCGCTGGTCCGGTACGGCGACTTCTTCGTCGGCGGCGGGTACACCCACGGCATGGACCTGCTCGACCGGCCCGACCGGCCCACCGCGATCTTCGCGGGCTCCGACTTCCAGGCGCTCGGCGTCATGCGCGCGGCCCGCGAGCTGAACCTGCGGATCCCCCAGGACCTCTCGATCGTGGGCTACGACGACCTGCCAGTCACCGAGTGGATCGGCCCGCCGCTCACCACCATCCACCAGCCGCTGCAGGAGATGGCCGCCACGGCGACGCGCATGGTGCTCGCGCTGGCCCGCGGCGAGGTGCCCGCCAACCCGCGCATCGAGCTGGGGACCGAGCTGGTCATCCGGGACAGCACCGCGCCCCCTTCGTCGTCGGGGCCGCTCGTCTGATGGCCCAGTTCGACATGCCGCTCGCCCAGCTCGAGCGCTACCTCCCCGACGTCCTCGAGCCCGCGGACTTCGACGCCTTCTGGACCTCCACCCTGGTCGACGCACGGCGGCACGACGTGCTGGTCGACGTGGTGCCGGTGGCCACCGGGCTCTCGCTCGTCGAGACGTGGGACGTGACCTTCGCCGGGTTCGACGGGCAGCCCGTGCGCGCCTGGTACACCCGACCCGCCGGCGACCCGTCGGCGCTCCCGGCCGTCGTCGAGTACCTCGGCTACGGGCGCGGGCGCGGGTTCCCGCAGGAGCGGCTGACCTGGGCCGCCGCCGGTTACGCGCACCTGCTCATGGACACCCGCGGCCAAGGCAGCCAGTACGGCTCGGGCGGCGACACTCCCGACCCCGCAGGCTCCGGACCGGCCACCCCCGGCTTCGTCACGCGCGGGATCCTCGACCCCGGCACGTACTACTACCGCCGCGTCTTCACCGACGCCGTCCGGGCCGTCGACGCGGTGCGCGCGCTGCCCGGGGTCTCGCCCGCACGGGTCGCCGTCGTCGGCAACAGCCAGGGCGGCGGCATCGCGCTGGCCGTCGCGGGGCTGGTGTCCGACCTGTCCGCTGTGCTGGTCAGCGCGCCGTTCCTGACCGACGTCCGGCGCGCGCTCGCGCTCACCGACGACGACCCCTACGGCGAGATCGTCCGCTACCTCGCCGTGCACCGCGGCGCCGGCGAGCAGGTGCTGCGCACGCTGTCGTACATGGACGGCGTGCACTTCGCCCGCCGCGCGACCGCCCCGGCGCTGTTCGCCACGGGCCTGCGGGACAGCATCTGCCCGCCGTCCACCGTCTTCGCGGCGCACAACCACTGGGCGGCCGACCGCGAGATCGCGGTCTACCCGCACAACCACCACGAGGGCGGCGAGGCGTTCCACACGGCCCGCCAGCTCCTCTGGCTGGCGGCTCGCCTGGGACGCGCGTAGTCGACGCGCCAGTTCGCGAGTTTGCGACGAACTCGTGGGTTCCGACCCACGAACTCATCGCAAACTCACGAACTGGCGGGCGACGGACGGCTAGCGGCCCGTGCCGTCGATCGCGTGGGGCTCGATCGCGGCGATCTCGTCGGCGGTCAGGGCAGGGGCCTTCAGCGCGGCGACGTTGTCCTCGAGCTGGGCGACCGAGCTCGCGCCGACCAGCGCGGACGTGATCCGGTCGTCGCGCAGCACCCAGGACAGCGCGAGCTGCGCCAGCGACTGCCCGCGCCCGGCCGCGACCTCGTTGAGCGCACGGGCGCGGGACAGGTACGTCTCCGAGATCGCGGCGGGCTTGAGGAAGTGGCCCACGGCCGCGCGGGAGTCGGCGGGGACGTCGCCGGACAGGTAGCGGCCGGTCAGCAGGCCCTGCGCCAGCGGGGAGAACACGATGGTGCCGATGCCGAGGTCGCCGACGACGTCGAGCAGGCTCTCGCTCTGGCCGTCGGCGATGTTCTCGACGTGCCGGTTGAACATCGAGTAGCTGGGCTGGTGGATGAGCAGCGGGGTGCCCAGGTCGGCGAGCACCTGCTGCGCGACCCGCGTCTGCGCCGGCGAGTAGTTCGAGATGCCGGCGTACAGCGCCTTGCCGCTGGTCACGGCCGTGTGCAGCGCGCCCATCGTCTCCTCGATCGGCACGGACGGGTCCGGGCGGTGCGAGTAGAAGATGTCGACGTAGTCCACGCCGATGCGGGCCAGCGACTGGTCGAGCGAGGAGAGCAGGTACTTGCGCGAGCCGCCGTCGCCGTACGGGCCCGGCCACATGTCGTAGCCGGCCTTCGAGGAGATGACGAGCTCGTCGCGGTACGGCCGCAGGTCGGAGGCGAGGATCCGGCCGAAGTTCTCCTCGGCGGAGCCGTACGGGGGGCCGTAGTTGTTGGCCAGGTCGATGTGGGTGATGCCGAGGTCGAAGGCCCGACGCAGGACCGCGCGCTGCGTCTCGAGCGGCGTCGTGTCCCCGAAGTTGTGCCACAGGCCGAGCGAGAGCGCCGGCAGGTCCAGGCCGCTGCGGCCGGTCCGGCGGTAGGTCATGGAGTCGTAGCGGGCGGCGTCGGCCGCAAAAGGCGCAGAGGGCATGAGACAACGCTATCCGTAGGATCGGCCCGTGCTGCACGTCGCGTTCTTCGAGCCCCGCATCCCCGGCAACACCGGCAGCGCCATCCGGCTGGCAGCCGGGACCGGCGCCACCCTGCACCTGATCGAGCCGCTCGGCTTCGACCTGTCGGAGGCGAAGCTGCGGCGGGCCGGGCTCGACTACCACGACCTCGCGCACGTGGTCGTGCACCCGTCCCTGGACGCCCTGCTGGCCGCGCTGCCCGGACGCGTGTACGCGTTCACCACGCAGGCGACGCAGCGGCACACGGACGTCGCGTGGGCCGACGAGGACGTCCTCCTGTTCGGCCCCGAGCCGACTGGCCTGCCCGACGAGGTGCTCGCCCACCCCCGCATCACCGACCGCGTGCGGATCCCGATGCTGCCCGGCCGACGGTCGATGAACCTGTCGAACGCCGCCGCGGTCGGGATCTACGAGGCCTGGCGGCAGCTGGGGTTCGTCGACGGGGTGTAGGCGCCAGACCGCTGCGGCAGGATCGGAAGATGTTCACCACCCGGCCCGAGCTCCTCGGCACGTTCGGCATGGTCGCCTCGACGCACTGGCTGGCGTCGGCGGTCGGGATGCGCACGCTCGAGGCCGGCGGCAACGCCTTCGACGCGGCGGCGGCCGCCGGCTTCACCCTCAGCGTGGTCGAGCCGCACCTCAACGGGCCGGGGGGCGACGCCCCGATCATCGGGCATCGCGCCTCGGACGGGCACACGTTCGTCGTCTGCGGTCAGGGCCCTGCGCCGGCTCTCGCGACCATCGACGCGTACCGCGACCTGGGCCTCGACCTCGTGCCCGGCACCGGGCACCTGGCCGCGGTCGTGCCCGGGGCGTTCGGGGCGTGGCTCGACCTCCTCGCGCGGTACGGCACGCTCCCCCTGGCCGACCTGCTCGCGCCGGCGATCGGCTACGCGCGGGACGGGTACCCGCTGGTCCGGGCCGCGTCGCGGACCATCGCGACCGTGGAGGAGATGTTCACCGAGCACTGGCCCACGTCGGCGGCGGTCTACCTCCCCCACGGCGAGGCCCCCGCCCCCGGCACGCGGTTCACCAACCCCGTGCTGGCCGACACCTTCGAGCGCCTGCTCACGGGCGGCGGCACGCGCGAGGCCCAGATCGAGGCGGCCCGCCGCGCGTTCTACGAGGGGTTCGTCGCGGAGGCCGTCGACGCGTTCCAGTCGTCGGCAGCCGTGCAGGACTCCTCCGGCCGACCCCACACCGGCCTGCTGCGTGCCGACGACCTGGCCGCCTGGCGCGCCACGGAGGAGGCGACGACCTCGCTCCGCTTCGCGGGCCGGACCATCCACAAGACCGGCGCCTGGGGGCAAGGTCCGGTGCTGCTGCAGCAGCTCGCGATGCTCGAGGCGCTCGACGTGACCGCGATCGTGCGGAGCGCCGACGCCGAGGCGCTCGTGCACACCGTGGTCGAGGTGGCCAAGCTCGCGTTCGCCGACCGCGAGGCCTGGTACGGCGACGTCCCGGACGTCCCGCTCGAGACCCTGCTGTCGCCGCCGTACGCGGCGGCGCGGGCGCGGCTGGTCACGGCGACCGCGTCCGAGGGTCTACTGCCCGGCTCCCCCGACGGCCGCGTGCCGCGGGTGGCCGCGAGCCTGTGGTCCGAGCACACCGGGACGGCGCCGGGAATCGGCGAGCCGACGGTCTCCCCCCTCGGCCTCAGCCCGGGCGACACGTGCCATGTCGACGTCGTCGACCGGTGGGGCAACCGCGTGTCCGCGACGCCGTCCGGCGGCTGGCTGCAGTCGAGCCCCGTGGTGCCCGGCCTCGGGTTCGCACTGCCGACGCGCGCGCAGATGTTCTGGCTCGAGCCCGGCCTGCCCAACAGCCTGGCGCCCGGCAAGCGGCCCCGCACGACGCTGAGCCCGTCGATGCTGCTCGACGACGACGGGTCCGGGTTCGCGTTTGGGACGCCCGGCGGCGACCAGCAGGACCAGTGGACGGTGCCGTTCCTGCTGCGGCACCTCCTGGGCGGCGCGGGGCTCCAGGCCGCGATCGACGCGCCCGCGTGGCACTCGTCGCACGTGCCCGGCTCGTTCTACCCGCGCACGCACACGCCGCGCGGCCTGGTCGCCGAGTCACGCCTCGGCGCCGAGCTGCTCGACGGGCTGGTCAAGCGCGGGCACGCCGTCGAGATCACCGGCCCGTGGGAGCTGGGGCGGATCAGCGCGGCCGGTGTCCGGTCCGACGGCCTGCTCGCCGCGGCCGCCAACCCGCGAGGCATGCAGGGCTACGCGGTCGGGCGATGACGGTCGCCGCGGATGGCGCCTTCCGCCCGAAGTCCTCCGATGACTTCCCCGGATGATGAGGGTTCGATGAGGGATGCGCCCGTGACGGGGTCGAGAGGTACGACCACTGTTAGCGTCGCCTCATGCCCAATGTCGTGGATGCCCACCTTCAGGTGTGGAATCCCGACGCCGTGCACTACCCCTGGATGACCTCCCAGAACACGCCGCTGCACCGCGCGTTCCGGGTGCCGGACATCGAGGACCAGCTCGCCGACGAGGGCGTCGCGTGGGTGGTGCTCGTCCAGGCCGCCGACAACCGGGCGGACTCGGAGCTCATGCTCTTCCAGGCCCTCTCGTCGAATCGCGTGGCCGGCGTGGTCGCCTGGGTCCCCCTCGACGCCCCCGACGAGGCCGCGAACCAGCTGGACACGTGGCGCCGCGAGCCCATCGTCGGCATCGGCCACCGCGTGCACGACGAGCGCGACCCCGACTGGCTGCTGCGGCCCGCGGTCGACGACGGCCTGACCCTGCTCACCGAGCGACGCCTCACGTTCGACCTGCGCGCGCACACGCCAACCGTCCTGCGACACGTGGCCACCCTGGCCGAGAAGCACCCGAAGCTCACCGTGGTCCTCGACCACATCGGCTGCCCGCCCATCGCCGCGCAGCGCGCGGGCGACCGGGACGCCTGGGCGCAGTGGTCGGCAATGCTCGGGGTGGTCGCGCAGATGCCGAACGTCGTCGCCAAGGTGTCGGGCCTGGCCACCAGGGCCGGGACGGGCTGGCGGCCCGACCACCTGCGGCCGTCGGTCGAGCGGGCGCTCGAGGTGTTCGGGCCCGACCGGCTGATGCTCGGCAGCGACTGGCCGTACGCGCTGCTGGAGGGCGACTCGTACGCGCACGTGTGGCACGGGCTGCGCACCACCGTCGACGGGCTGGCGGAGGCCGACCGTGAGCTGGTCCTCGGCGGGACCGCCACCCGGGTGTACGGGCTCCCGTTCGAGACGTTCTGACCCGTGGACCGCTAGGTTCGCACCCGTGTCACGTTCCGACGACGTCGTCGACGGGGTCAAGCAGATGATCCTCGACGGGCGACTGCAGCCAGGCGAACGGCTCCCCGCCGAGAAGGAGCTCGCCGCGACCCTCGGGGTGTCCCGCGGCTCGTTGCGCGAGGGCGTCCGCGCGCTCGGCACCCTCGGCATCCTCGACTCCCGGCACGGCGACGGCACCTACGTCACCACCCTCGACCCGGCTCTGCTGCTGGCACCCGTCGCGTTCGTCGCCGAGCTGCAGGACGACGCCGCGGCCTTCCACGCGGTCCGACGCCTGCTCGAGACCGAGGCCGCCGGGCTCGCCTCGCTGCACATCGACGACGCCGGGCTCGCCCGCCTGCGCGCCGTGCTCGACGAGACCGCCCGCGCGCTGGTCCAGCAGCCGCTCGACCACGAACGGCTGGTCGACGCCGACCTGGCGTTCCACCAGGAGATCGCGCGCGCCTCCGGCAACCCGGTGCTCGCCGCCCTGGTCGAGGGGCTCGCCGGCCGGACCTCGCGCACCCGGCTCTGGCGGGGGCTGAGCGACGTCGGGGCCGAGGATCGCGCGTTCGTCGAGCACGAGGCGATCCTCGCCGCCATCGCCGCCCGCGACCCCGACCGTGCGCGCCTGCGGATGGCGACGCACCTGCTCGGGCTCGAGGACTCGGCGACCGGCGCGCGGGCGCCCTGGGAGGACTAGCTCGTCAGCTCCACGCGGCGGCCCGTGCCGAGGTCCTGCTGGTCCTCGTCGGTCACCACCGCGAAGGTTCCGTCCGGCACGCCGGCCAGGTTGGCGACCTGCGTCGCGACGACGAGCAGGTCCGCCTCCTGGTCGCCGGTGATGAAGAAGACGTACTCGTCGCCCAGCTCCTCGCCGTCGTCGTAGACCTCGTACGTGCCGTCCTCCGCACCGAGCTCGAGGGTCTCCTCGATGTCGTCGATCCACGGGAACGGGTACGCGCCGGGAGCGATGTCCGGGTCCGGGGTCAGGGGGACGTGGATCTCGACGATCGGCTGGGTCATGTCAGCGCCCCGGCGTCGAGTCGCGCAGGACCACCTGGGTGGGCACGTGCGTGAGGCGGGGCTCGTCGGCGCCGTCTGCGAGCGCGAGCTCGGTGGCGGCGATGCCGACGTCGACCAGGGGGATGCGCACGGTGGTCAGCGCGGGGACCACGTCGCGGAGCGTCGAGATGTCGTCGAAGCCGGCGAGCGCGAGGTCCTGCGGGACCCGCACACCCGCCTCGCGCGCGGCCGCCAGCGCACCGAGGGCCATGACGTCGTTGACCGCGAACACGAGCTCCGGCAGGTCGCCGCCGCGCAGGAGGGTCCGCATCGCGTCCTCGCCGCCCTCGTGCGTGAAGGCGCTCGTGATGACGGCGTTGTCCGGGACCGGGTCGCCCAGCTCGGCCAGCGCACCGCGGAACGACTCGCTGCGCTCGCGAGCCGTCAGGTGGCCCTCCGGTCCGGCCAGCACCGCGACGCGTCGGTAGCCGCGGGCGTGCAGCGCCTTGGCCAGGTCGCCCGCGCCCTGCGCGTTGTCGATCACCACGGAGTCGACGCCCAGGATCGGCTGGCCGATGAGCGCGACCGCGCCGCCGACCGCGCGGTAGTCCGCGAGCGCCGCGCGCAGCTCGTCGTTGGTCGCGTCGTCGTCCAGGCGCCCGCCGGCGATGACGATGGCGCGCGCCCGCTGCCGCTTGAGCAGGTCGACCAGGCCGCTCTCCCGGCTGGGGTCGTGCTGGGTGCTCGCGAGGGTCACCTGCAGCCCCGCGCGGTCGGCCGCTCGGGCGACGCCGGCGGCGATCGAGGAGAAGTACGGGTCGGCGATGTCGTGCACCACGAGGCCGAGCGACGTCGTCCTGCCGCGGGCCATCGCCTGCGCGTTGGCGTCCGGGGTGTAGCGCAGCCGGGTCGCCGCGGCGAGCACCCGGTCGCGCAGGTCGGCGCGGACGGTGCGGTTGGCACTGCCGTTGATCGCGCGGGAGGCGGTGGCGAGCGAGACGCCGGCCTCGCGCGCGACGTCGCTGAGGGTGACGGATGCGGCCATGTCTGGAGGGTAGGCGCTTGCCCCGGTCGTGCGGCACGTTCCCGATGGACAACGCCGGTCACATCGCCGGGAAAGCGATATCCTCGGGTGAGATCTCCACTGGAAGGGACGCCGATGACGCTCGCCCTGACCGACTGCGTGCTGTTGCTGCGCCCGGACGACGACGTGGGCGTCGCGACGCGGGATCTGCAGTCCGGCACCGAGCTGGACACGCTCGTGGTCGCGCAGAGCGTGCCGCGGGGGCACAAGCTCGCCGTGCGCGCCGTCGCGGCGGGCTCGCCGGTGCACAAGTACGGCCAGTCAATCGGGCGCGCCACCCGGGACATCGCCGTCGGCGACCACGTGCACAGCCACAACCTCGGCATGGACGACGACGAGCGCGCGTACGAGTTCGGCACCGCCCGCGTCACGCTGCCGGCGCCGTCGGGACCGCCGCGGACCTTCGACGGGTACGCGCGCAGCGACGGCCGGTGGGGCACCCGCAACTACGTCGGCATCGTTACCTCGGTGAACTGCTCGGCCTCCACCGCCCGGCTGATCGCCGACCAGTTCCGCGGCCGCGTGCTCGACGCCTACCCGCACGTCGACGGGGTCGTCGCGCTCACCCACGACACCGGCTGCGGCCTGGTGCCGACGAGCGAGGGCGCGCAGATCACGCGGCGCACCCTGCGCGGGTACGCCGACCACCCCAACATCGCCGGGCTGCTGGTGCTCGGGCTCGGGTGCGAGATGATCCCCGCCGAGTCGCTGCTGGACGGGCTCTCGCTGCCCGCCGACAAGCCGGTCACGACGCTCGTCATCCAGGAGACCGGCGGCATCCGTGCCACCGTGCGCGCGGGCGTCGCCGCGATCGAGAAGATGCTCCCGGCCATCGACGCCCTGCGCCGCAGCCCTGCGCCCGTCTCCGAGCTGATCCTCGGCCTCAACTGCGGCGGGTCCGACGGGTACTCCGGCATCACCGCCAACCCGGCGCTGGGCCACGCCTCCGACCTGCTGGTCGCCCGGGGTGGCACCTCCGTGCTGGCCGAGACGCCCGAGGTGTTCGGCGCCGAGCACCTGCTGCTGCGCCGCGCCGTCTCGGAGTCCGTCGGGCGCAAGCTGGTCGACCGCCTCGACTGGTGGAAGGGCTACACCGCGGCCGGCGGCGGGACCATGGACAACAACCCCTCCCCCGGCAACAAGGCCGGCGGCCTGACCACGATTCTTGAGAAGTCGCTCGGCGCCGTGGCCAAGGGCGGGACCGCCGAGCTCGTCGAGGTCTACCAGTACGCCGAGCCCGTCACCGCCCGCGGGTTCACCTTCATGGACACGCCCGGCTACGACCCCGTCTCCGTCACCGGCCTCGTCGCCGGCGGCGCGACCGTCGTCGTGTTCACCACCGGGCGCGGGTCCGTGCTCGGCTGCAAGCCGACGCCGTCCATCAAGGTCGCGACGAACACCACGACCTACCTGCGGATGACCGAGGACATGGACCTCAACGCCGGGCGGATCGTCGACGGAACCGCGACCGTGACCTCCGTCGGCGAGGAGCTGTTCGAGCTGATCATCGCGGTGGCATCCGGCCGGCAGACCGTCTCCGAGGAGCTCGACCTGGGGGCCGACGAGTTCGTCCCGTGGCAGCTGGGCGCGGTGACCTGAGTGTCGCCGACAGCTCGGCGCGATGACCTGAGCCGCGGACGCGTCTGGCGAGGTCACGCCACACGCTCACGCTGTGGCGCACTCCGGCACCTTGACGGCGTCGCGGCCGCCGACGCTACGGTCGGAGACTCCCCTCAGGAGGTCTGCGATGAAGTTCACGCTCGAGGTCGACCTGGCGGCCGGCGCGGTGCCCGACGACGTTCTCGGCGAGCTCGGCCGCATCCTGCGGTACTGGGCAGGCAACGTGAAGCACTACCCGATGGAGCCGGGAGCCGGCGAGACGATCTCCGACTCCACCTATGCCCCCGTGGGGTCGTGGCGGTTCACGGAGTAGGCCACGGCCGGCGGCCGGACCGAGGTCAGCGGTCGACGCGGGCTCCGCCGCCGCCGGCGAGCTTGAGCACCTCGGCCTTGCTGACCATCGTGGTGTCGCCGGGCGTCGTCATCGCCAGCGCGCCGTGCGCGGCCCCGTACTCCACGGCCGTGCGCAGGTCCTCACCGGCGAGCAGGCCGTAGGCCAGGCCGGAGGCGAACGAGTCGCCGCCGCCCACCCGGTCGAGGATCTCGAGGCGCTCGCGATGCGTCGCGCTGACCAGGCCGGTGCCCTTGGACCACGCGAT
The DNA here is from genome assembly GCF_056406355.1 of Cellulomonas sp. P1_C4. Classification (NCBI taxonomy): domain Bacteria; kingdom Bacillati; phylum Actinomycetota; class Actinomycetes; order Micrococcales; family Cellulomonadaceae; genus Cellulomonas; species Cellulomonas sp. P1_C4. The sequence goes on along the minus strand of NZ_JBFUAI010000001.1, from coordinate 97,987 downwards.
GGCGCCCCAGTCGTTGAGGGTCGCGGAGTGCACGGTGCGCAGCGTGGTGGCGATCACCTGGAAGTTCGGGTACGCCTCGGCGACCCGGTCGATCATCGCCGCGAACGAGCCGAGCTCGAGGGTGCTCAGGTTCTCGTCCACGCCCTCGACCTCGAAGCCGAGCGAGGCCGTGAAGTCCTCCTCGTTGCCGATCATCACGTCGATCGACGGCGCGATCGCCCGGTTGACCTCCTGCGCGCGCGCCTGCCCGCCGACCGCCTTCCACAGGCTGGGGCGGTAGTTCAGGTCGTAGCTGACGATCGTGCCGTGCTTGCGGGCGACCGTCACCGCCTCGATCACCGTCTCGGCCGCGCTGTCCGACAGCGCCGCGAAGATGCCGCCCGTGTGGAACCACCGCACCCCGAGCTCCCCGAACAGGTGCTCCCAGTCGACGTCCCCCGGTGCCAGCTGCGCCGCCGCCGTGTGCCCGCGGTCGCTGACCCCGACCGCGCCGCGCACGCCGAAGCCCCGCTCGGTGAAGTTGAGCCCGTTGCGCACCGCCCGGCCGACCCCGTCGTACGGCACCCAGCGCAGGAACGACGTGTCGACCCCGCCGGTGAGGATGCAGTCCTCGACCAGCCGGCCCACCTCGTTGTCCGCGAGCGCCGTGACGATCGCCGTGCGCAGCCCGAACGCGCGGCGCAGGCCGCGGGCCACGTTGTACTCCCCGCCGCCCTCCCACACGCGGAACGAGCGGGCGGTGCGGATGCGCCCCTCGCCGGGGTCGAGGCGCAGCATGACCTCACCGAGCGAGACGGCGTCGTAGCGCGTCTCGGTCGCGGGGCGGATGACCAGATCGGACATGAGCAGGCGCTCCTCGGGTGTCAGGGGGCTCAGGGGTGCGCGACGAGGCTGACGGCCTCGGCCGTCAGGTCGCGGACGGCATCGAGGTCGCCGGCCCGGATCAGGTCGCGCGGCACCATCCACGACCCCCCGACGGCCCGCACCGACGGCAGGGCCAGGTACTCGGCGAGGTTCGCCGGGCCGATGCCACCGGTCGGCACGAACCCGACGTCACCGAACGGCGCCGCCAGCGCGGCCACGGCCTTGGCGCCACCGGAGGTGCCCGCCGGGAAGAACTTCACCGTGGTCAGGCCGAGCTCGAGGGCGGCCTGCACCTCCGTGGCGGTCACCGCACCGGGCAGCGCCAGGATCCCGTGCTCCTGGCAGCGCTCGACCACCGCGCGGCTGGTGCCGGGCGAGACGACGTAGGACGCGCCGGCGGCGACCGCGGCGTCGACCTGCGCGGGGGTCAGGACCGTGCCGGCCCCCACGAGCACGTCGCCGCGCGCGGCGATCGCCCGGATCGCGTCAGCAGCGGCCGCCGTGCGGAAGGTGACCTCGGCCACCGGCAGTCCACCGTCCACGAGCGCCTGCGCGAGCGCGTCGGCGTGAGCGGCGTCGTCGATCACGACGACGGGGACCAGTCGGTGCGCCGCCAGGCGCTGCAAGATCTCGCTCACTCGTGCTCCTTCGCACCGTGCTCGTCGCTGGGCACCGCGTCCGCTCCGCCCGGCGGGAAAGCGTTTGCCGTGTGAGGGGGAGCATACGCCTGCCGCGGGATCCGGTACGCAAGATCCACGGCGGTCTCGATCGCCTCGTCGAGCTCGAGCCGGTGCTCCGCCACCAGACGGCCCAGGAAGCCGGCGTCGATCCGGCGCGCCAGGTCGTGCCTCGCGGGGATCGAGCAGAACGCGCGCGTGTCGTCGACGAACCCACTCGTGTTGGCGAAGCCGGCCGTGTCCGTGACGGCCTCGCGAAAGCGTCGCATGCCGTCGGGGGTGTCGAGGAACCACCAGGGCGCGCCCAGCCGGACGGCCGGGTAGACCCCCGCGATCGGGGCGAGCTCGCGGCTGAACGTGTCCTCGTCCACCGTGAACAGCACCAGCCGAAGGTTCGGGTGATGGCCGAACGCCTCGAGCACCGGGCGCAGGCCGCGCACGTACTCGGTCGGGACCGGGATGTCGTAGCCCACGTCGGGTCCGCGCAACGCGGCGACCGCCCGGTCGTGGTCCCGCAGGACGCCCGGGTGCAGCTGCATCACCAGCCCGTCCTCGGAGGACATCCGCGCCATCTCGAACAGCATGTGTCCCGAGAACGCCTGCGCGTCCGCGGCGCTGACCTCGCCCCGCAGCGCGGCCGCGACGATCCGCTCCGCCTCGCCGACGCTCAGCGGCGTGGTGTCGGCCGAGAGGTGCCCGTGGTCGGTCGCGCGCGCCCCGGCCGCGACGAACGCGCGCCGACGCTCCTCCAGCGCCCGCACCAGGTCGCGGTACCCGCCGATGGCGACACCGGACCGCTCCTCCAGCAGGGCGACGTCCGCGCGCCAGGCTGGCCGGTCGACGTGCAGGACCGCGTCCGGTCGGAACGTCGGCACGATCCGTTCGCCCCAGCCACGGGCCGCCAGATCCGCGTGGTCGGCGAGGGTGGCCGTCGCCGCGTCGGTCGTCGCCAGGATCTCCAGGCCGAAGGTGTCGAACAGGGCCAGGGGACGAAATCCCGGCTTCGCGAGCCGCTCGGACAACAGGTCGTACAGCCGGTCGGCCGACTCGGCCGACGGCCGCTCGTCGAGGCCGAACACCTCGACCAGCTCGTGCTCGAGCCAGTAGCGCGTCGGTGTGCCGCGGAACAGCGGCCAGTGGGTGGCGAACGTGCGCCAGACCTCGCGAGGGTCCGCGACCCGCCCGGGCCGGTCACCGCGCGTCACCCCGACGGCGTCGTGCGGCACGCCCTGGGACACGAGCATCCGTACCAGGTAGTGGTCGGGCGTGACCAGCAGCGACGCCGGGTCCGCGAACGGCTCGTCACGCGCCAGCACGCCCGCGTCGACGTGGCCGTGCATGGAGACGATGGGCAGGCCGGCGGTCGTCGCGAGGATCTCCCGCGCGATCGGGCGCACGGACGGATCGCTGGGCAGGGCCCTGTCGGGGTGCAGCGACCACCCGGTCTCGCTCGCCATCGAATCCTCCTCGAACCGACGTGAAGCCGATCTAGCACCGCGTCGGATGACGCACGGTGCAAACGCATTCATCGCAGCAAACCAGGTGAACGCCAAGTCCACAAGAGGGCATCCCGCATCTCGGACGAGGCTTGCCAGGAGTTCGTTCAAGATGCTGAAATCGCATTCATCGATCGGCCCATGCCGGGAAGGAGGCGACGTGGTGGTCACGTTGCGCGATGTCGCGCGAGCCGCAGGCGTCTCGCCGGCTACGGCATCCCGAGCCCTGAGCGCACCCGACCTCGTCGCACCCGCCCGCCGCGAGCACGTGCAGCAGGTCGCCCGCGAGCTCGGCTACCGGCCCAACCGGGCGGCACGGGAGCTCATCACGGGCCGCACCGGCAACCTGTGCCTCGTCGTGCCCGACCTGGAGAACCCGTTCTTCGCCGCGGTCGCCAAGGGCGTCCAGGCCCGCGCCCGCGCGCTGGGCTTCGCCCTGCTCGTCGCCGACGCCGAGGAAGACCCGCGGCTCGAGTCGGAGCTCGTCGGGCACCTCGGCGCACAGGTGGACGGAGTGGTCCTCTGCTCGCCGCGGATGTCGGAGGCCGAGCTCGACCGGCTCAGCCACGACGTCCTCGACCGGGACGTCCCGCTCCTGCTGGTCAACCGCCTGCACGCCGGGCTGCCGTCCGTGGTGATCGACAACGCCGACGGCATCCGCCAGGCCGTGACGCACCTGTACGCCCTGGGTCACCGACGGATCGGGTTCGCCGGCGGACCGGTCGGGTCGTGGTCGGACGCGCAGCGGCGCCGCGGCCTCGAGCACGCGTCGCACGGCCTGCGCAGCGTCGAGGTCGTCGACCTCGGACACTTCCCACCGGTGTTCGGCGGCGGGGTCGCCGCGGGCGACCTGGTCGCGGCCAGCGATGTCACCGCGGTGCTCGCGCACAACGACCTGCTCGCGCTCGGCATCCTCAGCCGGCTCCGGGCTCGCGGGGTGAGCGTGCCCGAGGACGTGTCGGTCGTGGGGTATGACGACATCCCGGCCGCGACGCTGGTCTCCCCGGCGCTCACCACCGTCAACGTCCCGCTCGCGCGGCTCGGTCGGGCAGCGGTCGACCTCCTCGTCGAGGCGGGGTCCGTGCCCACGGCGACGGAGTCCGCCCTGGCAGCCGCCCTGGGCGCTGCGGCCTCGGGGAGGCAGCCAGGATCCGACGCCGCGAGCTCCGGCGCCGAGGGCAGTGCGGCGCCGACCGTGCGCATCGGCGTCGAGCTGGTCGTGCGCGCGTCGACCGGTGTCGCGGCGAGCGGATCGACGGTGGCCGCACGATGACGGAGGTCGGCTCGCCGCGGCTGTCCCGCGAGACGCTGCGGAGGCTCGACCCCGGGCACCTGTCCCCCGCCGTCCGCCTGCCGGCGCTCGACCCGGGCTCCGTGGGTATCGGCGTGGTCCATCTCGGCCTCGGCGCCTTCCACCGCGCACACCAGGCGGTGTTCACCGAAGACGCGGCCGCGGCCACGGGCGAGCCCGGCTGGGGCATCCTCGGCGTGACGCAGCGCAGCGCCCGGGTGGTCGAGCAGATGGCCCCCCAGGACGGCCTGTACGGCGTGCTCACCAAGGGCACCGAGGAGACGTCGCTGCGGCTCGTGGGGTCGCTGCGCGCCGTCGCCTTTCCCGGGACCGACACCGCGCGCGTGCTGAACACGATCGCCGCGCCGACCACGCACGTGGTGACCCTCACGGTGACGGAGAAGGGTTACCGGCGCGACGCGGGAGGCGGACCGGATCTCACCGACCCGGACCTGGCGGTCGATCTGGAGAACCTCGCCACCGAGCTGCGGGGCGCGTCCGCCGACGTTGCGCCCGCGCGCTCGCCGATCGGTCTGCTCCTGCGCGGGCTCGCGCTGCGCAGGCGCCGGGACTCCGGGCCGATGACAGTCGTCTGCTGCGACAACCTTGCGGAGAACGGTGCCGTGCTGGCCGGCCTGGTCGGGGCGACGCTCGACGCCGTGCCGGGCGGGGACGCGCTCCGGGGGTGGCTCGAGTCGTCGGTGCGGTTCCCGGGGACCATGGTCGACCGGATCGTCCCGGCAACCACCGACGCTCACCGCGACGAGGCGCGCTCGCTCCTGGGGCTGGCGGACGCCGGGCTGGTCGTCGGCGAGCCGTTCACGCAATGGGTGATCGAGGACGCGTTCGCCGGACCGCGGCCCGCCTGGGAGCGCGCGGGGGCCACCCTCACGTCGGACGTCGCGCCGTTCGAGCGCGCCAAGCTCCGGGTGCTCAACGCCAGCCACTCGACCCTCGCGTACCTCGGCGCCCTGCGCGGCCACGCGACGATCGCGCAGGCGGTCGACGACCCGGACCTCGCCCACGCGGTGCGGGCGCTGGTCGACGAGGACGTGCTGCCGACGCTCGTCGCGCCCGACGGACTCGACCTGCTCGGGTACCGCGACGAGGTCCTCGCGCGGTTCGCGAACCCGAACACCGGGCACACCACCGTGCAGGTCGCCATGGACGGGTCGCAGAAGCTCCCGCAGCGCCTGCTGGGCACCGTCCGTGACCGCCTCGCGGTCGGCGCGGTCCCCACGGCGGCGGCCATGACCGTGGCGGCGTGGATCGCGTACGTGCGCGCGACGACGCAGGGCGAGCTCGAGGTCGAGGGTCGCCGGATTGCCCTCGACGATCCGCTTGCGCCTACGCTCGCCGCCGCGGCCGCCGGGCCGCTCGACGCTCTCGCGGACCGGATGCTCGACGTGCGGGCGGTGTTCGGCGACGACCTCGCCGACTCGGCGGCGTTCCGCTCCGCCGTGCGCGCGGCGGTGGCGACCCTGGTGAACAGCCGGGCCTGAGCCGGGACGGCCCGCACGTCACACGTCTCGCGCGAGAGACAGCGGGGCCGTGCCACAGGCCGGTGGGATCGATGGGCGGAGGCCGCACCCACCGCAACGCAGGCGCGCCACCGGGGGGCCGGGGTTTGCGGGAGTGTGCGGCGTACGCGGGCGGGGATCGATGGGCGGAGGCCGCACCCACCGCCACGCAGGCGCGCCACAGGGGCGGGGGTGCGCGAGCGGGCGGCTCACGCGGCGGGTTCCGAGACCGCCCGGCCCGGCCAGACCTTCCGACGACCCGTCCCCACGCCCGGCCCGCGGCCGCCGGATCAGCCGCGGACCCCTTGACGCGACCGGACCATGATGCGCTACGCTGGAAAGCGCATTCCACTCCGACCGACAACGCGGTCCAGAACACTCGGAGCAGCACCCATGACCACTCGCACCCTGCGCATCGGGATGAACGGCATCACCGGCCGGATGGGCTACCGACAGCACCTGGTCCGGTCGATCCTGTCGATCCGCGACCAGGGCGGCGTCACGCTCGAGGACGGGACGCGTGTGCAGGTGGAGCCGATCCTCGTCGGCCGCAACGCGGACAAGGTGCGGGAGCTGGCCGAGCTGCACGGGGTCGAGCACTGGACGACGGACGCCGACTCGGTGATCGCGGACCCGACGGTCGACGTCTACTTCGACGCCCAGGTGACGAGCCGCCGGTACGAGGCCCTCGCCGCGGCGATGAAGGCCGGCAAGCACATCTTCACGGAGAAGCCGACGGCCGAGACGCTGGCGGACGCCATCGACCTGGCGCGGCTGCGCGAGAGCACGGGCGTCACGGCGGGCGTGGTGCACGACAAGCTCTACCTGCCCGGTCTGGTCAAGCTGCGCCGCCTGGTGGACGAGGGCTTCTTCGGCCGGATCTTGTCGCTGCGCGGCGAGTTCGGCTACTGGGTGTTCGAGGGCGACGGACAGGAGGCCCAGCGCCCCAGCTGGAACTACCGCAAGGAGGACGGCGGCGGCATCGTCGTCGACATGTTCTGCCACTGGAACTACGTGCTCGAGGGCATCCTCGGCACGGTCAAGACGGTGAACGCGCAGGCCGTCACGCACATCCCGACGCGCTGGGACGAGCGGGGGGCTGCGTACGACGCGACCGCCGACGACGCCGCCTACGGGATCTTCGAGATCGAGACGCCGGGCGGCGACCCGGTGGTCGCGCAGATCAACTCGTCGTGGGCCGTCCGCGTGTACCGCGACGAGCTGGTGGAGTTCCAGGTCGACGGCACGCACGGCTCGGCGGTCGCGGGGCTGAACAAGTGCGTCGCCCAGCAGCGCGCGCACACCCCGAAGCCCGTGTGGAACCCGGACCTGCCCGTCTCGGAGTCGTTCCGCGACCAGTGGCTCGAGGTGCCGGCCAACGGCGACCTCGACAACGGCTTCAAGCTGCAGTGGGAGGAGTTCCTGCGCGACGTCGTCGCCGGACGCACCCACCGGTTCGACCTGCTCTCGGCCGCGCGCGGCGTGCAGCTGGCCGAGCTGGGCCTGCGGTCGTCGGCGGAGGGCCGGCGCCTCGACGTCCCCACGATCACGCTGTGAGCAACGAGCTCGCCCGGCTGTCGCTGAACACCGCGACCACCAAGCGCTGGACCCTGCAGGAGGCGGTCGACGGCGCCGTCCGCGCGGGGCTGGGGTCGATCGGGCTGTGGCGCGACCGGGTGCACGAGGCCGGCGTCACCGAGTCGGCGAAGATCGTCGCCGATGCCGGGCTGCGCGTCTCGTCGCTGTGCCGGGGCGGCTTCCTCACGGCGGAGGACGACCGCGCCGCCAAGGACGCCCTCGACGACAACCGCCGCGCGATCGTCGAGGCCGCGACGCTGGGCACCCGCGAGCTGGTCATGGTCGTCGGCGGGCTGCCCGCCTCGACGGAGCCAGGACGGCCCGCGCAGCCCGGGACCGGCGGCCGCGACCTCGTCGGCGCTCGGCAGCGGGTGGCGGACCGCATCGGCGAGCTCGCGCCCTTCGCCGCCGGTCACGGCGTCCGGCTGGTGCTCGAGGCGCTGCACCCGATCTTCGCGGCCGACCGCGCCGTCATCTCAACGCTGGGCCAGGCGCTCGACATGGCGGAGCCGTTCCCCGCGGACGTCGTCGGCGTCGTCGTCGACACCTATCACGTGTGGTGGGACCCGGACCTCCAGCGCCAGATCGCCCGGGCCGGTGCCGCGGGCCGCATCGCGGGCTACCAGGTGTGCGACTGGATCCTGCCGCTGGCGTCCGACGCCCTGCTGTCGCGCGGGCACGTGGGCGACGGGTTCATCGACTTCCCGACGATCACGCGGTGGGTGGCCGAGGCCGGCTACGCGGGCGACGTCGAGGTCGAGATCTTCAACGAGTCGATCTGGGACGCGCCGGGCGACGAGACGGTCGCGGCGCTCGCGGCGCGCTATCTGGAGCACGTCCAGCCATTCCTCTGACGGGCCGGCGTCGCCGCCGCTAGCGTGTGACGACGTCGACGCCGACCGCTGGAGGACCTGCGATGGACCCGCTCACCCCCACAGCCTTCGACGCGACGTTCAGTGCGGCGGCGGTCATCATCCCGCTGCTGATCGTCGGCGTGATCGTCTTCTCGGTGGTGATCGCCGTCCGCAAGGCGTCGGTCCTGCGGAAGGCCGGCCTCGACCCGTTCACCGCCGAGGCTCAGCTGCTCGCGCAGGCTCGCTCGAGCCGACTGCTGGCGCCCGAGAAAGAAGAACGCCCGAGCGAGGCTCGGCTCGCCGAGGCCCAGGACCTGCACGCCCGCGGCCTGATCACGGCCGACGAGCTCGGGGAGATCCGGCAGCGCATCCTCGGCGAGCTCTGAGCTACAGCAGCGAGCCGAGCACCGCGCCGAACCGCTTCCCGATGAGCCGGTGCGCCGCGGGGTCGGGGTGCATCAGATCCCGCATCGGCAGGTCGTCCCAGTCGGACCAGCCGTAGAGCGAGGTGCCGTCGACGTAGGTCAGCGCCTCGTCGGCACGCGACGCGACGACGGCCGCGAGCGCTGACCGGATCACCGTGAGCGAGAGCTTGCCGTCGGCGACCTCGGACGGCTGGCCGAGCGTGCGGAACACCGACGGGTCCGCGGGGTCGAGGGAGGTCGGCCCGGGGGTCGTCTCCACCAGCGGGCAGAGCAGCGGCGAGACGACGACCAGGGGTGTGGCCGGGTGGCCCTCGCGGATCGTGTCGAGGAAGCCGTGCACGGCGGGGACGAACGCGCGCAGGCGCATCGCGTCGTGGTTGACCACGTTGATGCCCAGCTTGAGGGTGATGACGTCGGCCGGCTGGTCGCGGATGGCGCGCGCGACGAACGGGTCGAGCACTGCGTTGCCGGAGAAGCCGAGATTCACCAGGTCGAGGCCGGCCGCGTGGGCGGCGACCACCGGCCAGGCACCGAGGGCCGAGGCCGCGCCGGCGCCGTGGCTGATCGACGAGCCGTGGTGCACCCAGCGCGGCGACCCGACGGGCTGCGGCGCGGACACCGCGGCGTCGGCCGTGAGCGCGATGAGGCGAACCGTCTCGCCCGGCGGCAGCCAGATCTCGACGTCGCGCTCGACCGAGCCGTCGCCGCCGAGCACGAGGTGCACGGGTCCGGCGGGTCCTGGTCGCTCGACGGTCGTCCCGGCCAGCGGCTCGAGGGCGATGACTCCCGCCGCCTCCGCCACGCCCGCGGGCTGCGGCACGGCGACGCCGTCGACGAGGACGTCGAACGGCTGCGGCGCCCCGGGCGGCGCGGGGTCCACGGCCACGCGGAGCACCCGGACGTCGAGGATGACCTTGCGGGCTGCGGTGCGGAAGCGCAGGCGGACGCCCGAGGGCTGCTCCTCGACCATCGCCATGAAGTCGTCGGGGAACTGCGTGCGCGCCCAGGCAGGCAGCCGGTGTGGGAGCACGCCGTCGAGGGACTCCTCGAGCCAGGCTGCGCCGCGGATCTCGACACGCGGGTCGGGCAGCGGGACGGTGACCGGGAACCCCATCAGTGAACGTTCCCGTGCTCGCGGAACTCGCGCCACACGTTCTCGAAGAAGTCGTCGTCCTCGGGGATCGGCCGGCGTGGGCGCCAGCGGAAGACGGGCTCGCCGGCGGGGTCGTCGGACTCACGCGGAACCACCGGGAGCCACCCCGGTGCGGGCGCCCACGACGTCTCCTGCACCTCGTCGTCGAGCGCGCCGCCGTCCAGGGTGAACCGGAACACCGACGGCAGCTCGGTCAACCCGTGCGGGATCTCGCCGGCGGGGTCGGTGTAGAGCACCGATCCGCGAGACCGACCACCGTGCGCGACGTAGTCCGCCATGGCCGACAGGTACACGTACGCGCTGGTGAGGATGTCGCGGACCAGGAAGGTGCGGTTGATGGAGCGGCGCGACGAGGCATCGGCCGAGACCGTCGACTCGTACTCCGAGAGCCACGCGTGGACCTGGACGAGGGCTTCGTGGATCGACTCCGCGGATCGCACGGGCCCGGCCTTGGCGCTCATGAGCACCTGGACCTCGCGCAGGAGGTCGCCGGTGTTGTCGGGGACGCCGGCCGCCGCTCGCTCGGAGGCGGCGGCAACCAGCGCGAGCGCCGCGGCGAGCACCGGGATCGCGGCGTCGTCGAACGGTGCCGGGTCGGTCGAGCGCCGCGCCGCGATGAACTGCGCCGCCCTCGTCGCGCCCACCTGCCCGCTGTTCAGCGCCGCGCCGCCGGGCCGGTACACGCCATGCGCTCCGCCGGCCTCCCCCACCGGGAAGAAGCCCTCGATGTTGGACTGCCACCAGGCGTCGACGACGAGCCCGCCGTTGTTGTGCTGGGCGCAGACGTCGACCTCGAGCATCGTCGTCTCGAGGTCCACGTACGGGTTCTTGCCCAGGTAGAACTGGTACGCGGGCTCGTTCATGCGCCGCAGCCGCTCGATCGGCGTGCCGAAGAGCACGCCCGCACGGTCGAGGTACTTGTGCGCCTCGGGGCTGAGCGCGGAGGGATCGAACTCCGGAGAGACCGGGTTCCGACGGAAGTCGAGGAACACCCGACGCCCGCGCAGGACGGTCTCGCGGTAGACCAGCAGGTCGATCAGCGACGAGCCGTCGCGCGCCTTCCGGATGTCGAACGGCCACTGGTACCCCTTGAGGAACACCAGCGACATGAGCTGCCCGTAGTCGGGAATCGCCTCGGTGAGGAACTCCCGCTCGTCGCCCCCGTCGGCATCCGTCGAGACGAACGTGGGGATGACCTGCATGTATGTGCCGGACACGTTCCAGCGCGGGTGAGTGGAGGCCAGCCCGAACTGCCACTCGGTGAGGTTCTTGCCGTGCACGCCCGCGCGGTAGGCCGCGCCGGACGCGCCCCACTGGCCGTTCGGGAAGACGCGCGTCGCGTACATCCCGGCGGGGCCGCCCGTCGCGTAGACGAGATTGGTGCAGCGGAACAGCAGGAACGGGCTCTCGACGCCGTCGTGCGGCACGTCCGTGCGCAGCACCAGCAGCCCGGCGACGGCTCCGTCGGAGACGATCACGTCGACCACGCGGCACTCGTCGTAGATGCGCGTGCCGTTGCGGTGGACCTTCTTCTCCAGCTGCTCGACCATCGACCGGCTGGTGTACGGCCCGACGGACGTGGCCCGACGACGCGGGTCGTGGTCGGTCTTGTAGCCGATGAACTCGCCGTACCGGTTCTGCGGGAACGGGACGCCGAGGTCGCACAGCCGCAGGAACCCGCGGGCGCTCAGGGCCGCCTCGGCGAGTGCGTTGTCGCCGTCCATCGCGCCGCCGGAGTACAGCGTCTCGGCCATCTCCCGCACGGAGTCACCGTCGCCGCCCGAGAGCGTGAGCTTGTAGTACGTCTGCTTGTCGGAGCCGGCGTTCCGCGACGAGCCCGCGTTGACCTTGTCGGCGACCATGACGACGTCGGTCTGGCCCAGCTCCCAGAGGCGGTCGGCCGCGCAGAAGCCGGCCGAACCGGTGCCGACGACGACGGTGTTGACGGTGACGACCGGGACGCCGTTCAGCTCCGAGGACATCACAGCACCGGGATGTGCAGGCCGCCGTCGACGTGGAACACCTCGCCGGTGGAGTACGGGGTCTGGCCGGACGCGAGGATCGAGACGGCGCCGGCGACGTCGGACGGTCGGCCCCAGCGGTTGATGGGCGCGAGGCCCTCCTCGATCATCGCGTCGTACTTCTCGGTGACGCCCGCGGTCATGTCGGTGGCGATCACGCCGGGCCGCACCTCGTAGACGACGATCCCCTCGGGGGCCAGGCGGACCGCGAACAGCTGGGTGGCCATGGCGACGCCGGCCTTGGAGACGCAGTAGTCGCCGCGGTTGGTGGAGACGGCGGTCGCGGAGATGCTCGACACGTTGACGACCGTGGCGCGCGGGAGGTTCGGGGAGTCGAGCGCGATGACCCGGTTGGCGAACGTCTGCGTGAGGAAGTACGGCCCGCGCAGGTTGATGCCGAGCACCCGGTCGAAGCTCTCGGGGCCGGCCTCGAGGAGGTCCGCCCGCACGGCGGGAGCGACCCCGGCGTTGTTCACCAGCAGGTCGAGGCGACCCCAGGCCTCGACCGCGTCGTCGACGAAGCGTGCGTGGTCCTCGAGGTCGGCCACCGAGCCGCGCACGTAGCGCACCCGACCGGGCGCGTCCAACGACTCCAGCAGCTCGGTCGGCTCCTCGCGCGTGGCCAGGATGGAGACCGCGAAGCCGTCGGCGAGCAGCCGCCTCGTGATCCCGAGGCCGATCCCCCGATTGCCCCCGGTGACCAGTGCGACTGCCGGCATCGTTGCCTTCTCTCGTGTGCGGGACGCGCGCGTGACCTGCGCGTCGAATCCGATCGTGCCATGCCGCACGGCACCGAGGCAAGCGCTTTCCCGACGAAAGGCCCCGTGCGAGGATCGGGCGCGTGATCCCTCGATGACGGCCGTCGTCACCGCGCTCGGCACCATGGGCCTGGTCGTGGCGCTCGGCTGGCTGCTCGCGCGCCGCGGCGTGCTCGGCGAGCGGGCGGCCCCGGTGCTCGCGCGCGTCGTCTTCACCGTCGCGACGCCCGCCCTGCTCGTCACCACGGTCGCGCATGCCGATCTGCACCTGCTGTTGTCCCGCACGGCCGTCGTCACGTGGAGCTCGACCGCCGTCGTCGCGCTCGTCGCCGTCCTCGTGCTCCGGTTCGGGTGGCGCCGGTCCGCGGCGGACGCCACCGTCGGCACGCTCGCGTCCTCCTACGTCAACGCGGGCAACATCGGGCTCCCGCTGGCGGTGTACCTGCTCGCCGACGCCGTCGCCGTGGTGCCGACGCTCCTGTTCCAGCTGCTGGTCCTGGCGCCGATCGCGTTCGCGGTGCTCGACGCGCGGACGGGTCCCCTGCGGCCCGGACCGGTCCTGCGGCGCACCCTGAGCAACCCGATCATCGTCGCGACCCTCGTCGGGCTGATCCTCGCCGCGCTTCCCTGGCACCTGCCCGACGTGGTGTTCGAGCCCTTCCGGCTGGTCGGCGCCGCCGCCGCCCCGCTCGCGCTGCTCACATTCGGCATGTCGCTCGCCGTGCCGCGGTCGGTCGACACGGCGGCCCCCCGGCGCGACCTGGCCCTCGCCGTCGCCCTGCGCACGGTCGTGCAGCCGTTGCTGGCGTGGGGGCTCGGCACGACCCTCGGCCTCCCCCCGCACGCCCTGCTCGCGGTCGTCGCCATGGCGGCGCTGCCGACCGCGCAGAACGTCCTCGTCTACGCGATGCAATACCGGCACGGCGAGGCGCTCGCGAGGGACGCCGGCCTCGTGACGACCGTTCTGTGCGTGCCGGTGCTGCTCGTCGTCGCGGGCACGCTCGGCTGAGCTCAGGGCAGCCGCGCGCCCTCGGGGACCACGATGCGGTCGTAGACCAGCACGTTCGGGACGCCGGCGAGGCTGGCGTGGTGCAGCACCTCGGCGTTCTCCTCGACCGCGACGGCCACCTTGAACGCGAGCTCGAGGGACGTGCCGACCGCCAGCAGCCCGTGGTTCGCCCACACGACCGCGTTGACGTCGTCGCCCATGAGCTCGGCGCTGCGCCGGCCGAACTCCGCGTGCGTCGAGAACTCGAACGGCATGACCGGGACCGGACCCTTGGCGTAGAGCACCATGTTCAGCAGGACGGGGTCGATCGTCCGGCCGAGGACGCCGAGCACGTTCACGAACGTCGACTCGGTGTGCACGATCGCCTGCACCTCGGGGCGCCGACGGTAGTGCGCGAGGTGCACGGGCAGCTCGGTCGACGGCAGCAGGCTTCCCGACAGGACGTTGCCGTCGAGGTCGACGATCACGAGGTCGTCGGGGGTCATCAGGTCGTACCGCACGCCCGACGGCGTGATGACGATGGCCTCGTCGCCCAGGCGCACGCTGATGTTGCCCTGGGTGTTGAAGTTCAGGCCGGCCCGGACGGACTCGCGGCAGTAGTACAGGATCTCGTCGCGCACCTGCGGGGTCGCCTGCGCGGTGCGGTGGGACTGCAGCATGGCCGACACCTCTCGATCGGGATGAATCGTTTCATCTCATCCTGGCGCCGACGACGCCCCCGCACGCGGGACCTTGGTCCCCGCGACAGCGGGGGCGCCGGCGGACGATGGCACGACCGGCGCGCGGACCCGTCCGCAGCGGCACCGCGCGTCGGTCTGTCGCGTCACCAGGTGCTGTCGCCGCGGATCACCGCGTCCGAGCCGCCGTCGACGAAGACCAGCTGACCGCACAGGTGCGTGTTCTCCTCGCTCACCAGCCACGCGAGCAGGCGGGCCGGGACCTCGGCCTGCATGTACCCGTTCAGCGGCATCGGCACCGTGCCCGCCATCGCGATGCGCTGCTCGTCGGTGGCGAGCAGGTCGGCCGTCATCGGCGTCTCGACGATCCCCGGGCCGATCCCGTTGAGCGGGATGCCGGCGCCGGCCCACTCCGGCGTCGCCGCGACCCGTCGCATCCAGCGGCTCAGCGCCACCTTGCTCGACGCGTAGAGGAGGTCCCCGTGGCCGGCGTCGGCCACCTCCTGCGCGCGGGCCATCGCCTTCGTCTCGTCGCCGGCCAGCGCGGCGTCGACCAGCAGCTCGTCGTACGGCATGAGGCTCGCCATCGAGCTCGTGAGCGCCGCAGACGGCGCGTCGGAGCCCAGCAGCAGCGGCCGCAAGCCCTCGAGGGTGGCCAGCGCACCGAAGTAGTTGACGGCGACGGTGGCCGGAACGGGCAGGGCGAGGCCAGCGTTGGCGACGACCGCGTCGATGGTGCCGCCGCTCAGCTCCCGGACCCGCTCGACCATGGTCGCCCGGCCCTGGACGGTGGTGAGGTCCGCCATGACGTCCGCGTCGTGGAGGTCCACGCCGATGACCCGGTCACCGCGATCACGCAGGAGCTCTGCGGTCGCGAGACCGATTCCCGATGCCGATCCGGTGACGACGACGGTGCGCATGACGACTCCTTCGGGACTGGGCCCGACGCCATCGAGGGGCCTCGTCTCCACGCTAGGAAGCGCGCGTCGGGCCGCCTACGGACCTTCGTCCCGTCCTGTCCGCGCAGCTGCCGCGTCCCACTGCCGGTCGGTCGGACCACCCGTCGCGCCCGGCTCGTACCGCCGCAGCCCGAGGCCCCGTGCGCCGACCGCCCGCAGCTCCGGCAGGCCCCCGGACAGCACGTCCGCGGCCCGCGCCTGGACCAGCACGTTGCCCAGCGCGGCCCCCTCGACCGGGCCGGCGACCACGGGCAGCCCGGTCGCGTCGGCGGTGAGCTGGCAGAGCAGCTCGTTGCGCACCCCGCCGCCGACGACGTGCACGACGGAGACCGGTCTGTCGGCGAGCGCCGACGCCTGCCGGACCGCCCCGCGGTACGCGAGCGCGAGCGAGTCGAGGATGCAGCGCACGGTCTCGGCCTGCGACTGCGGCGGCGTCTGCCCGGTCCGCACGGCCTCCGCGGCGATGCGCGCAGGCATGTCGCCGGGTGGCAGGAACGCCGGGCCGTCGATGTCGACCACCGTGGTCAGGGCCGGGACCCGCGCGGCCGCCGCGAGCAGATCGGGCAGGTCCGCCGGCAGGCCGGCCTCGTTCCAGGTGCGGATCGACTCCTGCAGCACCCACAGGCCCATGACGTTGCGCAGGTACCGGACCGTGCCGTCGATGCCGGCCTCGTTGGTGAAGTTCGCGGCGCGGCTCTCCTCGGTGAGCACCGGTCGGTCGAGCTCCAGCCCGACCAGCGACCATGTGCCGCACGAGATGTAGGCGAAGTCGTCGGAAGAGGCCGGCACCGCGACCACCGCCGATGCCGTGTCGTGCGAGCCGACGGTCCACACCGGCACGTGCCCGGGCAGCCCGATGTCCTCGCGGACGTGCCCGAGCAGCTCGCCGGCGTCGCGCAGCGGCGGGAGCAGCCGCGCGTCGATGCCGAGCCGCTCCGCCAGGTCGGTCGCCCATGTGCGCGTCGTCGCGTCGAGCAGGCCCGTGGTGGACGCGTTGGTCACCTCCGCCACCCGCACGCCCGTCAGCCAGTAGCCGAGCAGGTCCGGGATGAGCAGCGCGCCGCGCGCGGCGGCCAGCGCGGCGGTCCCCTGCGCGGCGACGAGCTGGAACACCGTGTTGAAGGGCTGCACCTGCAGTCCGGTGCGCGCGTAGAGGTCCGCGGCGGGGATCGTCGCGAAGACCTTCGACGGCACTCCGTCGGTCCGGGCGTCCCGGTAGTGGAACGGGTTGCCGAGCAGGGCTCCGTCGGCGTCGAGCAGCCCGTAGTCGACCGCCCACGAGTCGATGCCGATGCCGTCGAGCACGCCCGCCTCGCGGGTCGCCGCGCGCAGCCCGTCGAGGATCCCGCGGTAGAGCCCGAGCACGTCCCAGTGCAGCGACCCGCCCACGCGCACCGGCCCGTTGGGGAACCGGTTGACCTCGTGCAGGGTCACACGGCCGTCGACGACGGTCCCGACGATGACCCGTCCGGACGACGCCCCGAGATCGACCGCCGCGAACGCGCTCACCGGCTCGCCCCGTCGCCGAGAACGGCCGATCGCCGCGAGAACGGCACCCAGCAGTGCCGTTCTCGCGGTGAGGCGACGTTCTCGAGGCTCATCGCAGGAAGGCCGCCGCCACGCCCGAGTCGACCGGGACGTGCAGGCCTGTCGTCTGCACCAGGTCCGGGCCCGTCAGCGCGAAGACCGCCGCGGCCACGTGCTCGGGCAGGACCTCGCGCTTGAGCAGCGTGCGCTGGGCGTAGTACGCGCCCAGCTCGGACTCCGGCACGCCGTAGGTCGCGGCGCGCTGAGCGCCCCAGCCGCCGGCGAAGATGCCGGACCCGCGCACGACGCCGTCGGGGTTGACCCCGTTGACGCGGATGCCGTGCGCACCCAGCTCGGCCGCGAGCAGCCGTACCTGGTGGGCCTGGTCGGCCTTGGTGGCCGAGTAGGCGATGTTGTTCGGCCCGGCGAACAGCGAGTTCTTGGAGGCGATGTAGACGATGTCGCCGCCCATGTCCTGGGCGATCATCGCCCGGGCCGCCTCGCGCGCCACCAGGAACGAGCCGCGCGCCATGACGTCGTGCTGCAGGTCCCAGTCGCGGGCGGTCGTCTCCAGCAGCGGCTTGGAGATGGACAGCCCGGCGTTGTTGACCACGAGGTCGACGCCGCCGAAGGCGAGCGAGGTCTCCGCGATCAGGCGGGCGATGTCCTCCTCGGAGGTGACGTCGGCCTGCACAGCGACGGCCACGTCGGGGCCGCCCAGGGACGCGGCCACCTCGGACGCGCCCTCGAGGTTGAGGTCCGCGACGACGACGCACGCGCCCTCGGCCGCGAGCCGCTCGGCGATCGCGCGCCCGATGCCCGACCCCGCCCCGGTGACGACCGCGACGCGGGTGGCCAGCGGCTTGGGCTTGGGCATGCGCGCGAGCTTGGCCTCCTCGAGTGCCCAGTACTCGATGCGGAACTTCTCGGCCTCGTCGATGGGCACGTAGGTGCTGATCGCCTCGGCGCCGCGCATGACGTTGATCGCGTTGACGTAGAACTCGCCGGCCACACGCGCCGTCTGCTTGTCCTTGCCGAACGAGAACATCCCGACGCCCGGGACCAGCACGATCGCCGGGTCGGCGCCGCGGATCGCCGGGCTGTCCGGCGTCGCGTTGCGGTCGTAGTAGCCCTGGTAGTCGGCCCGGTACAGCGCGTGCAGCTCCTTGAGCCGGCCGACGACGTCCTCCAGGGGCGCGTCCGACGGCAGGTCCACCACGAGCGGCTTGACCTTGGTGCGAAGGAAGTGGTCCGGGCAGGAGGTGCCCAGCTCGGCGAGGCGACCCAGCGCAGCGCGGGACACGAAGTCCAGCACCACGTCGGAGGATGTGTAGTGCCCGACCTGCGGCTTGTCCGTCGAGGCCAGACCCCGGATCACCGGCGCCAGGGCGGCGGCGCGGGCGCGGCGCTCGTCGTCGGACAGCGGGCTCACCACCACGTCACCGAACGGGTGCGGGCCGGCGGCGAGCTTCTCGGCGATGAAGGCCTCCGCGGTCCGCACGATCTCCAGCGAGCGCTCCTCGGCCTCGTCGGACGTGTCTCCCCAGGCCGTGATGCCGTGCCCGCCCAGGATGCAGCCGATGGCCTGCGGGTTCTTCGCCTTGATCTCCGCGATGTCCAGGCCGAGCTGGAAGCCGGGCCGGCGCCAGGGCACCCACACGACCGAGTCGCCGAAGACCTCCTCGGTCAGCGCCTCCCCGTCGGCGGCGGTCGCGAACGCGATCCCGGAGTCCGGGTGCAGGTGGTCGACGTGCACCGCGTCGACTAGCGCGTGCATCGCCGTGTCGATCGACGGCGCCGCACCACCCTTGCCGTGCAGGCAGTAGTCGAACGCGGCGACCATCTCGTCCTCGCGCTCGACCCCCGGGTACACGTCGACCAGCGCGCGCAGCCGGTCCAGACGCAGCACCGCGAGGTTCTTCTCCGTCAGCGTGCCCAGGTCGCCGCCGGAGCCCTTGACCCAGAGCAGCTCGACGTCCGACCCGGTGACCGGGTCCGTCGCCGTGCCCTTGGCCGAGGTGTTCCCGCCGGCGTAGTTCGTCGTGCGCGGGTCCGCACCCAGCCTGTTCGACCGGGCGACCAGCTCGTCTGCGGCGCTCGTATTTGCCCTGCTCATGCTCCCCATCCCGCCTGCGTGCCGCCGACTCGCTCGGCGACGATCTTCTCCGCGTACCCCGATGCCTTGTACGCCCCGATCGGATCGGGGTCGAGGCCCTGCGACTCCCGCAGCTGCGCGAGCAGCGGGCGCACGTCCGTGTTGTACGCGTCCATCACCAGGCCGTTCGCGCCCAGCACGTCACCGGCCGTCTGCGCCGCCAGCAGCGCGTCGGCGTCGACGAGCAGCGCCTTCGCGGTCGCCTCCTGGACGTTCATCACCGAGCGGATCTGCCCGGGGATCTTCGGCTCGATGTTGTGGCACTGGTCGAGCATGAAGTTGACGCCGGAGTCCGGCGACAGAGCCCCCGACTGCACGATCTCGTGCATGATCCGGAACAGCTGGAAGGGGTCCGCGGACCCGACCATGAGGTCGTCGTCGGCGTAGAACCGCGAGTTGAAGTCGAACGCCCCGAGCCGGCCCGCGCGCAGCAGCTGGGCGACGATGAACTCGATGTTGGTGCCCGGCGCGTGGTGCCCGGTGTCCAGCACGACGAACGCGCGGTCCCCCAGCGCCAGGCAGTGCAGCAGCGACGTGCCCCAGTCGGGGATGTCCATCGAGTAGAACGCGGGCTCGAAGAACTTGTACTCGAGGATCAGCCGGTGGTTCGGGTCGAGGGCCGCGTAGATCTCGGCCAGCGAGTCCGCGAGCCGGTCCTGCCGGGCGCGCAGCGAGTCCTGCCCGGGGTAGTTCAACCCGTCCGGCAGCCAGAGCTTGAGGTCCGTGGACCCGGTGGCGCGCATGACGTCGATGCACTGCAGGTGGTGCGCGACGGCCTTCTTGCGGACGGCCGCGGACGGGTGCGTCAGCGAGCCGAGCATGTAGTCGTCGTCCTGGAACAGGTTCGAGTTGATCGCCCCGATGCTGACGCCGAGCCGCGCGGCGTGCGCGGCGAGGTCGTCGTAGTCGTCGACCAGGTCCCACGGGATGTGCAGGCTCACCCGCGGGGCGACGCCCGTGTAGCGGTGCACCTGGGCCGCATCGGCGATCTTCTCGTACGGGTCGCGCGGGACGCCTTGCTGCGCGAACACCTTGAACCGGGTGCCCGAGTTGCCGAACGCCCACGAGGGGAGCTCGATCGTCTGCTGGGCCAGGACGTCAGTGATGGTCATGCGCGGAGCTCCTGGGAGTAGGTCGGGAGGCCGGCCGCGAGCAGCTGGTCCTCCAGGTGGAACACCTCGTCGAGGACGCGGAAGCCCTCGTCCGGGTTGCCGTCGTCGACGAAGAAGTCGCTCATCTCGGCCTGCCAGCGCGGGTTGACCGCGGTGCGGGTCATGGCCTCCTGGGCGGCGGCGTAGTCGTCGGTCTCGAGGTAGCCGACGAGCAGGCCGTCGTCGGCGAGGAACAGCGAGTAGTCGCGCCAGCCGGTGTCCCGCAGGGCCTCGAGCATCTCGGGCCACACGGCGGCGTGCCGGGACCGGTACTCGTCCAGCCGGTCGGGCCGAACGCGGGAGATGAAGCACACGCGGGTCATGCCGACACCTTTCTCGAATCGCCTTTGAAACGATTCACGCACTCTACGAACGCGTTTGCCACGCTGTCAAGGGGCGAGAGGCACGCCCGCATCCGCCGGATGCCCGGCCGGCCCCGCGAGAGCGAAGATCCGAACCATAGTCTTTGCCCTCAAGGGTGGTGAATCGATTCACGATGCTGCACGCTAGTGGCGGGCGGTCCGGCGTCACAAGAAGTGATGCCGCGGGGCGCCGTGGTGGCCTCGACGGTGACAACTACCATCGGCCCACCTGATCGCACGCTTCACGGGGAGGACGAGTGTCCATGTCGACGACGACACGGGGACGCGCCGACCGCCGCCCGTCCATCACGGACGTCGCCCGGCGGGCCGGCGTCTCCGTCGGCACCGTCTCCAACGTGCTCAACCGCCCCGACCAGGTCAGCGACTCCACGCGCGACCGGGTGCTGGTGGCGATCGAGGAGCTGCAGTTCGTCCGCAACGCCTCGGCGCGGCAGCTGCGCGCCGGGACCATCCAGACGGTCGGTGCCATCGTGCTCGACATCGCCAACCCGTTCTTCACCGAGGTAGCCCGCGGGGTCGAGGACCGGCTGGCCGCCGACGAGTACACCCTCATGCTGTCGTCGTCCGACGAGGACCCCGAGCGCGAGGCGCGGTACCTGCGGCTGTTCGAGGAGCACGGCGTGCAGGGCGTCATGGTCACGCCGTCCGCCGGGTCGCTGGACGGGTTGCTCGCCCTGCGCGACCGCGGCATCGACGTCGTCCTGCTCGACGCCACCTCCCCGGTGGACGACATCTCGTCCGTCGCGGTCGACGACGTCCGCGGCGGCGCCCTCGCCGTCGAGCACCTCATCGCCCTCGGGCACACGCGCATCGCGTTCATCAACGGGCCGCTCACCATCAAGCAGTGCATCGACCGGCGCGCCGGCGTGCTCGCCGCGCTCGACGCCGCCGGGCTTGAGCCCGCCGACGCGCTCGTCGAGATCACCATCGGCTCGCTCAACGCCGACGGCGGAGAGACCGGCATCGAGGAGCTGTTCGCGCTGCCCGGCGAGCGTCCGACGGCCCTGTTCTGCGTCAACGACCTCACCGCGCTGGGCGCCCTGCGCGCGCTGCGGGCGCACGGCGTCGCCATCCCCGGCGAGATGGCGGTGGTCGGGTACGACGACGTCGTCTTCGCGTCGATGCTCACCGTGCCGCTCACGTCCGTCCGGCAGCCGACGCACCAGCTCGGCTGGACCGCCGCCGACCTGCTGCTGCGCCAGCGAGCGGAGGGTGCGAACTTCCAGCACCAGCGCATCCAGTTCCAGCCGGAGCTGGTGGTCCGAGGCTCGTCGGACCCGTCGGCCTGAGGGGTCGCTCGGACGCCAGCACGGCGCTGCAGCCGAGTCGATGTCGTCCGGCCCGCGCCGGCGGCGAGTTCGTGAGTTTCGGACGAAGTCGCGGGTTGCAACTCACGACTTCGTCCGAAACCCGCGACGTCGCGCAGGCCAAACGCCCGGGGAGTGGCCAGTCTCCGCGCGTCCGCCCGGACGCAGGGAGCCGCAGCGCATGGACGGATCGGCAGGCAAGCGCTTACCGTTGCCACGCACGGTCGAGAGTCGACGCAAAGGAGCGGACGTGACGGAAGTGCTCAGGGTTGCCCTCGTCGGGACCGGGGCCATCGCCCACGCGCACGCGGCGGTGCTGGCGGCGGACCCGCTGGCGGAGGTCGTCGCGGTCGCGGACCCCAGCCCGGCTGTGCGGGACGCGTTTGCCGACGAGTTCGGCGTTGCCGGCCGGTACGACAGCCTGGACGAGCTCCTCTCGAACGAGACCGTCGACGTCGTCCACCTGTGCACCCCGCCCGGCCTGCACAAGGACCAGGCGATCACCGCTCTGCGCGCCGGCGCCCACGTGGTCTGCGAGAAGCCGCCGGTGCTCTCCCTCAAGGACCTGGACGCGGTCCTCGAGGTCGCCCACGAGGTAGGCCGCCAGTACGCCGTGGTGTTCCAGCAGCGCACCGGGACCGCCGTCGGGCACGTGCAGAAGCTGCTCGCGGACGGGGCGCTCGGCCGCCCGCTCGTCGGCGTCTGCCACACGCTCTGGTACCGCAAGCAGGAGGACTACTACGCGGTCCCGTGGCGCGGGAAGTGGGCCACCGAGGGCGGCGGGCCGCTGCTAGGGCTCGGCATCCACCAGCTCGACCTGCTCGGGTTCCTGCTGGGCGAGTGGGCCGAGGTCGACGCGCGCGCGTTCCGCCTGGACCGCGACCTGGAGACCGAGGACACGTCGACCGCCGTCATCCGGTTCGCCAACGGCGCGATCGTGTCGGTGCTGACCACCGCGCTCGCGCCCCGGCAAACCAGCTACGTGCGGGTCGACACCACGCTCGGCACGGTCGAGGTCGAGCACCTGTACGGGCACGACGCCCGCTCGTGGCGGCTCACGCCGGCCCCCGACCGCACCGGCGGCGAACCGGCGGACGCGCCCGCGTCGTGGACGCTGCCGGTCGACGACGAGCCCTCCGGTCACACGCCCCTGCTGCGCGCCGTCTACGCTGCGCTGCGCACGGGTGAGAGCCTGCCGCCGGTGGCGTCGGACCCGCACCGCTCGCTCGAGCTGGTCACCGCCATCTACGCGTCGGCCTCGCTCGGCCGGCCCGTGACCAAGGACGACCTGGCCCCGGGCAGCGAGCTGCGCGACGGCTTCCTGCACGGCATCGAAGACCTGCGACCCACACAGATGAGGACCCGATGATCCAGTACGGCGGCGACTACAACCCCGAGCAGTGGCCCCTGGCTACACGCATCGAGGACGTGGAGCTCATGCAGCAGGCCGGCGTGACGCTGGTCAGCGTCGGGATCTTCAGCTGGGCGCAGCTGGAGCCGCGCGAGGGCGAGCACGACTTCGGCTGGCTGGACGACGTGCTCGACCGGCTCGCCGCCGCGGGCATCAAGGTCGCGCTCGCGACGGCGACCGCCAGCCCGCCGCCGTGGCTGACGCGCAAGCACCCCGAGCTGCTGCCCGTGCTCGCCGACGGGACAGTGCTGCACCCGGGTGGTCGGCAGGCGTACCGGGTGTCCGCGCCGCTGTACCGCGAGTACGCCCTGCGCATGACGCGGACGATGGCCGAGCGCTACAAGGACCACCCCGCGCTCGCGATCTGGCACGTGGACAACGAGCTCGGCTGCCACGTGCCGCACGACTTCTCCGACGACGCCGCGGCCGCCTTCCGCCGCTGGCTCGCGGGCCGGTACGGCACGGTCGAGGCGCTCAACGACGCCTGGGGCACGGCGTTCTGGTCGCAGCGGTACGACGACTTCGACGAGGTGCTGCCCCCGCGCAGCGCCCCGACGTACCCGAACCCGACGCAGCAGCTCGACTTCGCGCGGTTCTCGTCGGACGAGCTCCTGGTCCACTACCGCGCGCTTCGCGACGTCCTGCGCGAGGTCACGCCGGACATCCCGACGACGACCAACCTCATGCTGTCGACCGGCACGAAGTGGATGGACTACTTCTCCTGGGCCGACGACCTCGACGTCATCGCGAACGACCACTACACGCGCGCCCACGACCCCGAGGCGCACATCGAGCTCGCGTTCAGCGCGGACCTGACGCGCGGCGTGGCCGGCGGCGAGCCGTGGATGCTCATGGAGCACTCGACGAGCGCCGTGAACTGGCAGCCGCGCAACCGCACGAAGCGGCCGGGCGAGATGCTCCGGCACTCGCTGGCGCACGTGGCCCGCGGCGCCGACGCGGTGATGTTCTTCCAGTGGCGGCAGTCCGCCGCGGGGGCGGAGAAGTTCCACTCGGGGATGCTGCCGCACGCGGGCACGGACACGGACGTCTGGCGGAACACGGTCGCGCTGGGGGCGGCTCTGAAGGCCATCTCCGAGGTCTCGGACAGCCGCGTCCGGGCCCAGGCCGCGATCGTCTTCGACTACCCGGCCTGGTGGGGCACCGAGCTGGACAGCCACCCGTCCGCCGCGGTCACCTACCCCGACCGCGTGCTGGCGCACTACCGGGCGCTGTGGCAGCGGAACATCACCGTCGACATCGTGCGTCCCTCGGCGGACCTGTCGGGCTACTCGCTCGTCGTCGTGCCGACGCTCTACCTGGTCACGGACGCGGACGCGGCGAACATCGCGGCCGCGGCTGCCGACGGGGCGTCCGTGCTGGTCACGTACTTCTCCGGGATCGTCGACGAGCACGACCACATCCGCCTCGGCGGCTACCCGGGCGCGTTCCGCGAGCTGCTGGGCGTCCGGTCGCAGGAGATCTGGGCGCTGCAGGACGGCGAGACGCTGACGCTGGACGACGGGTCGGCGGCGGACGTCTGGTCGGAGCAGATCCACCTCGCCGAGGGGACGACCGCGGTCCGCACGTTCGCCGACGGCGACCTCGCCGGCTGGCCGGCGCTGACTCGTCGGCAGGTCGGCGCGGGAGCCGCCTGGTACCTGG
This sequence comes from Cellulomonas sp. P1_C4, assembly GCF_056406355.1. NCBI lineage: Bacteria > Bacillati > Actinomycetota > Actinomycetes > Micrococcales > Cellulomonadaceae > Cellulomonas > Cellulomonas sp. P1_C4. Next base: position 73,109 of record NZ_JBFUAI010000001.1, on the reverse strand, counting down.
CGACGCGTCTCGACGCCGACGGGCTGCAGGCCGTGACCGACGCGCTCGTCGCGGAGGCCGGGCTGACGGCCGCCGACGCGCCGGAGGGGGTCGAGATCGTGCGACGCCACGGCGCCGACGACCGGTCGTGGCTGTTCGTGCTCAACCACACGGACGACGAGGTCAAGGTCGCGGCGAGCGGGCACGAGCTGCTGCGCGACGAGGCCGTGGCGGGTGCACTGGTGGTCGCCGCTGGCGGGGTCGCCGTGGTCCGGGAAGGCTGACGGGGAACCGCCTTCGGTTGTCCGTATCTCGTCGCCTTTCGTCGGTGCCGTCTGTTTCGATGGGACGCATGGGTGCACTGACGATGGAGTCCCTCAACAAGACCTACGGCGACATCCGCGCGCTGCGCGACCTCTCGATGGAGGTGCGCGCGGGCGAGATCGTCGGCTTCGTCGGCTCCAACGGGGCCGGCAAGTCGACGACCATGCGGATCGTGCTCGGCGTGCTGGAGGCCGACTCGGGCGAGGTGCGGTGGGACGGCAGGCCGGTCGACCTGGCCGTGCGGCGGCGCATCGGGTACATGCCCGAGGAGCGCGGCCTGTACCCGCGCATGAAGGTCAGCGACCAGTTGGTCTACCTGGCGCGACTGCACGGGCTGTCTACCAAGTCCGCCACGGACGCGATGGAGCACTGGACCGAGGTGCTGGGCATCGGTGAGCGGCGCGGCGACGAGATCCTCAAGCTGTCGCTGGGCAACCAGCAGCGCGTGCAGCTGGCCGCGGCGCTTGTCCACTCCCCCGAGATCCTGGTGCTCGACGAGCCGTTCTCGGGCCTCGACCCGGTCGCGGTCGACGTGATGAGCGGGGTGCTGCGGGACCAGGCCGCGGCGGGCGTGCCGGTGCTGTTCAGCTCGCACCAGCTCGAGCTGGTCGAGGCGCTGTGCGACCGGGTCGGCATCATCAAGGCCGGCTCGATGGTGGCGTTCGGCGGGATCGAGGAGCTGCGTCGCACCGACCACCGCCGCTGGGTGGTGGACGGGCCGCCGGCGGCGTCGTGGGTGTCGGCGGTGCCGTCGGCGCGCGTCGTGTCGACCGACGGACCGCGGTCGGTGGTGGAGGTGCAGGGGCAGGCTGCCGACGATGCCGACCAGCAGATCCTGCGGGCGGCCCTGTCAGCCGGCGCGGTGCGCGAGTTCAGTCTCCTGCGGCCGTCGCTCACCGAGCTCTACCGGCACGTGGTCAGCACCGACGCCGACGCGCCGGAGAAGCAGGCGGTGTCCGCATGACCCCCCGACCGACCCTCGTCGAGCTGTCCTCTGGCGCGGCCGTGCGCCTCATCGCCGGCCGCGAGATCAGCACCCGCATCCGGTCCAAGGCCTTCGTCTGGACGACGATCGCGCTGGTCGCCGCCGTCGTGCTGGGCGGCGTGCTGCTCAGCTTCGTCGGCAAGCAGGACTCGACGCAGCACGTCGGCGTCACCTCCGAGGCCGCGGACGTCGCGGACCAGGTCGTGGCCACGGGCAAGGTCACCGGCGCGACGATCGAGACGCAGGAGGTCGCCGACCAGGCGAGCGGCGAGGCGCTGCTCAAGGACGGGACCATCGACGCGCTGATCACCTCGACCGACCCGCTGACGGTCGTCGTGCACACCAAGCTCCCCGACTCGCTGGCCCCCGTGTTCGCCTCGCTGGCGCAGCAGGAGGCGCTGTCGACCGCCGTGACCGAGCTCGGGGGCGACCCCGGCGAGGTCGGGCGCGAGATCGCTCAGGCGTCGCCCGCGGTCACCGCGCTGGAGCCCGAGCCGGAGCGCGACGGCGGGCAGATCGTCGCCGGGTTCGTCGCCGGGATCCTGCTGTTCATCTCGCTCATGACCGCCGGGCAGCTGGTGGCGCAGGGCGTGGTCGAGGAGAAGTCGAGCCGCGTGGTCGAGCTGCTGCTGGCGACGGTCCGGCCGTGGCAGCTCATGGCCGGCAAGGTCCTGGGCATCGGGGTGATCGGTCTGTCGCAGGTGGTGCTGGTCGTCGCCTCGGGCGTGGGAACCGCGTTCGCGCTGGGCCTCGTCGACTCCAGCTCGATCAACCTCGGCTCGACCGCGCTCTGGGTGATCATCTGGTTCATCGTCGGCTTCACCATGTATGCGCTGGCGCTGGGCGCGCTCGCGGCGCTGGTCTCCCGGCAGGAGGACGTCGGCTCGGTGACCGCGCCGGTCATGACGCTGATGATGGTGCCGTACATCATCGGCGTGAGCATCGCGCCGTGGGACCCGACGAACCCGCTGGTGGTGTGGCTGTCGTTCGTCCCGTTCTGCGCGCCGCTGCTCATGCCCATGCGGATCGCCCTGGGCGAGGTCGAGCCGTGGGAGGTCGCCCTGTCGCTCGGGCTGTCGCTGGCGCTCATCCCGGTGCTGGTGTGGCTGGCGGGGCGGGTCTACTCCAACGCCGTGCTGCGCAGCGGCGGTCGGATCAAGCTCAAGGACGCACTGAGCTCGTCGTAAGGGCTGTCGGTGCTCCGGTCTAGCGTCTGAATCATGGAGAACGTCGACTACACCTCCACGTTCATCGCGGTGGCGCCGGACACGGCGGCCGTCGCCGGGGTCCCGCCCGCGCCCCGCGGTGATGCGCCGACCATCGCGTCGGCCACGTACGACCTGATCGCCTCGGCGCCCTACGGGCTCCGGTCGTCCGACGTGATCTTCCGGGTGTGGGCGTCGCGCCACGACGTCGATCCGTCGTCCGCCGCCGAGTGGGCCGCGTTCTACTCCCAGTCGCACGCCTGCCTGCGCTCCAGCGACCTGGGCAAGCGGTACGGCTGGGGCATCCACGCCGACGCCGACGGGCGGCTGGCGGTGTACGCCGTGGGGTCGTCCGACTACGACGCCTTGGCCGCCGGCGCGGCGCCCGACGGGTCACCCGTCACCGTGACGACGGCGATGCGGAGCTCGCGGCGATGACCTACTCGTACGTGGGGACCATGCGGACGCTTCCGGGCCGGCGCTCGGAGGTGGTCGAGATCCTGCTGCGCTCGACCGACACCTTGGCGGACGTCGGCTGCCGGTCGTACGTCGTGTCCCTGGCCGTCGGCGACGAAGACCTGATCGTCGTGTCGGAGGTCTGGGAGTCGGCCGCCCACCACGCCGCGTCGCTGCAGCTGCCGGGCACGCGCGCCGCGATCGCGGAGGCGATGCCGATGCTGGCCGGGGAGTTCACCAGCGTCGAGGGCGAGGTCGTCGGCGGGCTGGGGGCTTGACGTCCCTCAGTCCCGCGCCAGCTCCCCCGTCGCCGCCACGCCGGCCTCCCGCGCCCGGGTCAGGAAGTCGGCAATGACCGTCAGGTCCCGCTCCGAGTAGCCGTCGAGCAGGTCCTCCATGGACGCGTTCATGCCCGAGTACAGCTGGTAGATCTCCGCCCCCCGCTCCTTCGCGGCGCGGACGACGATGGCCCGGCGGTCCTCCGCGGAGCGCTCGCGGACGATCCAGCCACCCTTCTCCAGCCTGTCGAGCACGCCCGTCATGGTCGCGGGGTGCAGGCCGGCCAGCCGGGCGAGCGCCGAGGCGCCGAGCGGCCCGTGGCGGCCGATGAGGTCGAGGCAGTCCAGGTCGACGTCGCGCATGTCGAGGCGCTGGCTCACCTGGTGGTTGAGCAGGTCGAGCTGGATGCTCAGCTCGCGCATCGAGTCGCGCACGTCGACGGTCAGCCGGCGCTTGCGGCGACGTTCGTCGGCAGACGTTTCGGAACTCATATGTTACGGTCCTCATATCTTCTCGATCTCTAAGAAGACCGTACACCGGACTGGGAGCACACCCATGAAGCTCACGATCATCGCCGCGACCGGCGGCATCGGGCGTCAGATCCTCGAGCAGGCAACCGCCGCCGGGCACGACGTCACCGCGGTCGTCCGCGACCCGAGCAGGCTGCCGAGCACGACGGCGCGGGTCATGACGGTCGACCTCGACAAGGACACGGCGGCGCTGGCCAACGCCGTCGCCGGGGCGGACGCGGTCCTGTCCGGCCTCGGCGCGCGCACCAAGGCCGACGAGGGGATCGCGACCCGCGGCACCCGCGCGATCGTCGACGCGATGCGCAGCACCGGCAGCACGCGGCTCGTCGTCGTCAGCGCAGCCCCCATCGGCACCGTCCCGTCCCCCGAGAACCCGCACCCGCCCACGCACGACGCGGGCGACGGGTTCTTCATGCGCCACCTGTTCAGCGGCGTCGCGAAGACGCTGTTCACGGCGCACTACGCCGACCTGGCCGCGATGGAGGACGTCGTCCGCGCAAGCGGTCTCGACTGGACGATCGCGCGCCCGCCGAAGCTCACCGACAAGGCCCTCACCGGCACGTACCGGACCGCGCTCGACCAGAACGTCCGCGGCGGCTGGTCGATCTCGCGGGCGGACGTCGCCGACCTCATGCTCCGTGCGCTCGACCGGCCCGAGACCGTCGGGCACGCGGTGGGCGCCGCGTCCTGACGGGCTGTGTGGGACGCGGCTGCGACCATGAGCCGTGTCCTTGCTGCTGCTCGTCGACGACCCGTCGCGCCCCGACGTCGTCGCGCTGCAGACGCTGACCGACGACGGCGCGTTCGTCTCGTCGACGGACGTTCCCGTCGACGCGCTGGCCGCCGCCGTGCACGAGCGCGAGACCGACCGGCCGCGGTGGGTGTGGGACGACACGTCCCGCCGGTACCCGCCGCTGCTGGCCGCCGGCGTGCGCGTCGAGCGCTGCCACGACCTGCGGCTCTGCCACGCGATCCTGCGCCGGAGCGTGTACTCGCAGTCGTCGGCGCTGGCCCTCGCGGACCGCGGCCCCTGGGACGGTCCGCGCATCCCGGCGCCCGTCGAGGTCAGCCTGTTCGACGAGCCCCGGGCGGAGGTCCCCGAGGACCCCCTCGAGGAGCTGCAGCGCCAGCTCGCGGCCGTGACGGGCGCCGACGAGCCGGGTCGCCTCCGCCTGCTCCTCGCGGCCGAGTCCACCGGCGCGCTGATCGCCGCCGAGATGCAGCACGACGGCATGCCGTGGAGCGTCGAGGCCCACGACGCCCTGCTCACCGACCTGCTGGGCCCGCGTCCGCGCAGCGGGCGGCCCGCCAAGCTCGAGGCCCTTGCCGACGAGGTCCGCGCGGCGCTCGGGCAGCCGTCGCTCAACCTCGACTCGCAGCCTGACCTGCTGCGCGGGCTGCGGTCGGCGGGGTGCGACGTCGAGTCCACGCGCACCTGGGAGATCAAGGAGCTGGACCACCCGGTGCGCGAGCCGCTGCTCGCCTACAAGAAGCTGTCGCGCCTGCTCAGCGCCAACGGATGGGCGTGGATGGACGCGTGGGTGCACGACGGGCGGTTCCGGCCCGACTACGTGCCCGGCGGGGTGGTGACCGGGCGCTGGGCCACCAGCGGCGGGGGCGCCCTGCAGCTGCCCGCGAGCGTCCGCGCGGCCGTGCGGGCGGATCCCGGCTGGACGCTCGTCGTCGCCGACGCCGCGCAGCTGGAGCCCCGCGTGCTGGCCGCGATGTCCGGCGACGGCGCCATGGCCGCGGCCGGCCGGCAGGCGGACCTCTACCAGGGCGTGGTCGACGCGGGCATCGTCGAGACCCGGTCCGAGGCCAAGTACGCGATGCTCGGCGCCATCTACGGGGCGACCACCGGGCCGTCCGCCGTCCTCATGCCACGCCTGACCAAGGCCTACCCGCGCGCGGTCGCGCTCGTCGAGGCGGGTGCGCGGGCCGGTGAGCGCGGCGACGTCGTGTCCACCTGGCTGGGTCGCACCTCCCCGCGTCCCGACGCCGCCTGGCAGGCCGAGCTCGCGGCGGMGTCGGCCGAGGGCGCCGCCGCCGACGACGTCCGGGCCGCCCGTCGGCGCGGCCGCGACTGGGGGCGGTTCACGCGCAACTTCATCGTCCAGGGCACGGCGGCCGAGTGGGCGCTGTGCTGGATGGCGTCGCTGCGGCGTCGGTTGCTCGCGATCGACGGCCGCCCGCACCTGGTGTTCTTCCTGCACGACGAGGTCATGGTGCACGCCCCGGTCGACGTCGCCGCCGCGGTGGCCGACGCGGTCCGCGAGTCCGCCATCGAGGCCGGGCGGCTGCTGTTCGGGGCCACGCCCGTCGACTTCGCGCTGAACGTCGCGGTCGTGGAGTCCTACGACCAGGCGAAGTAGGTCAGTGGCTGAGGATCAGCTTGAGGGCGATGACGAGCAGCCCGAAGGCGCCAGCGGCGGCCGTCTCCCCGATGAGCTTGCCGCCGCGGACGCCGGCCCGGTGGGCGGCGAGGGCCGCCACGGCCGCGAGCATCGCGACCGTGAACCAGAGGGCGAGGAAGGCGGCGTTCGCGACGGTCATGCCGAGCAGCCGCCCGAGGAAGAACACGACCAGCACGGGGATGCTGCCCAGCAGGACGCCGGTGTTGTTCGTGAGCGCGTGCCGGATGCGATGGTGGGACGGGTGGTCGACGTCCTCGAACCGGCCGCCGACTGCGTCCGCGTAGACGTGGGCCAGCCAGTACGTGACGGACACCATGGCGGTCGCGACCAGGACGATCTCGCCGCTCTCCACGGTGGCGCTCGTCGTCGCGAGCACGACGGCCGAGACGAGCGCTCCGTACAACAGCTCGGCCGGGCCCTTGCTGCGCAGGAATCGGCCGACGAACGTGATCGAGCTGTTGTCGGAACTCATCAAACCTCCGTCGTCGACCGGGACTGCACCCATGGTGCCTTGCGAACCACCGAGGTGCGTCACAGGCCCGCTGGCCACGTCTGCAGGCGACCGCACATGCCGTACCTGCGCGGCGCCGGGTCGGCCTCGGTCGCCGTTGCGACACCGCGCCCGAGGTGCGGGGCGGCCCCGCGGACCAGGCCCTCGAGCGCGGCGGCCGTGGACTCGGTCTCGCGGTACACCGTGCGGGTCCACACGTCCTGCCAGTGCGGCACGAAGGTCCGCACGATCCTGGCGGCCGCGGCGTGCAGCGGCTCGAGGGCCGCGGCCGCACCGAGCCGGTCGACGGCGTCACCGAGCTCGGCGTACCCCTCGAGCGCGAGGTCGCGCCGACGCCGGGCGGCCGCCGCGACCTCGTCGTCGGACGCCCCACCACCGGGCAGCGTGGCGGCGGCGCGGTAGGCGACCGGGTCGGCCAGGACGGCCGCGGGGAAGGTGAGGACCGCGTCGCCGGCCTCGGGCAGCCCGGCGTTCGACATGAGGACGAGCACCTCGAGGTCGCCGTCGTTCACGGCGCGGTGCACCACGCCGGGGCCGAACGACACGATCGAGCCGGGGCGCAGCGGGTGCACGGCGGAGCCGGACGGGCCGAGCGTGTGCACCGAGCCGGAGCCGCCCAGGACGACGTACGCCTCCGACGACACGACGTGCAGGTGCGGCGACCCGCTGCCGGACAGGCCCACACCGTCGGGCGCCGGCCAGTCGTACACGCGCAGGTGGCTGACCGAGACGCCGCCGGGAAGTCCGTTCATGCGACCAGCATCCCGCCGACGAGCCTCACGCCGGCAGCACGTCCACGCCGAGCGCGGCGAGCTCGGCGGCCGTCGCGGGGTTCGACGCCCCGTCGGCGACCACGACCGCGTACCGGAAGGTGAGGGAGTCACCGGGCGCGAACGGCACCTCGGTGGAGAAGAACGGTGCCGGGTTGAGGCAGCCGAACAGCTCGGTGCGGGCGAACCACTGCGGCGGGTGCGAGGGGTTCTCGGTCCCGTCGACGATGACGACCGTCGACGCGCCGCCGGTCTCGTCGTGCCGGCCGACGAACCCCATCCACGGCCCGCGGGTCCCGCGGATCTCCTCGCCGCCCGAGAAGTCGGGGGCGAGCAGCGTCCCGCCGGTGAACGACCGGGGCCCGCGCCAGAACAGCCCGCCGTAGCCGGCGTTCTCCCGGCCGCGGGTGGTCGGCGAGCCGATGGTGAGGTCGGCGGCCGAGACGTTGGTCATGGTCGTCGTGAAGGTGAGCACCCAGGCGTCGTCGCGCGACGGGGGCACGACGAAGGCGAGCGACCGCTGCTCGTCGATGACGTGCTCGCGCGCCTGGGTGTGCCAGGCGAGCGTGTGCGCGACGTCGACGCGATCCGGCGAGACCGACAGCGAGGTGAGCGCGACGTGGTCCATCGAGCCGTCGTTCTCCAGCTGCACGTACCCCTCGCCGTGCACGTACGTGGGACCGCCCCAGAAGTTGTGCTCGCCGACCACCGGGAGCGACCAGGCGATGCCCTTGTGCCAGACGTGGTCGTGCGGCCGGAACGCGGTGACCAGGTCGCCCCCACGTGTGCGGACGGGGTGCAGGTAGGGCCGCGGGCTCTCCAGCTGCACGTCGGTCGGGACGTAGACGTACTGCGCGAGCGTGGTGCCGTCGGCGACGACGTCGACCGCGCGCCCGACGTCGTGGAGGGCGGAGAGGCTCACGAGGCGCTCGCCGGGAGGGCGAGGTCCGCGCCGAGGTCCAGGTCGACGATCGTCACGGGCAGGCCGGTGACCAGCGACTGGTTGGCGGCGATGCCGACGGAGACGGCCCGCAGCCCGTCGAGGTACCCGGCCGGCCTTCCGAGCGCGTCCCGCGACACCCGCAGGTGCCGCCGGAACACGTCCTTGAGCAGGATGGCGTCGCCACCGCCGTGACCGCCGATGCCGTCCGGGATCGGGTACTCGGTCGCCCGCTCCCAGTGCTTCTGCACCAGCAGCCGCTCCCCCTCGGGGCGCAGCGCGTCGCCCACGAACGAGGGCGTCGCCGACGGGTCGAGGACCGCGTTGCCATTCTCGTCGAGCTCGATCGCTCCCCGCTCGATCACCTCGAGCTCAGCCCGACCGGCGGTGCCGTTGACGGTGACGCGGTACCCCTCCCAGGGGCTGTGCGCGTTGAGCGAGTAGGTGAGGGTGGCGCCGCGCCGGTAGTCGACGAGCAGCGCCATGTTGTCCTCGATGGTGATGCCGGGGCCGAAGACGTCCTGGTCGCGCAGGTAGCCGTCGTGCTGCTCGGCGTCGAGGTAGAGCGACTTGAGGCGGGGGTCGTCGTTGAGGTCGAGCGTGAACGGGTCGCCGACGACGCCGGTGCCGCGCGCCGGGCGCGCGCCGAGCCCGCGGTCCGCGGCGTTGCGGTCGCCGTAGAACTTGAGGCCGCCCCGGGCGTACACCCGGGACGGGACGTCGCCGATCCACCAGTTGACCAGGTCGAAGTGGTGGCTCGACTTGTGCACCAGCAGCCCGCCGGAGTTCTTCTTGTCGCGGTGCCAGCGGCGGAAGTAGTCGGCGCCGTGCACGGTGTCGAGCGCCCACTCGAAGTGCACGCTGGTCACCTCGCCGATCTCCCCCGAGGCGATGACCTGGCGCAGCGAGGAGTTCCGCGGGGCGTAGCGGTAGTTGAACGTCATGACGACGTCGCGGCCGGTCTCCGCGACCGCGCCCGTGATGCGGCGGCAGCCCGGCCGGTCGATGGTGAGGGGCTTCTCGACGACCACGTCGGCGCCGGCGGCCAGTGCGCGCGCGACCAGCTCCGCGTGGGCGTGGTCGGGCGCGGTCACGATGACCACGTCCACCGACTGCTCCGCGATCATCTTCTCGAGTCCGTCGGGCGCGTACTGCGGCAAGTCCGCGGGACGGCCGAGGGCCTCGGAGACCACGGACTCGTAGTGCGCCATGCGACCGGGGTTGGTGTCGAGCAGCGCGACCAGCGACGCGACGTCGGCGTGCTCGCCGGTGATCGCGCCGATGTACATGCCGGCGCGGTGGCCGGTGCCGACGACCGCGTAGCGCAGCTGCTCGCCTTCGGGGGCTGGGGCGAACTCCGGGATGACGCCCGCGCTCGCCGTGGTGCTGCTGCTGGATGCGGGACGCGGTGCGGTGGGGTTCTGGTCGCTCACGGGTGTCCTCGGTGTGTGTCGTCGCCTCGTTGCGCCGGACTGCGGAAAGCGTTGTCCGTCGTGAGTAGCCTAAGCGTTGTCCCCTGTTCTCGACAGACCCTGGGGGACCCGATCGTGCACACAGGAGAACCCGATGACCCAGCGCGCCACCGTCCTGCTCCACCCCGACTTCCGCGTGGGCGAGATCGACCGCCGCGTCTTCGGCTCGTTCGTCGAGCACCTGGGCCGCGCGGTCTACACGGGCATCTACGAGCCGGGCCACGAGTCGGCCGACGAGCACGGCTTCCGCCGCGACGTGGCCGACCTGACCCGCGAGCTCGGCGTCAGCATGGTCCGCTACCCGGGCGGCAACTTCGTCTCCAACTATGTGTGGGAGGACGGGGTCGGGCCCGTCGAGGAGCGCAAGCCGTTCATCGACCTGGCCTGGCGGACCATCGAGCCCAACACGGTGGGCACCGACGAGTTCCTGCAGTGGGCCGAGCGCGAGTGCATCGAGCCGATGATGGCAGTCAACCTGGGCACGCGCGGGGTCGCGGCCGCGGCGGCGCTGGTCGAGTACTGCAACGGCGAGGCCGGCTCGCGGTGGGCGGACCTGCGCATCGCCAACGGCCGCGAGCAGCCGTACGCCGTGAAGCTGTGGTGCCTCGGCAACGAGATGGACGGCCCCTGGCAGATCGGGCACAAGGACGCCGACGAGTACGGCAGGCTCGCCGCCGAGGCGGGCAAGGCCATGCGGCTGGTGGACCCGTCGATCGAGCTGGTGGTCTGCGGCTCGTCGTCGATGATGATGGACACCTTCGGCTCGTGGGAGCAGACGGTCCTCGAGCACACGTGGGACGTCGTGGACCATGTCTCGATGCACGCCTACTACGAGGAGCTCGACGGCGACCGCGCCTCTTTCCTCGGGTCGGGCACCTCGATGGACCGGTTCATCCGCCGGGTCGTCGCCTCGGCCGACGCCGTCGCCGCCCGCCGCCGCTCCGACAAGCAGATCAGCATCTCGTTCGACGAGTGGAACGTCTGGTACCTGCAGTCGCGCTTCCCCGGCGAGAAGAACCTGCCGCTGCAGCGCGACGCCCCGCGGATCATCGAGGACGTCTACTCCGCGCTGGACGCGGTGGTCGTCGGCGACCTGCTGGTCACCCTGCTCAATCACGCCGACCGCGTGCCGGTCGCCTGCCTCGCCCAGCTGGTCAACGTCATCGCGCCGATCATGACCGAGCCGGGCGGCCCGGCCTGGCAGCAGCCCACGTTCCACCCCTTCGCGACGACGGCGCGCCTGGCCCGCGGCACCGCGCTCGACCTGCGCGTGTCGTCCCCGTCCCTGCCGACGAAGGCCCACGGCGACGTGCCCGTCGTCACCGCGGCAGCGACCCTGGACGGCTCCGAGGTGGCGGTGTTCCTGGTCAACCGCTCCGCCGAGCCGGTCGAGGTCGAGCTCTCGCACCCGGGCGTCACGCTGGCCTTCGGCCGCGGCGTGCAGGTCACGGCCGACCACGAGCCCGCCGTCGACGGGCCCGAGCACGCCGCCGCGGTCGCCGAACGGCACGTGTCGGAGGTCGACGGCCCGGCCGGTGGCGTCGGCAGCACCGTGGTGACCCTCGCGCCCGAGTCCTGGACGGCGCTGCCGGGGACCCTCACGCGCGCCTGACGATTAGGTGGTCGGTGGCACGATCGAGCAATGAGACGGCTCGCGCTCGGTTTCGGTTGGCTGGTCGGCCTGCTCGCGGCCGGGCTCGTCGGTTTCGGGATCGCCGCGCGCCTCAGCCCGAGGCCGGCGTCCGTGATGCTGCGCCGCAGCTTCGACCGGAACGGTCAGGCGCGGTTCACGGCGACCGCGCCGTTCGTCCCCGCCGACGTGGTGTCCCGGCTCGACATCCCGTACCGCGCCGGCGACCGCGACGCCCGCCTGGACGTGCACCGGTCCACGACGTCGGACGGGACGCTGCCGACGATCGTGTGGGTGCACGGCGGTGCGTGGCTGTCGGGCAGCAAGGACCTCATCGCCAACTACCTGCGGGTGGTCGCCGGCGGCGGGTGCACGGTGGTCGGGATCGGCTACTCCATCGCCCCGCGCGCCACCTACCCGACGCCTGCGCTGCAGGTCCTCGACGCGCTCGCGTACCTGACCGAGCATGCCGAGGAGCTCGGCGTCGACGCGCAGCGGCTGGTGCTCGCGGGCGACTCCGCGGGCGCGCAGATCGCGTCGCAGGTGACGGGGATGGTCGTGAGCCCGGCCTACGCGGCCTCGATCGACGCCCACCCGCGGATCAGCCCCGACCAGATCGTCGGCACCCTGCTGTTCTGCGGTGTGTTCGACATGTCGCTCGCCCGCGGGCTGCACGGCCGGGACCGGTGGTTCGTCGACTCGGTGATGCGCTCGTTCACCGGCACCACCGACTACCTGGACAACCCGCGCTTCGCGGGGATCTCGGTGGTCGAGCACCTCACGGCCGACTTCCCGCCGACCCTCGTCTCCTGCGGCAACGCCGACCCGGCGCTGAAGCACTCGCTGTCGCTCGTCGCCAGGCTCGAGGAACTCCACGTCCCGCTGGAGACGCTGTTCTTCGACGCCGACCACGTGCCGCCCGTCGGCCACGAGTTCCAGTTCCACGTCACCACGGACGCGGGCCAGGAGGCGCTGGTGGCGATCCAGAAGTTCGTCGAGTCGCTGCCCTAGGGCCCGCGCTCAGCCCCTGACGGTCGCGCGGTGCTCGACGGCGACGACGGCGAGGGACAGCAGCCCGGGCACGACGACCGCCAACGGCGCGAGCATCCAGATCATCACGGCGCACAGCCCGAGGGCGACGACCAGCAGGAACGTGCCCATGAGGTCGTCGCCGGCGCGCTTGGCCGCCGCCTGCACGACCGTGCCCCATCGCGCCCCGGGCGACCAGCCGGCGGCGGCCCGCAGGACGACGACCAGCAGGATCGCGACCAGGAACACCGTCGCGACGCGTACGCCGGTCCCGCCGGGCAGGCCGCCCGAGCCGGCGAGCTGCAGGTTGAACAGGAACACCGCGAGCAGCAACGGCGCGCCGATCGACACCGCCCACACGCCGTGGCAGGCGGCCTTGAAGTCCTCCCACAGAGCCGCGAGGGTGTCGGGCCGCCCGTCGAGGTGCCGACGGACGTGAGACACCCCGGCGGCGAGCGCGGGGACTGCGGTGATGATCGGCAGGCTCAGCACGGAGACCCCGAGACCCACCAGCAGCGCCTCGCTGAAGAGGCCGAACCGTCCGCCGCCGAGCAACGCCTTCTGGTCGGGACCCGGCGTCGTGTCGTCCTCCGGCGGCGTGGCGGGGCCGGCGTCGTCGTCGGKAACCTGGGAGCTCATGGCGCCCAGCCTCACACGACGCCGTGCCCCAGCGGAAACGACCATCAGCCCTTGAGGCCCTGCGTGGCCACGCCCTCGACCAGGTACCGCTGGAACACGAGGAAGAAGATCATCACGGGCACCAGCGCGAGGACGGCCATGGCCATCTGGGCGCCGTAGTCGGACGTCGTCGTCTGGTCGACGAAGAGCCGCAGGGCGATCGGGAGCGAGTACAGGTCGGGCCGCTTGAGGTAGAGCAGCGGGCCGAAGAAGTCGTTCCACGACCAGATGAACGCGAAGATCGAGCTGGTCACCAGGGCCGGCTTCATCAGCGGCAGCATGATCGACCGGAAGATTCGCACGTGCCCGGCCCCGTCGATGCGCGCAGCCTCGTCGAGCTCACGCGGCAGGTTGCGCATGAACTGGACCATGAGGAACACGAAGAACGCCTCGGCGGCCAGAAACTTGCCGATGAGCAGCGGCACGAACGTGTCCACCAGGCCGAGCCGGTTGAACACGATGTACTGCGGAATGATCACGACGTGGAACGGCAGCAGCAGCGTGCCGATCATGAGCGCGAAGAACACGTTGCGTCCGGGGAACTCGATGCGGGCGAACGCGTAGGCGCTGACCGAGCACGAGATCGTGATGCCGACCACCGAGCCGACGGCCAGGATCAGCGAGTTGGTGAAGAACCTCCAGAACGAGACGCCACCGATGCCCTCGATGGCCTTCTGGAAGTTGGCGAGCGTCGCGTCGGTGGGGATCAGGCTGACGTTGCCGACGATCTCGCTGCTCGGCTTGAACGACGACATGAGCATCCAGATCGCCGGGTACAGCACGATCGCGACGAGCACCAGCGAGCTCACGTGGAAGAGCAGGGCCTTTCCGCGCTTGCGGTTCTTGCTGGACCGGCGCAGCAGCTCGCTGTCGTGCGAGCTGACGAGGCTGTTGGCACTGGCGGTGACGGTGCTCATCACTTGCCCTCCCCCGAGTAGTGGACCCAGGACTTCGAGGTCTTGAAGAAGACGGCGGCGAGGGCACCGACGACGATCACGAGGATCCAGGCCATCGCGGACGCGTATCCCATCTGGAAGTCCTGGAATCCGCGGAAGTAGAGGTAGAGCGTGTAGAAGAGCGTCGATCTCGCCGGGCCGCCGGTGCCGTTGGAGATGATGAACGCCGAGGCGAAGATCTGGAACGCATGGATCATCTCGAGCAGCAGGTTGAAGAAGATCACCGGCGAGAGCATGGGCAGCGTGATGCGAAGGAACTTGCGCCACGGGCCGGCGCCGTCCACCGCTGCGGCCTCGTAGAGCTCCACGGGGATCTGCTTGAGCCCGGCCAGGAAGATGACCATCGGAGCCCCGAACTGCCACACCGTCAGCAGGATGAGCATCGGCATCGTGCGCGCCGGGTCACCCACCCAGCCGCCGGCCGGGAAGCCGAAGAGCTGCTGGACCTGGTCGACGATGCCCTTGTCGATGAACATGGCCTTCCACACGATCGCGATCGAGACCGAGGCGCCGATGAGCGAGGGTGCGTAGAACGAGGACCGGTAGAAGCCCTTGCCGCTGAAGGCGTTGTTCAGCAGCATCGCCACGGCCAGGGCCGCGAGGAGCTTGATCGGCGTGCCCAGCACCACGTAGGTGAGGGTGACCTTCCACGCCTGGGCGTAGTTCGGGTCGTGGAACAGGCGCTGGAAGTTCTCGAGGCCGATCCACTGGGGTGGCGCGAACAGGTTGTAGTTCGTGAACGACAGGTACAGGGAGGCGAGCATCGGGCCTGCGGTGAGCAGCAGGAAGCCGAGCAGCCAGGGGCTCAGGAAGGCGTAGCCGGCCCGGGCCTCGGCCCGCTTCCGGCGCTTCTTGGCGGCGGAGTGCGCGGCGATCGAGGAGCCCGTCGTCGGAGCCTCGGCAGTGAGGGTCACGAGCGTGATCCGTTCGTTGTGCGGTCAGTTCGCTGCGGTCCGTCGTGCGGATCGCGACGGGGTGGGCCGCCCGGGCGTGCGGGCGGCCCACCGCCGGGATCACTGGGTGGACATCTCCGCCTCAGCGAACCACTGCGAAGCGAAGTCCTCCGGCGTGATGTTGCCGTAGCCGAGGTCCTCGGCGAGGGTCTTCCACTTGGCCTCGATGGTGCCGAAGCCCTTGACGGGGATCGGCGTGGACTCGGTCACCTGCTCGGCGATCTTCTCCTCGTACGCGATGACCTGGGCGTCGACGCTGCCCTCGGTGGTGTCGACGGCGGCGCGCTGGTCGGCGTCGGCCGGCACACCCTTCGACGTGCCGAAGATCTTGCCGACCTCGGGGTCCGTGAGCAGGAAGTTGATCAGGGTCGCGGCCTGCTCGGGGTGCTTCGTGTTGGCGCCCGAGGACAGCAGCATCGACGGCTTGAAGAACAGGTGCTTCTCGCCGGGCTTGACCGACGGGATCTGCGCCATCGAGAGGTTCGCGGTGCCGGAGTCGGCGACGTAGCCGGCCAGGAAGTTGTCCCAGCTCATCTCTGACGCGGTCTCGTTGACCGTGAAGCCACCCTTGGGCGCGAGCGCGATGTTGCGGTCGGTCGGGTAGACCAGCTTGTCCGCCCGCAGGTCGGACGTCAGGTCGAGGAACTTGACGACGTCCTTCTCCGTGAAGCCGAACGTGCCGTCGTCCTTGAAGGGCGTCTTGCCCTCCTGCAGCAGCCACTGGATGAAGAACCAGAAGGTGCCGGTGTAGTCGACCGCGCCGTACAGGCCGTAGCCGTCGGCCGTCTTCTCGCCGGCGCCGGAGACGTCCTTGATGAAGGTGTTGTAGTCGTCCCAGGTGTAGTTGGCCTCGTCCGGGAACGTGGCCCCCGTCTGCTCGATCACGTTCGGGTTCTGGAACATGGCGAACGTGTTGGTCGACGTCGGGATGCCGATCAGCTTGTCGTCGAGGACACCCGCCTTGGTGAGCGTCTTGTCGAAGCCCGACAGGTCGATGGTTCCGTTGTCGACGTACTTCTGCAGGTCGAGCAGCTGCCCGTTCTGGTTGAACTCACGCAGGTACGACAGGTCGAACTGCATGACGTCCGGGAGCGCGCGGCCCGCGGCCTCGGTGGAGCGGGCCGTCCAGTAGTCCGGGAACGCAGCGAAGCTGGTCTGGACCGTGATGTACGGGTACTTCTCCTTGAACAACGCCAGGGCCTGGTTGTACCGGTCGGCCCGGTCGTCGTTGCCCCACCACGTGAAGTTGAGGGTGACTGGGGATGTGTCCGGGCCGGTGGAGCTGGCCGTGGGCTCGCTGTCGCCAGAACCGCCAGAAGAGCAGGCGGTCAGGGCGAGGGCAGCGACGGCGGCTACCGCGGCCGTCTTCCAAAGGGTTCGCTTCATCGTCGTTGAGCCTCCTTGCTCGGGGTGTGAAAGCGCATTCCGGACGTTAGGCGAGCGCTTCCCGGGCTGTCAACGTCTGGCGCTGAATCGTTACAAAACCCTGCTCGGCCAGCGTCACCATGCCACGTCGACCGGGGACCGGCGGCTCGGGCGCCGGTCAGCGCGCGACGGGCCAGCCGAGCGCAGCGTCCGCAGATTCGGTCGTCCGGACGCTCGAATGTGCGGACGTCCCCACCATCCGTTGCAGCGTCCGCAGATTCGGTCGTCGGGCCGCTCGAATGTGCGGACGTCCCGTCGCCCTGCGCATCGGCCTCGGTTGCTAGCGTCGAGTGCAGGCCGTGGAGCTCCGCCTCCACGTGTTGTATCGTTTCAAACCCGTGCTGCCCGACGACGCGCCACACACTCTGGAGTCCCCGGTGACCAACCGTCAGATCCCCTCGTGGTCCGAGCTCAAGCCGCTGATGCGCCCGAAGCCCATCGAGCTCAACGGCACCAAGCGACGGCTGGCCGACGCGCTGACCATCGCGGACCTGCGCACGCTGGCGCGCAAGCGGACCCCGCGGTCGGTGTTCGACTACACCGACGGCGCCGCCGAGGCCGAGATCAGCCTGCGCCGCGCCCGGTCGCTGTTCCACCAGCTCGAGTTCCAGCCGTCGATCCTGCACGACGTGTCCCACGTGGACCCGACCACCGACATGATCGGCACGCCGAGCGCCCTGCCGTTCGCGTTCGCCCCCACCGGCTTCACGCGGATGATGAACCACGAGGGCGAGCGCGCGGTGGTCCGCGTGGCCCAGCGCCGGGGCATCCCGTACGCGCTGTCGACGATGGGCACGACGTCGATCGAGGAGGTCGCGAAGGCCGGTCCCGACGCCCGCAAGTGGTTCCAGCTGTACGTCTGGAAGGACCGCTCGGCGGGCGAGGATCTCATGGCCCGCGCCAAGGCCGCCGGCTACGAGGCGCTCATGCTCACGGTCGACGTGCCGGTGGCCGGCGCGCGGCTTCGCGACGCCCGCAACGGCTTCTCCATCCCGCCGGCCCTCACGGTCAAGACGGTCCTCGACGCCGCGACCCACCCCGCCTGGTGGATGAACCTGCTCACCACGGAGACCTTGACGTTCGCGTCGCTGACCACCTGGTCGGGCACCGTCGCGGACCTGCTGGACAAGCTGTTCGACCCGACCATGACGTTCGCGGACCTCGAGTGGATCCGCGCGTCCTGGGACGGGCCGCTGATCATCAAGGGCATCCAGACCGTCGAGGACGCCCGCCGCGTGACCGACGCCGGCGCCGACGCCGTCGTGCTGTCCAACCACGGCGGCCGCCAGCTCGACCGCGCGCCGGTCCCCCTGCGCCTGCTCCCGGACGTCGCCGAGGCCGTCGGCGACCGCACCCAGGTCTGGGTCGACACCGGCATCATGAGCGGCGCCGACGTGGTCGCCGCGCTGGCCCTCGGCGCGGACGCGACCCTCGTCGGCCGCGCCTACCTCTACGGCCTCATGGCCGGCGGCGAGCGCGGCGTCGACCGGGCGGTCGACATCCTCGAGCGCGAGGTCCGTCGCACCATGGCCCTCCTGGGCGTCTCCACGGTCAAGGAGCTCGGCCCCCAGCACGTCCGCCTGCCCTGACACGACCACAACGTCCGAGCAAAGGGAGGCCAGGACCTCCTTCTGCTCGGACGTTGCGGAATGCAGGTGCACAACGTCCGAACAAGAGTGGGCCAGGGGCTCCCTCTGCTCGGACGTTGTCGTTCTGGCATGGCATGACGACGGCCGGCCCGGGTGGGAGGAGCCACCCGGACCGGCCGTCGTCTGCTCAGGTCAGCGCGTGACCTTGACCTTCAGCTCCGGGCTGCTGGTCGACCCGAGCGGGTTGGCCAGCTCGGCGCGGTAGACGTGCGTGCCAACCGCTCGACCGGAGACGGACGTCGTCGCCTTCTGCGCGTTGAACCCGTTGGCCGTCAGGGACTGGGTGTCGATGAGCACCCCGTCCTCGTACAGCCGGTAGATCGTCGCGTTCGTCCCCCACCAGAGGTTGGTGGTGAGCGTGTACGACCCGTCGCCGTCCTTGTTGTCGGCGCTGAGCACCGGGGCTCCGGGGTTGGCCGCAGTGACCTTGACGGTCAGCGGGGCGGTCGTCGTCGACCCGTGCTGGTTGGTCAGCACCGCGGTGTAGACGTACGTCCCGTTGGGCTTGCCGGCGATCTGGAAGGCCGCCGACTGGGCGTTCGGGGTGGCGTCGACCAGGTCGCGCGTGGCCACCTTGACCCCGTTCTCCAGCAGCGTCACGGTCTGGGCGTTCTGGCCCCACCACAGGTTCATGGCGACCGTGTAGCTGCTGTCGTCGTCCCAGTTGTCGCTGGACAGCACGCCCTTGCCCGGTGCGGCGGTCGCCGGTCCCGGAACCCGCTCGTCCGGACCCGTCGCCGCACCCGTGTAGACGATGCTCGGCGCCGGCGGCGTCGACATCCCGTCACCCAGGAAGTAGCCCGTGTGCGGCGGCTGGTTGTAGCCGGTGTTCTGCCAGGCGACCCCGAGCCGGTAGACCGGGTCGGACTGCAGGGTGCGGAACCGGTAGTCGGTGAGGTCCACCGTCGTGGCGATCCGCAGGGCCGACGAGTCGGCCAGGCGGGTGACGATCTCCTCGCGCCAGTCGCCGAACAGGTCGGCCTGCAGGGCGGGCGTGCCCTTGGTGCCGTTGTCGGAGAGGGTGCCGGTCGCCCGGTAGATCTCGTCGGCGGTCTTCGTCGACGGGTTCCACTTGGCGATCGTCGGGACGCCGGTGAGGGTCGTCGTGTTCCAGTCGTGGTCGGTGATCTCCCGCAGGAGGTCGCCGTCCCACCAGGTGAGGAAGTTCGCCGCGGGGATGGTGGTGCTGAGCAGGGTGCCGTCGGCCGCCCTCATCTCCCCCGACCGCGAGTTCCACGTGCCGTCGGTGGTGACGGCCCACGACTCCGAGCCCGGGTGGGAGGCGTCGATGTCGCCCGAGGCGCCGCGGCCGGTGTCGGCGGTGGCCGGCATCGACCAGAGCACCTCCCCGGTCTTGGCGTCGCGGAACGTCGCCCCGATCCCCTTGCTGTGCGGCGCCTCCTCGTGCACCGCGAACACCTCGAGGCCCGGCCGGCTGGGGTCGAGGTCGCTGACGTGCAGCGCGTCCCCGTGCCCGAGCCCGGTGCTGTAGAGCGCCGTGCCGTCGTCGTCGATGGTCATGGAGCCGTAGACGATCTCGTCCTTCTGGTCGCCGTCCACGTCGGCCACCGACAGGTTGTGGTTGCCCTGGCCCATGTACTGCGAGCCGGACACGTCGGAGTCGAACGTCCAGCGCTTCACCAGCTGCGACCCGTCGAAGTCGTAGGCGACCAGGACGGCCCGCGTGTAGTAGCCGCGGCTGAAGATGACGCTCGGGTGCTCGCCGTCGAGGTACGCGACCCCGGCGAGGAAGCGGTCGACGCGGTTGCCGTAGGCGTCGCCCCACGCGGCCACGTCACCGCGCGGCGGCGTGTAGTCGATGGTGTCGATGGCCGCGCCCGTGGCCCCGTTGAACACCGTGAGGAACTCCGGCCCCGTGAGCACGTAGCCCGACGAGTTCCGGTAGTCCGCACGCGGGTCACCGATGACCGTGCCGACGCCGTCGACGGTGCCGTCCGCGGTCTTCAGGGTGACCTCGGCCTTCCCGTCGCCGTCCAGGTCGTACACCTGGAACTGCGTGTAGTGCGCGCCGGCCCGGATGTTCTGGCCCAGGTCGATGCGCCACAGGCGGGTGCCGTCCAGCTCGTACGCGTCGATGTAGACGTTGCCGGTGTACCCCGCCTGGGAGTTGTCCTTGGAGTTGGACGGGTCCCACTTGACGATGACCTCGTACTGCCCGTCGCCGTCGACGTCCCCGACGGAGGCGTCGTTGGCGTTGTACGTGTACGGCTGGCCGTCCTTCGTGTACGCGTCCGCCGGCTTGTCCAGCGGGACGTCCAGGTGCTGGCTGTCCCACACGCGGAACTCGCCCGTCGCCCAGCGCTCGATCCCGTCGACCACCGAGCTCACCCGGTACACCGACGCCGCCTTGCCGCCCGCGTCCAGCAGGTTGGTGCTGGAGGTGAGGGGCAGCGTGGTGATCTTCTTGCCGTCCCGGTACACGTGGAACGCGATCGAGTCGGGGTCGAGGCCCAGCTGTCGCCAGCCGAGGTAGACGCCGCCGTCGGTCTTCACCGCGACCGGCGACCGGTCGAGGCGCTCCGCCTGCCGGGCGAGGGTGGTGACCGCGGGGGTCGTGATCGACGACGACGCCGCCGACACACCACCCGCGTTGACCGACGCGACCTTGTACGTGTACCCGATCGTGGTCAGCACGGTCGTGTCGGTGTACGACGGACCGTCCGCACGCCCGACGACGACGAACGAGCCGTCCTTGGCCTGCCGCGACACCTGGTAGAACAGTGCGCCGTCGACGGCACCCCAGGTGAACGTGACGTCGTTCTTGTTGACCGCACCCAACTTGAGGCCGGTCGGCACGGCGGCCGTCGGGACGTCGGGATCGACCGTGGTCACGTCGAGCGTGTCCGTCGGCACCGACTCGAGGCCGCTCGGGTCGAGCGCGACGACGTGGTACTCGTACGCCAGCCCGACGTCGGGCGTGGTGTCGACGAATGTCGTCGTCGTGACGTCACCGAGCGCGACGGCCGCGGTGGCGCCGGCCGCCTTCCGGTAGACCCGGTAGCCCGCGGAGTCGTCCGTGCCCGTCCAGCTGAGCGAGACGTTCACCGACGAGCCGTCGATGCTCAGGTCGTCGAGCGTCAGACCCGACGGCGCCAGCAGCAGCGGCGTGATCTCGATGCCGTTGAGTCGCGACGAGGCGCCGGTCATCACGAGGTTCAGCTGGCCGTCGGTGACGAGCACCGGCTGGCTGACCTTCTCCGAGACCGACCCCGCCCCCGCGTTGGAGGCGCCGAAGTCCTTGCCCTCGATCTGGACGTTGGAGCGGCTGGTGCCGATCCAGTCGCCGTTGTACGTCTTCACGGCGTAGCTGCCGTCGGGCACGTCGACCGCGAACACGTGCTGGGTGCCCGGCAGCAGGAAGTCCCGCTGCAGGTCGTTCGGCGGCGGCGTGAAGTTGACCCCGCGGTCGCGGCCGCCCAGACCCGTCGGGTCCAGCCAGCCCCAGCCGATCTCGGGGGTGTAGCGCGAGTTCTGGCTCAGCTCGGTGTAGCCCGGCATGAGCGGGCCGCCGGCCAGCTGCACGTCGAACTTGTAGAGCGCGGCCTTCGTCGTGACCCGCACGGCGGCCGACGGGGCCGACGAGCCGCGGCCGTTGACGGCCACGACCCGCAGGTCGTACGACGCCCCCTCGACCAGCCCGCCGACAGCCGCCTGCGGCAGCGTGGACGTGGCGACCAGCGCGTACGCGCCGTCACCCGCCGCGGCGTCCTTGCGGAACACCTGGTAGATGTCCGCGCCCTCGCTCACCGTCCAGGTCAGCTGGACGCCGGCGTTGGAGACGCTGCCCGCGACGACCCCGGCCGGCGCGGCCGGGACCTGCGCCGGCGGCTCGGCGTCGACCACCTCGTCGGCCAGCGGGACGTCCAGGTCGGCGATGCCCGAAGCGACCAGGCGGGCCATCTGGATGGCGCCGTACTCCTGGAAGTGGGTGTCGTCGATCGTGCCCGTCGGCCGGCCCGGGTAGACCCCGGCCGGCACGTACAGGAACACGCTCGTCGACGCCTCCGGACCGATCTGGTCGAGGTACGCCCGGCTGGAGGCCGCGAGGTCGACCAGGGGCGTCCCGGTCTCGGCGGCCAGCGCCGTCGCCGCGGCCACGTACTCCGGGAACGAGACGTTGAACTTGCCCGTCGCCGGGTCGAAGCTGCGCCGCGAGACGGGCGTGACGATCACGGGGGTGGCCCCGCGCTGCACGGCGCCGTCGACGTAGGTCCGCAGGTACTCGGCGTAGTCGGCCGGGGCGGCGAAGCGGTCGTCGACCCCGTAGGTCGCGTCGTTGTGCCCGAACTGCACGAACACGTAGTCGCCCGGCTTGACCAGCCGGAGCACCTCGTCGAGCCGGCCCTGGCTGATGAAGTTCTTCGACGAGCGGCCGCCGATCGCCCGGTTGTCCACCGTGACGTCGTCGGACAGGAACCGGTCGATCATCTGGCCCCAGCCGGCCTGCGGCGCGTAGTCCGCGGTGTAGCTCTGGACCGTCGAGTCGCCGGTGATCCACACCGTCGGCTCGGCGCCCGGCGCCCGCGGGCTCTGCGCCGCGATGCGGAGCTCGTTGAGCTTCGGCGCCGTGCCGGAGAACTCGAGGTTGAGCTGGCCGTCGACCACCGCGATGTCGAACGACATCTCGAGGAACTGGCCCGCCGTCTTCGTCGTCGGCGCGACCTTGGCCATCTGCTCCGCGGTGATCGCGACGTCCGTCGCCTCGGTCGCGTCTCCTGCGATCAGGCTCACCGTGTAGTCGCCGTTGGGCAGGTCGACGACGAGCTCGGTGTCGCCCACGCTCACGAAGTCGGAGCGAAGCGGGTCGGCCGTCCCCCGATCTGTCGCGGTGACCGCCCGGGTGTCGACGAAGCCGTAGCGAGTGGTCGCCGAGTACGCGCTCGTGGCGTCGAGCCGCGTGGCGCCCGGCGCGAGCGCGCCGCTGCCCAGGTCGAAGTCGAGGACGGCGGGCACGGTCAGGGGCGTCGGCAGGCTGGTCACGGCGGCGGCCGACGGGGTGGACAGGCCGGCCGCGTCGATCGTCTGCACGCGGTAGTAGCGCAGGGTCGAGGTGTCGACGGCGTCGGTGGTGAACACCGCGCGCGCGCCGGTCCGGGCGACCTCGGTGTAGGTGCCGTCGACCGCGTCGGACCGCGAGACCACGTAGCCCGTGGCACCGGCGACCTCGTTCCAGCGCAGCGTCACGGCGCTCGGGGTCACGTGGGCCATGCGCACCGAGGTGGGTGCGGCGATGGTCGAGGTGCTCGGGTCGGGCTCTTCGGGCGGCGTCGTGCCGGTCTGCGACACGACGATCGAGTTGACGTACCCGCCGGCACCCGCGCCGGAGATCCCCACCGTCAGCTGACCGTCCGCGACGGTGACCGGCCAGGTCCCGGCGATCGCGGCGGCCTTGGTGCTCAGGGTCCCGCCGCCGGCGCCCTCGAGGGTCACGGTGGTCTTGGTGGTGCTCGTGCCCGCGAGGAGGTCGCCCGAGCGGACCGTCACGTCGTAGGTGCCGTTGGGCACGTCGAGCACGAACGACCAGCTGGTCGCGAGGACGAAGTCACGGTCCCCGGGGTCGGCAGCGCCGCGGTCGCGGGAGATCGGGGTGACCCCGTCGGCCGGCACGATGCCGAAGCCGGTCGCGGCGCTGTAGCGCGTCGCGTCGGTCACCTGCTGGTACCCGTCGGCGACCGGGCTCGTCGCGGTGCCCAGGTCGAACTTCCACGTGGTGGCCGGGTCGGCCGCGAGGGCGGGTACCCCGCCCGCGGCGATCAGGGCGGCCGCCGTGACCGATGCCGCGGCAGCGGCGAGGCCGCGCGAGGCGCGTCGCGCCGTCGGTGCCCGACCCGTCCCTCGTCCCGCGACGGACGGCCGTGCCGCCCGTGCTTCTGGTCCCTCGTCGTGCGCGCGCGTCCGGCGCATGGCATCACCCTTGGTCTCGTCGTTGAGAGCGGTGCCTGATCGGTGGTGAATCGTTTCACCCTGTAACGATTCACCCGAGCAAGCAGGACATTCCTACCGACCCGTCCGGGGCCGCGCAAGGGTTTCGGGCAAACTGGGGAAAGCGCTCGCCGTTGAACTTTCCGTGAGGGCGGGACCCGTGGTGGCCGCCGACTACGCTGTCATGGTGGGCGCCATCGGGCCGCCACGAGCGGTCTGACCTGCGCCGATGCCCGCGCACCGCGCACGCGCTCAGTCGGCGTACAGGCGGCGCCCGCACGTCTGAGCGGGCTCAAGAAATCATGCGACCTCACCGGCGACGCACCCGCCCACGGCCGCCGCGGACCGCGATCGGACTCTCCGACTCGGGGCTCCCCGACTTCGCGGAGACGGAGTCATGGGCGAGGGTCAACCGGTGCCCCGGCATGCCGGGCACCGGCGGCACATCGAGCGACAGCCGCCGCGGACCGACGGACGCTCGTCCTCCACGACCTCGCAGGGACCGCGCCTCTGGCGCCCATCACCCGGTGCCCGGCATCCCGCACGACTCGCCGACGAACTCGTGCAGCGCCCCGCGCAGCTGGTCGCTCGCGGCGACGTAGAACACCGGCTGCTCGACCCCGTCCACCCGCGCGTGCACGCCGAAGAACGTCCCGCGCTTGTCCTCGGCGACGGCGTGCGGGTCGCACCGCGACGGCACGAGCGTCAGCGGCACCGTCCGCGAGGCACCGTCGCCCGTGTCGACGTCGGTGGGCCAGCCGGCCGCGCCCCCGACCGGCGCGAGCAGCACGGTCCCGTCCACCCCGGTGATCTCGACCCGTGGACCGTCCGGCACCGGTGCGACCTCCAGGTCCACCCCGGCGGCGAGCGTCCCGTTCATGTCGCTCGTGATCAGGGCATCGGCCAGAGTGAGAGAAGCCCCGGCCGCGACGGCGGCGGCCGCGCAGTCCTCGCCGTGGATGCGGGCCAGGTGTCCCTGCGGGTCGTCCGGCTCGACGACGAGGGTCGAGCGCCCACCCGCGCCGTCCACCAGGTCGAGCTCCGCGCGCGCCGGCCCGGAGGCGGGGTCGTCACACACCGGCTCCCCCAGCGGCACCGACAGGTCCCGGTCGACGCCAGCACGCACGGGCCGCTCTCGGTCGCTCGTCGCGACGCCCTCGTCGTCCGGAGTTGTCAGCCGGGCCTCCGCCACCGTGACGTCCCCGGGTCCGGCGTTGGTCACCCGCAGCTGCACCACGCGGAGCGCCCAGTCGCTGCGCGCCTGCCGGACCTCGACGGACAACCCGGCGAGCACGTCGGCGGGGATCGGGGTGGGCGTCGCGGTCGGCTCCGATGCCGAGCCGCCCGTGCAGCCGGCCAACGCGAGCACGCCGACGACCACCGCCACCCGCCAGCGCCCGACCACCCCCCGATCGTGCCGCACGAACCCGACGCAATCATCCGCCAAGCCGTCGCGGCGGCCACGCCTCCACGCCCGCGCCGATCGCGCGGGCGACGTCGTCGGACAGATGCCACGGTCCCGCCGGACGCGTTACCAGCCGACCGTCGCGCGGATCGCGCGGGCGACCTCGTCCGGCGAACGACCGTCGGCGCCGATCCGGTGCGTGCCCACGGGGGCGTCGGCGTCCAGGTGTGCGGCCGCGGCCGCGGAGCGCAGCCGGTGCGCCTCGAGCTCCGACCCGGACTCGCGTTGGGCCAGCCGCGCGTCCGCCACGGCGTCGCTCGCGGTGAGCAGGACGCGCGTCACGCGCGGTGAGCCGCCCATTGCCGCGGCGAGCTCCTCGGCCTCGAGCACCGCGACCGTGTTCGTGTAGACCAGCCGCCGGTACCCGAGGGCGCGGTAGTTCGCCCAGACGGCGGCGAGGTTCCGCATGCTCAGCCGGTGCTCCCACGGCGTGGGCCAGGCGAGGTCGAGGGCGTCCCCCTCGATCACCGCGTGAGAGACGTCGTCGCCCCGCAGCAACGCGTGCAGCGCGAACGCCGCCGTCGACTTCCCGACGCCGGACCGCCCGCCAATGACCAGGAGCTCGTAGCCATCCATGCGCGAGACGCTCGCACAGCGCGGACGCCCGGCCTACGGCTTTGCGCCAGCGGGAACACCATCAGACCCGTTCTGGGCCGCGATCACGAGCCTCGTGTTGTTCTCGGCGGTGCGATGCCGTCAGGCCCCGCGGGCGAAGGGCGCGCCGAGGTCCGTGAAGGTCGCCCCCTCGTCGGCCACCCGCGCGCACCAGTGCTCGACGTCCGCGATCACGGGGTGCCGCGACGGTCCCTCGCCGCGCCACTCGACGTGCTCGGCGGCGACGGGGGTCGGGTCGGGGCCGGTCCGCACGGCCTCGAGCACGCGGAGGAACGCGCCGGTGTCGGCGACCGAGCACCGCAGCGCGACGTCGGCCTGAGCTCGCGCGGTCAGGAGCTGGGTCAGCAGGTCCACACGACCGCACCGGATGCGCCGGGTGCCGCGCGGCGAGCCCACCTCGATCTCGTCGGTCTCGTAGAACAGGGTCGCCGTGCCCAGCGACCCCCGGACCGTGACGCGCGCGGGCGAGCGGTCAGGGGCGCACAAGGTCAGGCCGGCCGACACGCGCACGCCCGAACGGGTCTCGACGACCACCGCTGACGTGTCGTCGGCCTCGATCGGGTGCGCCCGGAAGAGGTCGACGCGCACGTCGGCGACGTCGTCGACCGTCCGCGCGCCGGCGACCAGCAGGGCGGTCGCGACGGCGTGCGCCAGGGGGTTGGTGACGACGCCGTCGACCACCTCGACCCCGTCCAGGGTGCGCCGACCGGCCCACGGAGCGCGCGCGTAGTACTCCGCGGTGCGCACCCACGTGCCGACCGCCCCGACCCCGTCGATCCGGCCGAGCTCGCCGGAGCCGACGATGCGCGCGAGCTCGTCGACGGCCCCCGAGCCGTAGGTCTGGAAGCCGACCTGGCAGAGCCGGCCGGTCTGGTCGACCACGTCGAGAAGCGCGGCGTGGTCGGCCAGCGACGCGGTCGTCGGCTTCTCCAGGAGCACGTCGCAGCCGGCGCGCAGGGCCGCCGACGCCAGCGGCAGGTGCGTCGGGATGGGTGTCGAGAGCACCACGACGTCGGGCGGCGCCTGCGCCAGGAGCGCGTCGAGGTCGGGAAACCAGGGCGGGCCCCCGTCGACGGGCCGGGGGTCGACGACCGCCGCGAGGGTCGCGAGGCCGCGTTCCTGCAGGTCGGCGACGTTCCGGACGTGCGAGGCCCCGTGCCCGTGCACGCCGACGACGGCGACGGTCGGCGGGCGCGTCCGAGCAGACCCGGAATCGACCGAGGTCGAGGACGGCGCCCGGGTCGTCATCCCCACGCCTGCCCGGCGAGCTCGGCGGCCTCGTCGGCGCCCAGCGCGCGGTCCACGACGACCGCGGCGAGCCCGACGTCGAGCCGGCCGCCGGCGGGCACGTCGACCACCCGGTCCCAGGCGAGCGCCGGTCCGGCGCCGACGTACTCGGCGACCCGCGCGAACCAGGGGCGCAGCTGCGACGGCGGCTGCACCAGCAGGACGGTGGTCGTCGCGGTCTCCCGCCGCTGCACGAATGCGAGCCACGGGGACAGGCTGCCGTGCACGGCCTCCTCGCCCACCAGGCCCTCGCCCAGCACGGTGGTCACGTCCGCCGACGGCAGCCGCCAGAAGATCCCGCCGTAGCCGGCGCTCGGGCGGCCGTTGGTGCCGGGGCTCTCGATGCGCAGGGGGCCGTGCGCGGCGTGCAGCACGCTCGACCAGCGCAGGGACCAGCCGCGACCGTCCGCCAGGGGAGCCGCCTGGAGCCGGCGGTCCTCCTGCAGGAGCGGGCGGTCGCGCTCGTCGCGCCACAGGATCTCGTCGACGAGCGCGGCGTCGTCGTCGGCGAGCCGCGTGCCCTCGCTGATCTGCCGGCCGTGGTTGGGCAGCAGAGTCGGGCCCTCGTCGCGCAGGAACGTGCGGCCGCCCCAGTACGAGGTGCCGTTGACCACGGGGACCGCCATCGAGACGCCGTAGTGGTGGCGGTGGTCGACGGGGCTGATCTCGGTGAGCGCGGTGCCGGCCGCGGAGTGCACGGGGTGCAGGTAGGGGCGCGGGGCGTGCACGGCCGGCACCCGGCTGCCGGACTCGTACCGGGCGAGCGGTACCGTCGAGCCGGAGGAGACCCCGGACAGCAGGTAGGCGCCCAGGTCACGGGCCCAGCGCGTGCCCGTGAGCACCGGCACCTCGGGTCCGACGGGGTCCGACGCCGCACGACGCCCGAGCCGCGCGGCGGGCGGCACCGGCCCGCTGCTCGCGCGCATCGCGAGGACGGGTGCGATCAGCGGGGGCGTCGGGTCCAGGACCTCGCCGCCGAGCAGCGAGCGCAGGTGCGCCCACGCCTGCCGGCCGAGCTCCGCCTGCGGCACGGTCGCCGTGGTGAGCGAGGGCGTCGCGAACCGCGCGAGCTCGATGTCGTCGAATCCCGTGATCGACACGTCGCCCGGCACCGCGACGCCGAGCTCGTTGAGCCGCGCGAGCAGGCCGAACGCGACCAGGTCGTTGTAGGCGACGACGGCGGTGGCGCGGGAGGCCAGCACGTCCTGCGCGGCGGCGTAGCCGGACTCGACCGAGGAGCCGGTGGGCCGCTCGCTGAGCCGGACGTCCTCGCGCCGGGCGGCGGCGGCACGCAGGGCGTCGAGCCGCGCGCCGTGCGACGCGCTGTCGAGCGGCCCGGCCAGGTACAGCAGGTGGCGGTGGCCCAGACCCGTCAGGTGCTCGACGATCTGGTCGATGCCGGCGGCGTAGTCGATGGCCAGCGTCGGCGTCACCCCGTCTGCGGCGCGGTTGACCACGACCACCGGGCCGATCTCGGGCAGCAGCGCCCGCAGGACCGCCTCGGGCATCCGCGGCGAGACGAGCACGAGCGCGTCGCAGCGCAACCGGGCGTCGAGGGCGATGCGCTCCTCGTCGGCCGCGTGCTCCGCCGTGTCCGCGACGAGCACCCGGTACCCCTCGTCGCCCGCGGCGGAGGCGACCCCGCGCAGGACCTGCTGGAACATCGGGTTGGCCAGGTCGGGGACGACCACGGCGACGGTGTTGGTGCGGCCGAGCGACAGGCTGCGCGCCGTGTTGCTGGGGCGGTAGTGCAGCTGCTCGGCCACGTCGCGCACCCGCGCGGCGAGCTCGGGGTCGACCGTGGAGCGGCCGTTCATCACCCGGCTCACGGTCGCCCGGGACACGCCCGCGGCATGCGCGACCTCGGCGATGGTCGACGCGCTGCGCGTCCACCCGTTCTGCGTCACTGCAGCCTCCAGCGGTCACCGTCGGCCCCCCTCATGGGGGTGGCTCCGCGCCGAACATACACCACGGGAAACCGGTTCCCAACCCACAGAATCGGATGCTACGGTACCGCCGAGGAACCGGTTTCTCACCGGTTCCACACGGCGAACACATCGAGGTGATCGACGACATGTCCGTAGTGACGGAGCTACGCCGGACCGCCCGGTCCGCACGTGCCGAGAAGGGMGCGCCCACGCGGCGACCCCTGCGGCGCGGCGACGGGCGGAGCGCGGCGATCTTCCTCGCCCCCTGGTTCCTGGGCCTCGGCCTCATCACGATCGGCCCGATGATCGCGTCGGGCTACCTGTCCTTCACGGACTACAGCCTGCTCGCACCACCGAAGTGGATCGGCGTCGAGAACTACACGCGGATGTTCGAGGACCCCCGGCTGCTCAACTCGCTGCGGGTCACGTTCACCTACGTGTTCACCGCGGTGCCGCTGCAGCTGATCGCCGCGCTCGCGCTGGCGCTGATCCTCGATCGCGGGCTGCGCGGGCTGGCGTTCTACCGGTCGGTCCTCTACCTGCCGTCGCTCTTGGGCGGCTCGGTCGCCGTCGCCATCCTGTGGCGCCAGGTGTTCGGAGTCGACGGGCTGGTGAACCAGTTCCTCGCCCTGTTCGGCATCGTCGGCAAGGGCTGGGTCTCGGACCCCGACACCGCGCTGGGCACGCTCGTGCTCCTGCACGTGTGGACGTTCGGGGCGCCGATGATCATCTTCCTCGCCGGCCTCCGGCAGATCCCGGAGATGTACTACGAGGCTGCCGCGATCGACGGCGCGGGGTTGCTGCGCAAGTTCCGCAGCATCACGCTGCCGCTGCTCACGCCGATCATCTTCTTCAACCTGGTGCTCCAGGTGATCGGCGCCTTCCAGAGCTTCACGCAGGCCTTCGTCGTCTCCGGCGGCACGGGCGGCCCGGCCGACTCGACGATGTTCTACACGCTCTACCTCTACCAGAAGGGCTTCACGGCCTTCGACATGGGGTACGCGTCCGCCATGGCCTGGCTGCTCGTCTTCATCGTCGGCGTGATGACCGCGATCAACTTCTTCGCCTCCAAGTTCTGGGTCTTCTACGATGACTGAGGTCCACGTGCGCCCCACGCCCACCGACGCGCCCGGCCCCGCCCAGCGCATCTCCGCCCTGGCCGCCGACGCACCGCCGCCGCTGCGCCACCGCTCCCCGTGGCCGGCCCGACGCCGCTCCGCGCTCAAGCACACAGGCCTCGTCGTGCTCTGCCTGCTGATGCTCTACCCGCTGATCTGGTTGCTGGTCAGCTCGTTCAAGCCCACCGACCTGATCTTCCGGGACGTGTCGCTGATCCCCTCGGACGTCGACTGGACCAACTACTCGGAGGGCTGGAACGCCCTGCAGTACCCGTTCGGCCGGTACCTGATGAACTCGGCGGTCATCGTCCTCGGCTCGCTGCTGGGCAACCTGGTCAGCTGCTCGATGGCGGCCTACGCCTTCGCTCGGCTGGAGTTCCGCGGCCGGCGGCTGTGGTTCGCGATCATGCTCGGCTCGATCATGCTGCCGATCCACGTGATCATCGTGCCGCAGTACATCCTGTTCGCCCGGCTGGACTGGATCAACACGTTCCTGCCGCTGATCGTGCCGAAGCTGCTGGCCACGGACGCGTTCTTCATCTTCCTCATGGTCCAGTTCTTCCGCGGGATCCCCCGGGAGCTGGACGAGGCCGCGCGGCTCGACGGCTGCGGGCACGGGCGGATCTACCTGCGGATCATGCTCCCGCTGTCGCTGCCGGCCCTGGCGACCACGGCGATCTTCACGTTCATCTGGACGTGGAACGACTTCTTCAGCCAGCTCATCTTCCTCACCCGACCGGACATGTACACCGCGCCGGTAGCACTTCGTACGTTCCTGGACTCCACGGGCGCGAGCTCGTGGGGCCCGATGTTCGCGATGTCGATCGTCTCGCTCGTCCCCGTCTTCCTCGCGTTCCTCTTCGGCCAGAAGTACCTGGTCAAGGGGATCGCGACGACGGGCATCAAGTAACACCGGCCCTCCCCTCCCGACAGCACAACGTCGTCCTCGTCATCCAAGGAGAATCCATGCGCCCCCGACCGTCCCTTCGCGTAGGTGCCCTGCTGGCCGTCGCGGCCCTGGCCCTCACGGCCTGCGCCGGCTCGTCCGGCGGTTCCGACGAGCCCGCCGACGCGCCCACGTCGTCCGGCCCTCCGGAGCCCGTCGAGATCCGCTTCTCGTGGTGGGGCTCGGACACCCGGCACGAGCTGACCCAGCAGGTGCTCGACAAGTTCACCGAGAAGTACCCGTACATCACGGTGGTCCCCGACTACACCGACTGGAACAGCTACTTCGACAAGCTGGGCACGTCGGTCGCCGGCGGCGACGCGCCGGACGTCATCACGCAGGAGGAGCGGTTCCTCAACGACTACGCCTCCCGCGGCGTGCTGGCGGACCTCAACGAGCTGGGCCTGGACACCTCGAAGATCGACGAGAACGTGCTGCAGTCCGGCACGATCGACGACAAGCTCTACGGCGTGGCCACCGGCGTCAACGCCTACGCGATCGTCGCCGACCCGGCGGCCTTCGCGGCGGCCGGCGTCGAGATGCCCGACGACTCCACCTGGACGTGGGACGACTACGTCGACGTCGCCGACAAGATCTCCGCCGCCACCGGCAAGTCCGTCTGGGGCACCCAGGACTACGGGTTCAACGAGCCCGGGTTCTCGATCTTCGCCCGCCAGCGCGGGGAGTCGCTGTACACGAAGGACGGCAAGCTCGGGTACGACGACAAGACGCTCGCCGACTGGTGGCAGTACTCGCTCGACCTGCAGGCCGGCGGCGGTGAGCCCGACGCCGCGACCACGGTCGAGGTCGACGCCGGCGGTCCCGAGCAGTCGCTGGTCGGCACCGGCAAGGGCGCCATGGCGTGGTTCTGGACCAACCAGCTGACCGCCATCACCAACGCCTCAGGCAAGGAGCTCAAGCTGCTCCGCGTTCCCGGCGAGTCGGAGGAGAAGCGCACCGGCATGTACTTCAAGCCGGCCATGTTCTACTCCGTCGCGGCCAAGTCCAAGCACCCGAAGGAGGCCGCGCTGCTGGTCGACTTCCTGCTCAACGACGAGGCCGCCGGCGACATCCTCCTCTCGGACCGCGGCCTGCCCGCCAACACCGACGTCCGCGCCGCCGTGCAGTCGAAGTTCTCCGCGACCGACCAGCAGGCCGCCGACTTCCTGGCCGACCTCGAGGACGAGATCGTCGACGGACCCGCCGTCCCGCCCGTCGGCGCCGGGCAGGTCGCCGAGATCACCCGCCGGATCAACCAGGAGGTGCTGTTCGGCCGCATGACGCCGGAGGACGCCGCCAAGCAGTTCACGCTCGAGGTGGAGTCGGCCATCAGCTGACCCCAGCACCAGCCGCAACGTCCGCGCTCCCGGGGCCCCCTCCCCGCGGGAGCGCGGACGTTTGCTGTGTGCGAAGCGGGACGTCCGCACGTTCGAGCGTCCCGGCGACCGAATCTGCGGACGTTGCGGCGGTGTATCTCACCCATCCGCGGCGACTCCTTCGTGGCACCCTCGACATCGGGGGTTGCCGCACGTGGAGGTGCGGCTCGCGGGACGAGAGGGACGTCGATGACCGAGCAGGTCCTCACCCGGCGGGCGGTCGCCTTCGACCCGGCCACCCACGGCTTCGCGTTCCCCAACGCGTTCGTCAACGAGGTGCTCACGCTGCCCAACGGCGCGAAGATCACGACGGCGGGCCGATGCGGCGGGATGGCGTACGCGGCCCTCGACTACTTCCTCGCCGGGCAGCCGGTCCCCCGGTGGCGCTCCGACCTCTGGGCGCCCGGCCGGGTCCCGCCCGACAGCCACTGGCTCGCGCAGCTGTGCACGCAGCGCCTGCGCGACTCGTTCTTCACCGGGTCCGCCGCCAAGTTCGTCACCTGGTCCATGCACTCCGACGACGAGACGTGGGTGTTCAAGGGCGTCACGCGGTGGACCAAGGAGGAAGAGCTCCCCCGGGTCATGCGGTCGATCGACGCCGGCCGCCCGGTCGTGCTCGGGCTCGTCGTCGCGCGCTCGCTGGCCGCGATCGGCGACAACCACCAGGTCATCGCCTACGGCTACGAGCAGGACCGGACCACCGGCCGCGTGACCGTCCAGATCCACGACAACAACACCCCCGGCAGGCCGGTGACCCTCACGTCCGGCAGGGACCAGCACGACTGGACCGCCTCGAACGGCCACCGCTGGCGCGGCTTCTTCGTGCAGGACTACACGCCCAAGCGCCCCCGGGTCCTCACCAAGCACGCGCCCGACGTCAAGGACCAGGTGTCCACCGGCGACACGGTCAAGCTCTCGCACGTGTGGACGGGCCTCACGCTGCACTCGCACGACCGCCGGTACGTGCACCCAGGGTCCGACGGGCTGCAGCAGGTCACGGCCTTCGGCGGCGCCGACGACAACGACCGCTGGCTGCTGGTCGGCACCGCCGGGACCCCGGCCGGGACGGACGTGCGCGACGGCTCGGTGGTCCGGCTGCGCCACGTCTCGACGGGCCGGTGGCTCCGCAGCGCGGCCGGCATCCCGTCGCCGCTGTCCCACCAGCAGGAGGTCAGCGCGTCGGCCACCGCCGACGCCGACGCCGACTGGCGGGTCGAGGTGATCGACGACCGCCCGTGGACCGCCGGCGCCCGCGTCCGCCTCGTGCACGTCGCGACGAACGCGGCGCTGCACTCCCACCACGCCTCCGACACCCGGCTCACCGCCGGCCAGCAGGAGGTCACGGCCTTCGCCGAGCGGGACGTCAACGACTGGTGGACGGTGCTGGAGCTCAGCTGACCGTGCCGCGGAGCATCGGCAGGTCCGTCGGCCCGAAGGCGACGTTGAACCCGCCCTCCACCACCAGGGCGTCGCCGGAGACCGTCGCCGTGGCGGTCACGACGAAGGGCGACTCGACGAACCGGAACGTCAGCACGTAGGTGTCCGGGCTCGTCCACGCGCCGCTGACCAGGACGTCCTCGGGATCGCGGCGGCGCAGCGTCGTGCGGGTCAGCGCGGGCTGCGCGTGCCCGACCGAGACGATCACTGTCTCGTCCTCGTGGTCGACCGTGAGCCGGTCGTGGCTGTCGCCCACCTCGAGCACCGCGTTGCGGATGCCGAGCGTGTTCGGCTCGAAGGTGATGGTCCGTCCGCTGAGGCGGTCGCCCGTCGGGGTGGTCGGGGCGCCGTGCGGTGGGTCGATGCGCAAGCCGTCCAGCCGCGCAGTGAGCTCCCGACGGCCCGCGTGGTCGTCCGGCAGCGGCCCGTCCGACAGGCCGGGCAGCAGGTGCTCCCAGACCAGCGCGAGCTCACCGTGCATCTCGCCGACGCCCGACGTGATCGCCACGACCACGTCCTGCGCGGGCAGCACCACGCAGAACTGCCCGAACGCCCCGTCGCCGCGGTAGCTGTCATGCCGCCCGCGCCAGAACTGGTACCCGTAGCCCTGCGCCCAGTCGACGTCCGGGTTGCCGTCGTTCGGCACCTGCTTCGTGGTGGCCTGCGCGGCCCACCCCTCCGGCAGCACCCGGCGCCCGTCCCAGATCCCGTCCTGCAGGTAGAGCTGGCCGAGGACCGCGATGTCCTCGGTGGTCCCCGACATGCCGGTGCCGCCCGCGTCGATCCCCGCCGGCGACTGCATCCACGTCGCGCCCTCGATGCCCAGCGGCTCGAACAGCCGCGGGCCGAGGTAGTCGAGCAGCCGCTGCCTGGTCAGCTTCTGGACCAGGGCCGAGAGCACGTGTGTGCCCGCGGTGTTGTAGACGAAGAACGTGCCGGGCTCGTGCTCCACCGGCTCCGCGAGGAACGCGGTCACCCAGTCGTCCGTCCCCTGCACGCTCGGCGTGGGGTCCGTGTCGTGCCCGGACGTCATCGTCAGCAGGTGCCGCACCCGCATGCGCCGGAGGTTCTCGCTCGGCTCGTCCGGCGCCGGGAAGTGGTCGAGCACCAGGTCGTCGACGGTGAGCAGCCCCTCGGCCGCCGCGAACCCGACGGCCGTCGACGTGAAGCTCTTGCTCAGCGAGAAGAGCTCGTGCAGCCGGTCCGACGCGAACGGCGCTGCCCACCCCTCCGCGACCACCGCCCCGTGCCGCACGACCATCAGCGAGTGGAGCTCGGGCCAGGCCTCGAGCGCGTCGACGAGGTTCAGGAGGGCCCGAGGGTCGACGCCCTGCTCCTCGGGGGTGGACCGGGGCAGACGTCGAAGTCCTGGCATGCGCCCACCCTGCCACCGAGGCCCGACAGCCGCGCGTCCCACACCCCGCAACGTCCGCACTCCGGTGGGTCCTGACCCACTCGAGCGCGGACGTTGCGGGTGCGAGAACGGCGCCGGACGCGACGAAGCCCCGGCCCGCTGAGCGGACCGGGGCTTCGACGTGCGTGCGGTGTCAGCCCACCTGGGGCAGGGTGCCCGCGCCGCCATCAGTGATGGCGGGACCGGCCGCCGGCAGGTCGGTGCCCGAGGTCGGCGTGCCGTACGACGACGCCGCACCGACGGCCACCGGCTCCGGGACTGTGGTGCCCCTGGGGACGCCCCGGAACGTGAACTCCCCGAGCAGGCCTTCGCCCTCGGCGTCCACAATCACCAGCTGGCCGGCCTTGAGCTCGCCGAACAGGATCTTCTCGGACAGCGCGTCCTCGATGTCCCGCTGGATGGCGCGGCGCAGCGGCCGAGCACCCAGGACCGGGTCGTAACCCTTCTCCGACAGCAGCTTCTTGGCCGCGGGCGTGATCTCGATGTCCATGTCCTTGTCCCGCAGGCGCTTGGCCAGCTTGGCGACCATGAGGTCGACGATCGCGAAGATCTCCGGCTGGGACAGCTGCGGGAACACGACCACGTCGTCAACGCGGTTGAGGAACTCAGGCCGGAAGTGCTGCTTGAGCTCGTCGTTGACCTTGGACTTCATGCGCTCGTACGACGTCGACAGGTCCCCGCCGGCCTGGAAGCCGGTCATGAGGCCCTTGGCGATGTCCCGGGTGCCGAGGTTCGTGGTCATGATGATGACGGTGTTCTTGAAGTCGACCACCCGGCCCTGCGAGTCGGTCAGGCGACCGTCCTCGAGGATCTGCAGCAGCGAGTTGAAGATGTCCGCGTGCGCCTTCTCGACCTCGTCGAAGAGGACCACGGAGAACGGCTTGCGCCGCACCTTCTCGGTGAGCTGACCGCCCTCGTCGTACCCGACGTAGCCGGGGGGCGAGCCGAACAGCCGCGAGACGGTGTGCTTCTCCGAGAACTCGGACATGTCGAGCTGGATGAGCGCGTTCTCGTCGCCGAAGAGGAACTCCGCGAGCGCCTTGGCCAGCTCGGTCTTCCCGACGCCCGTGGGGCCGGCGAAGATGAACGACCCACCGGGACGCTTCGGGTCCTTGAGGCCCGCACGCGTGCGGCGGATGGCCTGCGAGAGCGCCTTGATGGCGGCGTCCTGGCCGACGACCCGCTTGTGCAGGTTCTCCTCCATGTGGAGCAGGCGGCTGGACTCCTCCTCGGTGAGCTTGAACACCGGGATGCCCGTGGCGATCGCCAGCACCTCGGCGATGAGCTCCTCGTCCACCTCCGCGACCGCGTCGAGGTCGCCGGACTTCCAGGCCTTCTCCTTCTCCACACGCTTGAGACCGAGCTGCTTCTCGGCGTCGCGGAGACGGGCTGCCTTCTCGAAGTCCTGCTCGTCGATCGCCGACTCCTTGTCGCGACGCGTCTCGGCGATCTGCTCGTCGAGCTCGCGCAGCTCCGGCGGAGCCGTCATGCGGCGGATGCGCAGGCGGGCGCCGGCCTCGTCGACCAGGTCGATCGCCTTGTCCGGCAGGTAGCGGTCGTTGACGTACCGGTCCGCCAGCGTGGCGGCGGCCACCAGCGCGGCGTCCGTGATGGACACGCGGTGGTGGGCCTCGTACCGGTCGCGCAGACCCTTGAGGATCTCGATCGCGTGCGCCAGGTTGGGCTCGGCCACCTGGATCGGCTGGAAGCGACGCTCCAGGGCCGGGTCCTTCTCGACGTACTTGCGGTACTCGTCGAGCGTGGTGGCACCGATGGTCTGCAGCTCACCGCGCGCCAGCATCGGCTTGAGGATGCTCGCGGCGTCGATGGCGCCCTCGGCGGCACCTGCCCCGACGAGCGTGTGGATCTCGTCGATGAACAGGATGATGTCGCCGCGGGTGCGGATCTCCTTGAGCACCTTCTTCAGGCGCTCCTCGAAGTCACCGCGGTAGCGGCTGCCGGCCACGAGCGCGCCCAGGTCCAGCGTGTAGAGCTGCTTGTCCTTGAGCGTCTCGGGCACGTCGCCGCGCACGATGTCCTGCGCGAGGCCCTCGACGACGGCGGTCTTGCCGACGCCGGGCTCCCCGATGAGGACCGGGTTGTTCTTGGTGCGGCGGGACAGCACCTGCATGACCCGCTCGATCTCCTTCTCGCGCCCTATGACCGGGTCGAGCTTGCCGTCGCGCGCAGCCTGCGTGAGGTTGCGGCCGAACTGGTCGAGGACGGCACTGCCCGAAGGCTGGCCCTCCTGCGGACCGCCGGCGGCGACGGGCTCCTTGCCCTGGTAGCCGGAGACGAGCTGGATGACCTGCTGGCGCACGCGGTTGAGGTCCGCGCCGAGCTTGTTGAGGACCTGGGCGGCGACGCCCTCACCCTCGCGGATCAGGCCGAGCAGGATGTGCTCGGTCCCGATGTAGTTGTGACCCAGCTGCAGCGCCTCGCGCAGCGACAGCTCGAGCACCTTCTTGGCGCGCGGGGTGAAGGGGATGTGGCCCGACGGAGCCTGCTGGCCCTCGCCGATGATCTCCTGCACCTGGGCGCGGACGGCCTCGAGCGAGATGCCGAGCGACTCGAGAGCCTTGGCGGCGACGCCCTCACCCTCGTGGATCAGGCCCAGCAGGATGTGCTCCGTGCCGATGTAGTTGTGGTTGAGCATCCGTGCCTCTTCTTGGGCAAGGACGACCACGCGACGGGCTCGGTCCGTGAATCTCTCGAACATGTGCACTCCTCACGAGCTGCGTGCCCACCGATCCCCGGGCTGGCGCACCGGGGGTCTACGAGCGGCGTTGATCGATGCTAACGGCGGGGTGGTGCCTCGACTGCCCGTGTTCGCCGCAGGCGTGACGACGTCGCCGGGTTGCCCGGGGTCATTTATCCCCCGAGCGGGCAGGTCTAGCGTCGTTGAGCGCTGGTGGGGCTTTTCCGGGCGCGCGGGGGCGACGACGCCGCCGGCCCAGCAACCCCGACACGCACGACTCCCAGGAAGTTGTCGAGGGGAGGGGTCCTATGGGTCCCCGACGAGTTCTTGTCCTGTTGTCCGCAGCTCTGCTGCTGGTGCTCACGCCGTCCGCGGCCAGCGCGCACCATCCGTCACCGAGCCCGGAGCCCCAGCTCCTGGTCGGCGGCCTGTCCGGTGGGTTCGGGAGCACGGTGGGGCCGGAYGGTGCCCTGTACGTGACCGAGCCGTCCGTCGGCGAGATCTCCCGGATCGACCCGCACACCGGTGCGCTCACCACGTTCGCCAGCGGGCTGCCGACGAACGTCTCCATCAGCGGCGCGTTCGGCGGCGCGTTCGACGTGGCTTTCCTGCACGGCACGGCGTACGCGCTGGTCACGTTCGTCAGCGCCGATGTCGGCGGCACGTTCCTCGACGGCATCTACCGGATCGACGGCCCGACGACGTCGACGCTGGTCGCCGAGACCGGCAGCTTCGCCGCGGCGAACCCGCCCTCAACGGCCTTCTTCGTGCCCACGGGCGTGCAGTACGCGTTCGAGCCTTACAAGGGCGGGTTCCTGGTCACCGACGGCCACCACAACCGCGTCTACCAGGTCGGCCTCGACGGCTCCGTCTCCGTGCGGCTCGCGTTCGACAACATCGTGCCGACCGGGCTCGACGTGGCCGGCTCGACGGTCTACATGGCCGAGGCCGGCCCCCTGCCGCACCTGGCGGCGGACGGCAAGATCGTGACGTTCGGCAAGCGCTCGACCAGCGCGACCGAGGTCGCGTCGGGTGGACCCCTGATGGTCGACGTGAAGCTCGGCAGAGGGCATGCCCTCTACGCGCTCGCGCAGGGCGACTGGCCGCTGGGCGGCGAGGCGGGCTCACCCGCAGCCCCGAACACCGGGCAGCTGTTCCAGGTCGGTCGGCACGGGTCGCTCGAGCTCATCGCGGACGGGCTGAACCAGCCCGTGTCGTTCCAGGTCATCCGCAACACGGCCTACGTCGTCACGCTCGGCGGGGAGGTGTGGACGGTCGACCTCCACGGTCACGGGCACTGACGCCGCACGCGAAGGGTCGGGCCGCGGGCTCGGCCCTTCGTCGCGCCCAGGGACTCATGCCAGACGCCCGCTGTTCACACACCCGAAATCGATCGCAGGTTGGGTGGGCCGCGCCGACGTGCACGGAGCCGTAGCCTGACGCAGACGACCGCAAGGAGCCTGGATGACCACGCCTGACCTCGTCGTACGCGCCCGCCACGCCTGGATCGAGGGTGCGCTGCGTCCGGCCGAGGTCCACGTGACCGATGGCGTCGTCACCGCGGTCGACGGCCCCGTGCCGCAAGGGACGACGGTCGTCACGCTCGCCGACGACGAGGTCCTGCTCCCCGGCCTCGTCGACAGCCACGTGCACGTCAACGAGCCGGGCCGCACGCACTGGGAGGGCTTCGCCTCCGCGACGCGGGCGGCCGCCGCCGGTGGCGTGACGACGCTCGTCGACATGCCCCTMAACTCGATCCCGCCCACGACGACGGTCGCGGCGCTCGACGCGAAGAGGTCCGCCACGGACGGCAAGCTCAGCGTCGACGTGGCGTTCTGGGGTGGCGCCGTGCCGGAGAACCTCGGGTCGCTCGGCCCTCTGCACGCCGCGGGCGTCCGGGGGTTCAAGGCGTTCCTCACGCCGTCGGGTGTCGACGAGTTCGGGTACCTCGACACCGACGGGCTCGAGCTCGCGCTGGCCGAGGTCGCGACGCTCGGCAGCGTGCTGATCGTGCACGCGGAGGACCCCGCCGACCTGCGCGGCGACGGCGCCCTCGGGCCGCGGTACGCCGACTTCCTGGCCAGCCGCCCGGCCCTGAGCGAGCGGCACGCGATCGCCGGCGTCATCGACGCGATGCGGCGCACGGGCGCCCGCGCCCACGTGCTGCACCTGTCCGACGCCGGCTCGCTCGGCCTGGTCCGCGCCGCGAAGACCGAGGGCCTGCCGCTCACCGTCGAGACCTGCCCGCACTACCTGGCTCTGCGGGCCGAGGACGTGCCGGAGGCGGCCACGCAGTTCAAGTGCTGCCCGCCCATCCGGGACACGGCCAACCAGGACCTGCTGTGGGCCGCCGTGCTGGACGGCACCATCGACGCGATCGTGTCGGACCACTCACCGTCCACCGCGGACCTCAAGAGCGCCGACTTCGGGCTCTCGTGGGGTGGCATCGCCGGCCTGCAGCTGGGCCTGTCGGTCGTGTGGACCGAGGCGCGAGCCCGCGGGATCCCGCTCGAGTCGCTGCTGCCGCTGTTCACCACCGGCCCGGCGGGCGTCGCCGGCCTGGACGGGCTCGGCGTGCTGCGGGTCGGTGCGCCCGCGCACCTCGTGGCGTTCGCGCCCGACGACCAGCGAGTGGTGGACGTGCACCGCCTCGAGCACCGCAACCCGGTCTCGCCGTACGACGGCGCGACCCTGGCCGGCGCCGTCCGCACGGTGTGGCTGCACGGCTCGCCCGTGGTCGAGCGCGGAGCGGTCACCGCCCCCGGGACCGGCCGCGTGCTGCTGCCGGAGGCCGCCCGTGCGTGAGCCCTCAGGCCTCGCGGTGCCRGTGGCCGAGACCGGCTGCGCCGAGGGCGAGCACGCCCGCGAACAGCATGCCGACGCCCACACCCTGCTCACCGCCCACGCGCAGCAGCAGGGCACCGACTCCCGCGCCCACCAGTATCAGCGCCACCGCGAGCGCGCGCCGCGCCCAGCCGTCGCCGGTGCCGCCCGCCAGCCGGCTGTCGGCCGCCAGTCCCGTGAGCGTGGACGTCACGACGACCGTCGTCACGTCCTTGACGGCCAGCCGGCGGGCGGTCGCGGCCTGCAGGCCCATGGCCACGGCGAGCAGAGCCGTGACGACGAGCGCCCAGGTGGTGCCCTGCTCGGGCGGGACCACGAGCGCGCCCACCCCGAGCGCGACCGCCAGCACCCCGGTGGCCGCGAACGTCACGCTCGTGCGGTGCGACCAGCCGGCCGGTGCCGTGCGCAGCACCCGGCCGCCGAGGGCCGCGCCGCCGAGGAAGCCGGCCAGCGCGAGCGCCGGACCGAGGATCGGCAGGTCGTCGGCACCCGCGAGAGCCATGCCGAGGATGACCACGTTGCCGGTCATGTTCGCGGTGAAGACCCGGTCCAGACCGAGGTAGCCGACGGCGTCGACGATGCCCGTCGTGAACGTCAGTGCCAGCATGAGCACCAGGTGGCGGCGGGCGTCGTCCCATGTCTTCATCACGGCGTCATGGTGGGGGTGAGGGGCCGATGAGCGCAACGCTGCAGCCGGGCACGGGCGAGATCCGGGCGGCCTACCTGCTGTCGACGCCGGCCACCGTGCTGTGGGGGCGGCTCCCCTGCGCGACCGATGCGCCCGTGCTGCGGGTCGCGGCCGGCAGCGAGGTCACCATCGACACGGTCAGCCACGAGGGCCTGCTCGACGACCAGGGCAGCGACCCGTTGGCGTTCTTCAC
Source organism: Cellulomonas sp. P1_C4 (assembly GCF_056406355.1). Classification (NCBI taxonomy): domain Bacteria; kingdom Bacillati; phylum Actinomycetota; class Actinomycetes; order Micrococcales; family Cellulomonadaceae; genus Cellulomonas; species Cellulomonas sp. P1_C4. The sequence continues at coordinate 30,972 of NZ_JBFUAI010000001.1, read as the reverse complement.
CGGCCACGGGGTCGCGCCGCGGGACGTGCTGACCGACGCGGTCGAGATCGTCGGCACCCTGACGCGCTCCCCGCACGACGGTCCGCACGTGGTGACCGGCCCGATCCACGTCGAGGGCGCGTTGCCGGGCGACCTGCTGGCCATCACCGTGCTCGAGACCACGCCGCGAGCTCCCTACGGCGTGATCTCGAACCGGCACGGCCGTGGTGCGCTGCCGGGCGAGCTGCCGCGCGGGCCGGAGAACGTCTCCGTCTTCACGACCGTCGGTGAACGGGACGGGAAGCTCGTCGGCTGCCTGCCCGCCGTCGAGGGCGGCGAGCGCCTCATCGAGTTCCCGCTCGCGCCGTTCCTCGGGATCATGGGCGTCGCGGTGGCCGGCGACGAGCGGCCGCACTCCGTGCCGCCCGGCGCGCACGGCGGGAACATCGACATCAACTTGCTGCAGGTGGGCGCCACGCTCTACCTGCCCGTGCAGGTGCCGGGCGCGCTCGCGTACGTGGGTGATCCCCACTTCGCGCAGGGCGACGGGGAGGTCGCGCTCACCGCCCTGGAGGCGTCGCTGCGGGTGACGCTGCGGTTCGACGTGATCCCCGCGGTGGAGGCGCTCGCGCGGTTCGGCCCGTTCGAGGGACCGCTGGTCGAGACGCCGGAGTACCTGGTCCCCACCGGGCTCGACAAAGACCTGACCGAGGCCGTCAAGAAGTGCGTCCGGGCGGCGCTCGCGCTGCTGCAGGCGCGCTGGGGGCTCGACGAGCACCTCGCCTACGCGTACCTGTCGGCGGCCACCGACATCGACATCTCGCAGGTGGTGGACCAGGTCTGCGGGGCCCACGCGCGCATCCGCAAAGCCGACTTCGAGAAGGTGTCGACATGATCCCCGACGACCTGCAGGAGGCGTTCGACGCCTACGAGCGCGCACTCGCGGACGACGACGTCGCGGCGCTCGACGACGCGTTCGCGCCCGGACCGGAGACGATGCGCGGCGACAGCAGCGGCCTGCTCGTCGGCCACGACGCCATCAGCGCGTTCCGCGTCGCCCGCGGCGGCATCGCACCCCGTGTGCTGGACCGCGTGGAGTCCCGGCGCCTCGCCGACGACTGCTGGCTGATCGTCGCGACCTCGCGCTACGAGGGCGGCGGGACGGGGCTGCAGAGCCAGGTGTGGCAGCTGGCCGACGGTCGCTGGCGCATCACCGCGGCGCACGTCACCGGGCGCACGCCGAGCTTCGACCGGTCGGTGTGGCGGACGGTCGGCGACCCGCTCTACCAGGGCGCGTTCGAGGGTCCGCTGCTCGGGCTGCGCGTCGCGGTCAAGGACGTGTTCGCCGTTCGCGGCTATCGCGTCGGCGCCGGCAACCCGACCTGGCTGCGCGAGGCCGCCCGCGAGCGCGAGCACGCGCCCGTGGTGCTCGACCTGCTCAAGGGCGGCGCCTCGGTGCGCGGCCTGGCCAGGACCGACGAGCTCGCGTACTCGATCGCGGGCGTCAACCCGCACTACGGCACCCCGCCCAACGGCGCCGTGCCCGGCGCGCTGCCCGGCGGCTCGTCCAGCGGGCCGGCCACGGCGGTCGCCACCGGGCAGGCCGACGTGGGGCTGGCCAGCGACACCGGGGGGTCCATCCGCGTCCCCGCGTCGTACCAGGGCCTCTGGGGGCTGCGGACCACCCACGGGCTGGTCCCGCGGCAGGGCATGGTGCCGCTGGCGCCGTCTTTCGACACCGTCGGCTGGCTGACCCGGGACGGCGCGACGCTGGAGGCCGTGGCCACCTGGTGCCTCGAGGACGACGCCCCGCTGCTGCCTGCCCGCTGGGTGGTGCCGGTCGAGGTCCTGCAGGTGGTCGAGCCGGCCACCCGTGAGGCGTTCGAGGCGTGGGCCGCGGGGACCGTCGAGGAGATCGAGGTCGGCCCGCTCGACGAGTGGTTCGAGGCGTTCCGCGTGCTGCAGGCCGCCGAGGCGTGGCGCGCGCACGGCGCCTGGCTCACGGCGCACCCCGACGCAGTCGGCCCCGGCGTCCGCGAGCGGTTCGCGATCGCCAGCGAGATGACCGCCGCGGACGAGGCGTCCGCTCGCGCCGAGGTCGAGCGGCTCGCGGACGTGATCCGCGCGATCGTCGACGAGGCCGTCCTCGTGCTGCCGACCACGCCGGGCCCGGCCCCCGCCCGGACCGCGAGCGCCGAGGACCTCGACCGCGTCCGCTCAGCGACCCTGCGGATGACGGCCCTGGCCGGCGTCGGCGGCCTGCCAGCCCTGTCCGTCCCCGCCCTGCGGTTCCCGTCGGCGCTCGGGCCGGCACCGGTCGGCGTCTGCTTCGTCGGCCCCCGCGGCACCGACCTGTCCCTCGTCCGCCACGCCCGCTCCCTGGGCCACGCAACTGTTGGAGGCCACGCATGACCGCCCCGGTCAACCCGCCACCCCGCCTGCTCATGGGCCCCGGACCGGTCAACGCCGACCCGCGCGTGCTCCGGGCGCTGTCGACGCCACTGATCGGCCAGTACGACCCGGTGATGACCGGCTACATGACCGAGACCATGGCGCTCTACCGCGAGGTGTTCGCGACGGGCAACGAGGCGACCCTCCTGGTGGACGGCACGTCGCGGGCGGGGATCGAGGCGGCGATCGTCTCGCTGGTGCGCCCCGGGCAGCGCGTGCTGGTCCCGGTGTTCGGCCGGTTCGGGCACCTGCTCGCGGAGATCGCGCTGCGCGCGCAGGCCGAGGTGCACACGATCGAGGTGCCGTGGGGCCAGGTGTTCACGGCGGCGGCCGTCGAGGAGGCGATCCTCCGGGTCAAGCCGCACCTGCTCGCGATGGTGCAAGGCGACACGTCCACGACGATGAACCAGCCCCTGGACGAGCTGGGCGCGATCTGCGCGAAGCACGGCGTGCTGCTCTACGCCGACGCCACCGCGTCCCTGGGCGGCAACCCGTTCGAGATGGACGCGTGGGGCATCGACGCCGCGACCGCCGGCCTGCAGAAGTGCCTGTCCGGCCCGTCGGGGAGCGCGCCGATCAGCCTGTCCGACCGTGCCGTCGAGGTGATCCGCGGCCGCCGCCGCATCGAGGCCGGCATCCGCGAGGAGTCCGACGAGGACACCGGCGAGCCCGTGCACTCCAACTACTTCGACCTCGGCATGGTCCTCGACTACTGGGGTCCGCGGCGGCTCAACCACCACACCGAGGCGACAAGCATGCTGTACGCCGCGCGGGAGTGCGCCCGGATCATCCTCGAGGAGGGGCGGCAGGCCGTCATCGACCGGCACGAGCGGGCGGGGGCGGCGATGCTCGCGGGAGTCCGCGGCCTGGGCCTGACGGTGTTCGGGGACGTCGCGCACAAGATGAACAACGTGGTCGCGGTCGAGATCCCGGACGGCGTGAACGGCGACGCTGCGCGTGGGGCGATGCTGCAGGACTTCGGCATCGAGATCGGCACCTCGTTCGGCCCGCTGCACGGCCGCGTCTGGCGCATCGGCACTATGGGCGCCAACGCGCGCCTGGACACCGTGCTGGTCACCCTGGCCGCGCTCGAGCAGGTGCTGCGCCGGGCCGGCGCCGCCGTGCCGGCGGGCGGTGGGGTCGACGCGGCCTACGCCTCGTGGGCGGCCTGATGCTCGACGTCAGGACCGCGGCCCGACGGATCATGGCGCGCTGCGACGAGCTCGCCACCTACACGTCGATGACCGGCGGGATCGAGCGCGTCTACCTGTCCCCCGAGCACGCCCGCGTGAACCGCGTGGCGGCGCGATGGATGCGCGAGGTGGGGCTGGACACGTGGCAGGACGCGGCCGGCAACCTCTGCGGGCACCTCGACGGCCAGGACCCCGAGTCGCCGTCCCTGCTGCTCGGCTCGCACCTCGACACGGTCCGCGACGCCGGCCGGTACGACGGCATCCTCGGCGTGCTCATGGCGATCGAGGTGGTCCGCGCGCTCAAGCCCCGGGCCGCCAGCCTGCGGTTCGGGCTCGACGTCGTCGCGTTCTGGGACGAGGAGGGCGCCCGGTTCGGCACCGCCCTGCTCGGCAGCTCCGCGATGGCCGGGAAGTGGAACGAGTCGTGGTGGGACCTCACCGACGAGCACGGCACGACGCTGCACACCGCGTTCAGCGAGTTCGGCCTCGACCCCGGCCGCATCGGTGCGGCCGCGCGCTCACGCGAATCGCTGGCGGGGTACCTCGAGGCGCACATCGAGCAGGGCCCGGAGCTCGACGACGGGGGCGCCCCACTGGGCGTCGTGACCTCGATCGCGAGCGCCCGACGGTTCGCCGTGCAGATCGACGGCGAGGCCCGGCACGCCGGCGGCGCACGGTACGAGAAGCGGCACGACGCGCTGCTCGGCGCCAGCGAGGTCGCGCTCGCGGTCGAGCGGCTGTGCCGGGCGGAGCACCACATCATCGGCACGGTCGGCCGCCTCGAGACGTTCCCGGGCGCGGTCAACGTGGTGCCCGGCGAGGCCCGGCTGACGGTCGACCTGCGCGGCGAGCACGACGACGACCGCGACCGGGTGTGGGGCTCCATCACCCGCGAGCTCGACGAGATCGCCGGGCGTCGGGGCCTGACCTGGTCCGCGCGCGAGCTGCACGAGGCACCCGCGGTCATGTGCGACACCCTGCTGCAGGACGTGGTCCGGGCCGGGATCGAGGACACCGGCCGCCGGAACGTCCCCGCGCTGTTCAGCCGCGCGGGCCACGACGCCATGGCGATCGGGGCGGTCACCGGCGTCGGGATGCTCTTCCTGCGCAACCCCGACGGCATCAGCCACCACCCGGACGAGGGCGTGAGCCTGGCCGACGTCGAGACCGGCCTGCAGGCGCTGACCGCCACCGTCGAGCACCTGGCCCGCGAGGCCGCCTGAGAGGATCGCCCGGTGGAGCCCCTCGCCTTCGACCCCGTGCCCGACATCCGGCTGATCGCCGTCGACATGGACGGGTCGCTGCTCGACGACGAGAAGAAGATCCACGACGACTTCTGGCCGCTCCTCGACGAGCTGGACCGTCGCGGGATCCGGCTGTGCCCGGCGAGCGGTCGGCAGTACGCCACCCTGCGGCGCCAGTTCGGCCGCGACGAGCTGGTGTACATCGCGGAGAACGGCTCCTACGTCATGCAGCACGACGAGGAGGTCAGCTCGGACGGGCTGTCCCTGACCACGGCCCGCGCCGCGATCGAGGTCGTCCGCGCGGCGACCCACCTGGACCTCGGCATCGTCCTGTGCGGCAAGCGCTCCGCCCACGTCGAGCGCACCGACGACGCGTTCCTCGACCAGGCCGCGCCGTACTACGCGAAGCTCGAGGTGGTCGACGACCTGCTCGCCGTCGACGACGACGTGCTCAAGGTCGCGGTCTACGACTTCGGCTCGGCGGCCACCGGCGCCGGGCCGCTGCTGCAGCCGTTCGACGCCCTGGTGTCCGGCGAGCACTGGGCCGACGTCATGAGCCCCACCGCCGACAAGGGCCATGCCCTGCGCGCGGTCCAGGACGCCCTCGGCGTCACGGCCGCGCAGACCATGGCCTTCGGCGACTACTTCAACGACATCGGCATGCTCGACGCCGCGCACTGGTCCTTCGCGATGGACAACGCGCACCCCGACGTCCGGGCGCACGCGCGGTTCGTCGCGCCCGCCAACACCGAGAACGGCGTCGTCCGCACGATCAGCTCGGTGCTGGGGCTGTCGTGACCGGCGCAGGCCTGCTGCTCACCCCCGGCTTCGGCGGGAGCCGCACGAGCCCCGCGCTGGTCGCCGTCGAGAAGGCCGTCGCCCCGCTGCCCGTCCTGCGGGTCGACCTCCCCAAGACGGCGGCACCGGCGATAGCGAGTGTGCGTGCGCAGGCGTCGGCGTTCGCGGCCGCCCTCGGGGTCGGCACCGAGTCCGTGGTGCTCGGCGGCCGTTCGTTCGGCGGCCGCATGTGCTCGATGGCCGTCGCCGACGGCCTCCCCGCCGCCGGCCTGGTGCTCCTCTCGTACCCGTTGCACCCGCCCGGCAAACCCACGACCCTGCGCATCGCGCACCTGCCCGACATCCGGGTGCCGGTCCTGGCCGTCTCGGGCACCACGGACCCGTTCGGCTCGCCGGCGGAGCTGACCGAGCACCTGGCCGCGATCCCCGGTCCGGTCACCACCGTCTTCCTGCCCGGACCCCACCTGCCGACCAGCCAGGCCGCCGTGGCCGCGGCCGTCCGCGACTGGCTCGGCACGCTCGACTGAAACGCCCTCCCGAGCCCGGTCCGCCGCTCTACGCTCCGTCCGTGAGCACCCGCCGACGCGTCGCCTGGATGGCGCTGGCGGCCGCGTTCGTGCTGGTCGCGGCGCCGATCCTGTGGGTGCAGGGCGTCGGCCAGACCGAGGTGCGCGCCGCCGGCGACGTGCGGCCGACGTCCGTCGCGCTCGTGCTCGGCGCCGGCCTCAAGCCCGACGGCAGCCCGTCGGTGTACCTCACCCGCCGGCTCGAGGCGGCCCGGGAGCTGTACGCCCGCGGCGCGGTCGACGTGGTCCTGGTGAGCGGCGACAACGCCCGCACCGACCACGACGAGCCCACCGCGATGCTCGACTGGCTGGTCGCCCACGGCGTCGCGACGGACGACGTCGTCCGCGACCACGCCGGCTTCGACACCCACGACTCCTGCGTCCGGGCGCACGACGTCTTCGGGGTCGACGCCGCGGTCGTCGTCACGCAGGACTACCACCTGCGCCGCGCCCTGTTCTCCTGCACCGAGGCGGGGATCTCGGTGACCGGCGTGGGCGTCTCGTCCACCTCCGTGCGGCCGGTGCAGGCGGTCACGTGGCGCGCCCGCGAGCTGCCGGCGTCGTGGCGGGCGGCGTGGGACGCGGTGACCGGCCGCGACCCCGTCGACGCCGGTCCGCCGGAGACCGCGGTGCAGGACGCCCTCGCGCGCTGACGCCGGGTGCGACGATCGTCTCCGTGGACACCCTCACCACCCTGCGCGCCGCGTTCACGCCCGTGCCCGGCTACCTCGACGCCGCCACCTGCGGGCTGCCGGCGCGGGCGACGGCCGAGGCGATGCACGAGGCGATCGACGTCTGGGCGGCGGGCAGGGCGGACCTCGCGGTCTACGACGAGGCGGTCGTGGCCTCCCGCGCGGCGTATGCGCGGCTCGTCGGGACGGATCCGTCGCGGGTGGCCATCGGCTCGCAGACGTCCGCCCTCGTCGGCGTCGTCGCGGCGACGGTGCCGGACGGCGCCGAGGTCCTCGTGGTCGACGGCGACTTCTCGTCCGTCGTGTTCCCGTTCGTCGCCCAGGCCGACCGGGGCGTCACGGTCCGGCACGTGCCGCTCGAGGAGCTGGCGGCGGCGATCCGGCCGACCACGCACACCGTCGCGTTCGCGCTGGTCCAGTCGCGCGACGGGCGGGTCGCGGACGTCGACGCCGTCGTCGCCGCGGCGGGCATCGCGGGCGCCCGCACCGTCTGCGACGTGACGCAGGCCGCCGGTTGGCTGCCGGTCGACGCCGACCGGTTCGACGTCACCGTGTGCTCGGCCTACAAGTGGCTCTCCGCCCCGCGCGGCACGGCCTTCCTGACGGTCCGTCCCGAGCTCCTCGCCGACCTGCGGCCCAGCAGCGCCGGCTGGTACGCGGGCGAGGAGATCTGGTCGTCGGTCTACGGTCCCGGCATGGTCCTCGCGCGGGACGCCCGGCGGCTCGACGTCTCCCCCGCGTGGCTGTGCTGGGTGGGCGCGGTGCCAGCGCTCGAGGCCTTCGCCGGCGCCGACGTCGAGCAGGTCCGGCGCTACGACGTCGGCCTCGCCGACAGCTTCCGCGCGGGCCTCGGCCTGGCACCCGGTGGCAGCGCGATCGTCGCGCTGCCCGACGACGCGGCGGGGACCCGACGGGCCCTACTCGCCGCCGCCGGGACGCGTGCGGCGGGCCGGGGCGGCGGCGTCCGGCTGGCGTTCCACGTCTGGAACGGCGCCGCCGATGTCGCGCAGGCCGTGGCTGCCCTGAGCAACTCCTGAGGGGAACCTGAGGGTCGCTTCGGGGGTCTCCCTGATATCCCTGGGCCCGACGGCGCGGGAATCCTAGGATCACAGCAGCACCGGCACCGGCGCCCCGACGCGGTATCACCCGTCGCGCGAGCCGCCCCTCCCAGTCGTCGTCGACATCCCCACAGAGGAATCGCTATGTCTCACGTCGCCGGATGGATCACCCATCGCTACCTCAAGTTCGCCGTCATCGCCTTCTGGCTCGTCGTCGTCGCCCTGCTGGGTCCCCTCGCGGGCAAGCTCACGGGCGCGCAGGACAACGACGCCAAGTCCTGGCTCCCGTCCAACGCCGAGTCGACCGAGGTCCTCGACGTCGCCGGCAGCTTCGTGTCCGCCAACACCATCCCCGCCGTCATCGTCTACGCGCGCGCCTCGGGTCTGACCCCCGAGGACCTCGCGGCCATCCAGGCCGACGCGCAGGAGTTCGGCACGCTCGACACCCTCGACGGGCAGGTCGTCGGCCCGATCCCGTCGGAGGACGGGCAGGCGGCCCAGATCATCGTCCCGCTCGACCTCGGCAAGGACGGCTGGAACCTCGCGGCCGACGCCGTCACGGACCTGCGGGCCACCGCCGAGGACGGCCCCGACGGGCTCGACGTCTACGTCACCGGCCCGGCCGGCTCGGCCGCCGACTCGTCGAAGGCGTTCGAGGGCATCGACGGCACGCTGCTGTACGCGGCGGTCGCGGTCGTCATCGTCATCCTGCTCATCACGTACCGCAGCCCGATCCTCTGGCTGCTCCCCGTCATCTCCGCGGGCGTCGCGCTGACGGTCTCGCAGGCCGTCATCTACCTGCTGGCGGACAACTTCGACCTCACCGTCAACGCGCAGAGCGCCGGCATCCTCACGGTCCTGGTTTTCGGCGCGGGGACGGACTACGCGTTGCTGATCGTCGCGAGATACCGGGAAGAGCTGCGCAAGCACGGTGACCGGCACGAGGCCATGGCCCTGGCGCTGCACCGGGCGAGCCCGGCGATCATCGCGAGCGGCGCCACGGTCGCCATCAGCATGCTCTGCCTGCTCTTCGCCACCATGAACTCCACGGCCGGTCTCGGCCCGGTGGCCGCGGTGGGCATCGTCGTCGCCCTGCTCGTCATGCTCACGCTGCTGCCCGCGCTGCTGGTCACGTGCGGCCGGTGGATCTTCTGGCCGCGCACCCCGCGGCTCGGCGACGACGAGCCGTCCGTGCACGGCTTCTGGGCCCGGGTCGGCGGTCGGATCGAGCGTCGCCCGCGCGCCACGTGGGTCGGCACGTCCGCGGCCCTCGCCGTGGCCTGCCTCGGCATCGTCGCGCTCAACGCGACCGGCCTGACCACCGAGGAGTCGTTCCGCGGCGTCCAGCCGTCGATCGAGGGCGAGAAGGTGCTCTCGGCCCACTTCCCCGGCGGCGCCGGCTCGCCCGTCGCCGTCATCGCGAACGCGGACCAGGCCACCGAGGTCGCCTCCGTCTTCGCCGACGTCGAGGGGATCGACCCGACGAGCATCACCGAGCCCGTCGTCAAGGGCGACCTCGCGTACATCGAGGGCACGCTGACCTCCGCGCCCGACAGCGACGACGCCTACGCCACGGTCGACCGCGTGCGCGACGCCGTGCACGCGGTGCCCGCTGCCGACGCCCTCGTCGGCGGCACCACGGCCGTCAACCTCGACGTCCAGCGCGCCTCGTCGGCGGACAACAAGCTGATCATCCCGATCATCCTGCTGGTCGTCTTCGTCATCCTGATGATCCTGCTGCGGGCGGTGGTCGCCCCGCTCGTGCTCGTCGGCACCGTCGTGCTGTCGTTCGGCGCCGCCATCGGCATCAGCGCTCTCGTGTTCAAGTACGTCTTCGGCTACGCCGGGGCGGACACGTCGTTCCCGCTGTTCGTCTTCGTGTTCCTGGTCGCGCTCGGGATCGACTACAACATCTTCCTCATGACCCGGGTGCGGGAGGAGGCGCTGCGGATCGGGCACCACCGCGGCTCGCTGGTGGGTCTCGCGGCCACCGGCGGGGTCATCACGTCGGCCGGCCTGGTGCTCGCGGGCACGTTCGCGGTGCTCGGCACGCTGCCGCTGGTGGCGTTCGCCGAGATCGGGTTCGCGGTCGCGTTCGGGGTGCTCCTCGACACGCTCGTCGTCCGGTCCGTGCTGGTCACAGCGCTGAACCTCGACATCGGCAAGACGATGTGGTGGCCCAGCGCGCTGAGCAAGCAGGCCGAGCCGGTGCCCGCCGAGCAGCAGGTGTCCATCCCGGTCGCTTGAGCGGCACGCGAGATGCCCGGATCGTCCAGACGATCCGGGCATCTCGGGATAGCGTCTGCGCAGGGCCCTTTGCCGGGGCCCTCGCAGGCCCCCCGCGCGCCAGGAGCTGACGTGACCGAGATCGCTGAGACACCGACCACCACCGCGCCCGCCACCAGGTGGTGGGCGCTCGACCCGGCGGCCGCGACCGCGGAGCTCGTCACCGATCCMTCGACGGGCCTGTCCGCCGCCGAGGTCTCGGCCMGGCGGGAGCGGTACGGCTCGAACACCCTGACCGCGCAGGCTGCGCCGTCCGTGTGGTCCGTGGTCTTCCAGCAGCTGCGCGACCCGATGAACATCATGCTCATCGCCGTCGCGGCGGTGAGCGCGGCCATCGGGCAGGGGTCGACCGCGATCATCGTCGGGTTCCTGGTGGTGATCAACGTCGTCATCGGCGCCCGCCAGGAGATGCTCGCGCGCAAGAGCGTTGACGCGCTGGCGACGATGCAAGAGCCGCAGTCCCGGGTGCGGCGGGACGGTGCCCTGGTGCAGATCCCCGCCCACGAGCTGGTGCCCGGCGACATCGTCGAGCTCGAGGCCGGCGACATCGTGCCCGCCGACGGCCGGCTGCTGCGGACCGCCACGATGGAGACGCAGGAAGCGGCGCTGACCGGCGAGAGCACCCCCATCGGCAAGGACGTGATCACGCTCGCCGACGAGGAGGTCCCGCTCGGCGACCGCGCCAACATGGCGTTCCAGAACACGTCGGTCACCCGCGGCACCGGCACGATGCTCGTCACCGCGACGGGCATGACGACGCAGATCGGCACCATCGCCACGCTGCTGTCGTCGGTGGAGAAGACGAAGTCGCCGCTGCAGCGCGAGCTCGACAAGCTCACCAAGGTGCTCGGGGTCATCGCGTGGAGCGCGGTCGCGGTCATCGTGCTCATCGGCGTCCTGCGCGGCCAGTCGGCGAGCGACCTGCTGTTCCTCGCCACCGCGGTCGCCATCTCCGCGATCCCGACCGGTCTCCCCACGTTCGTGCAGGCGATGCTCGCCTACGGCGCCCGCCAGCTGGCCGACGCGAAGGCCGTCGTCGCCAACCTCAACGACGTCGAGACGCTCGGGGCGACCAGCTCGATCAACTCCGACAAGACGGGGACGCTGACTCTCAACGAGATGACGGTGACCGCGCTGTACACGATCGGTCAGCACTTCACCGTCGAGGGCAGCGGCTACGCGAAGACGGGCCAGATCCTCCAGACCGCCGGCGCTGCCGTGCCGGACCTGACGCCGCTCGCCTACGGCCTGTGCCTGGCCAGCGACGCGACGGTGTCCGATGATGGCGCCGTCATCGGCGACCCGACCGAGGCCGCACTCGTGGTGCTCGCCGCCAAGCTGGGGATCGACGCGGAGGAGAGCCGCCGGACCTACCCCCGCGTCGCGGAGGTGCCGTTCGACTCGGCGTACAAGTTCATGGCGACGGCCCACTGGCTGCCCTGGCGTGGCGACCGGTCTCTCGTCGAGGTGGTCAAGGGCGGACCGGACGTCGTGCTGCAACGCTGCACGCACGCCCTGGCGGGTCCCGGCCAGACCGTCCCGCTGGAGGACATGCGCGCCGACATCGAGGCGGAGATGGAGCGGCTCGCCGAGCAGGGTCTGCGCACCCTCGCCTTCGCGACGCGGTTCCTCACGCCGGCCGACGAGGCCCCCCTGGTCGCCGACCCGATGTCCTACGTCGAGGAGCTCGTGTTCGTCGGGCTGGTCGGCATCGTCGACCCGCTGCGGCCCACCGCCAAGGTGGCCGTCGAGATCGCCCTGAAGGCCGGCATCGAGGTCCGCATGATCACCGGCGACCACGCGGTGACCGCGAGCGCGATCGGCAAGCAGCTGGGCCTCGGCCCGGGAGCGATCAGCGGACCCGAGCTGGCCAGCCTCACGGACGAGGAGCTGCTGGAGCGGCTGCCGAACCTGCACGTGTTCGGTCGGGTCACCCCGGAGGACAAGCTCCGGCTGGTCCAGCTCATGCAGCGCCAGGGACTGGTGGTCGCCATGACAGGCGACGCCGTCAACGACGCCGCCGCGATCAAGCAGGCCGACATCGGTGTCGCGATGGGCTCCGGCAGCGAGGTCACCAAGCAGGCGGCCCGCCTGGTGCTCACCGACGACAACTTCAGCACCCTGGTGCACGCGGTCGAGCTGGGGCGCAGCATCTACCAGAAGATCACCGCGTACATCCGCTTCCAGATGAGCCAGCTGATCGGGCTCGTGGTGCTGTTCCTGGCGGCCAGCATCTTCGACATCGCCGACGGCGTCGCGATGACCCCGATGATGGTGCTGTTCCTCAACTTCTTCGTCGCCGTGTTCCCGGTGATCGCGATCATGCTCGACCCGGTCGGCCCCGGGATCATGGACCGGGTGCCGCGCGACCCGAAGGTCGGCATCAGCAACGGCTACGCCGTTCGCCGCTGGATCCTCTACGGCCTGGTCCTGTGCATCTCCTCGGGGATCCCGCTGGTGTTCGGTCCGGACACCCCGTCCGCCGACACCCCGACGGCGTCGATGACGATGGCATTCGTGGTCATGGGCCTCGGCTCGGTCCTGTCCGGGCTGGTCCTGCGGCGCGAGCCGGAGTCCGGCCTCGCCGCCCCCTTGCTGACGGCGGTGAAGGTGCTCTCGGCCCCGGTCATCCTCGTCGTGCTGGCGACCGAGCTGGACTTCCTGCAGGGGTGGCTCACGACGCAGTCGCTGTCCGGTGGGCAGTGGCTGGCCTGCCTGGGCCTCGCGCTGCTGCTGCCGGTCGTCGCGGAGCTCGACAAGGTGGTCAAGCGACGCCGCGCCGCCGCACCCGTGGTCCTGAACACGCAGGAGACGGTGAGCCCGGMGCGCGCCCGGGCGTGAACCACCGCACGCGCAGCGCTCAGGGCGCCTCGTCGCTCAGCGGCGGGCGCGCCAGCAGGTCGTAGTCCCGGAACCGCACGGCGTGCTCACGCCGTGCGGTTCCGGCGTCCTGCGGCGCTAACGGCCGTTCAGCGCCGCCTGGAAGGCCTCCAGGGCGTCCGCCGAGAAGAGCACGAACCGCACGAGCTCGACGCCGTCCGGCCGCGGGTGGCCGTCGGACCAGCCCGCGTCGGCCCCTTCCCGCCAGGCGCGCACCGTGCGGACGGCGATCTGTGCCACGTCGCCGACGGCCCAGCCGTACACCCCCGCGCTCACGGCCGGGAACGCGATGCTCGACGCGCCGAGCTCGACCGCCAGCTCGAGGGGCCGCGCGAAGCACGACGACAGCAGCACGGGGTCCGTCTGGCCTGCGTGCCGGTTCGGCCCGACCGTGTGCACGACCCACCGCGCCGGCAGCCGGAACCCGGGGGTCGCGACGGCGTCGCCCACGGGCAGCCCGTCGGGGAGCGTGGTCCGTCGCAGCTCCCGGCAGGCGGCGAGCAGCTCGGGGCCGGCGGCCGCATGGATCGCTCCGTCGACGCCGCCGCCGCCGAGGAGGGAGGAGTTCGCGGCGTTGACGATGACGTCGACGTCCTGCGTCGTGATGTCGCCCTGGACGGCTTCGATGCGCATGGGGCAATCATCGGGGGTCGGACGCAGCAAGGCCCCTCGGACGCTTACTCCGAGGGGCCTTCGCTGGAATCAGGCTACGGGAGCCGTCGCGCAGACGGGTGAACGACACACGGCCCGTCCACAAATTCTGTCCACAGCCCTGTGTTAACCGGATGTTTCCGCAGGTGAACCTGTGGACAAGGGTGTGGGGAAACCGGTGGACAAAGAAAGCCACCGGAAGCCCTTGTGGCCCCTTCTCGAACAGGACTAGAAATCTCACATCGAGATCGACAGATCGAGAACCGCAGGTGAAGGATCCCGCCAGGGACGACTGAAACCGCAGGTCAGGTGGCCTCTTCGGAGATCACCGGATCGGGGTGGAGGTCAGCTCGGGAGGGCCGGAACCTCGACGCGGCGGAGCCCTCCGGGGCACCGCGCAGGCGGCGCAGAACGCCCTTCGGGGAGGTGGCACCGGCGTGGACAGGCTGTGGATGTCGGGCCGACCGGAGAACGGACGACCACATCGCCGTGGCAACACGGCGACCCGCGGATGACGCCGCGGGGGTCGCTACGGACCGGGCGGTTGCTCGCAGTCGTCCCGCCCGTGGCGGGCCGCAGGTGCTGGACTCCCTCCGGGGTCGACGGCACCGGTGGCGCACCGGGTGCCGGGACGAAGCCGCATCGTCAGCGCGGCGTCGGTCGCCGGTCCGCCGGTGACGGAAGACCTGAGAGCACGGGAAGGCCCCTCGGACGCTTACTCCGAGGGGCCTTTTCCGTGTGCGAACCCGGTCAGGCGTCCGGCACCGACTCCAGCAGGATCGTCACCGGCCCGTCGTTCACCAGCTCCACGGCCATGTCCGCGCCGAACACTCCGGTCGCCACCTCGAGCCCTCGGCCGCGCAGGTCCGCCACCACGGCGTCCACCAGCGGCTGCGCCACCGGACCCGGGGCGGCGGCGTTCCATGTGGGCCGGCGCCCCTTGCGGGTGTCGCCGTAGAGCGTGAACTGGCTGACGACGAGCACGGGGGCACCGGCGTCGACCGCGCACTGCTCGTCGCGCAGGATCCGCAGCTCGGCGATCTTCCGGGCGATCAGGCTCACCTGGGCGGGCCCGTCTCCGGGCGTCACCCCCACCAGCGCCAGCAGCCCGGGACGGTCGATGGCGCCGACGACGATGCCGTCGACCGTGACAGAGGCGCGCGTGACGCGCTGGACGACCGCCCTCACGGGCCGAACGTGGCGACGACCTCGCCCACGGGCGCACCGTGGCCGAGCACCGGGGTGAGACCCACGGGCTGGACGAGCGCCGGGTCCACGCCGGCCACGGCGAGCGCGGCGGCCAGCACGGCCGGGCGCGGGCGCGCCGACCCGTCGGCGATCTTGACGGCGACCGCGCCGCCGTCCGGCAGGCCGGCCGCGTAGACGCCGTCGGCGCCGTCCTTGGCCACGAGGCCGGGCACCGCCTCCATGAACYGCGTGGCGTCGCGACCCGTCCCGGCGACGTGCCACGGGTGCGCGGACATCGCGGAGCCGACGCGCCCCTCGAGACCATCAGCGGAGGCCAGGCGCCCGAACGACCCGGCCAGGCCGCGCAGGGTGGTCGAGAACAGCGGGGCGCCGCACCCGTCGATGGTGCCGCGGTCGACGGGGACGCCCGTGAGCTCGGCGATCACCGCGCGCACGGCGCACTGCAGCGGGTGGTCGGGCTCGAGGTAGTCGTCGGTGGACCAGCCCGCGGCCACGCAGGTCGCCAGCATCCCGGCGTGCTTGCCCGAGCAGTTCTGCGTCAGCGGCTCGGTGCCGTGGCCGTCGGCGCGCCACTGCCAGGCCGAGTCCGCGTCGAGCGGCCAGTCGGGGGTGTTGCGCAGGTCGTCCGGCCCCAGGCCGGCGCGCGCGAGGATCGCGCGGACCACCTCGAGGTGTCCCGGCTCGGCGTTGTGGCTGGCGCACACGAGCGCGAGCGAGACGTCGTCGACGTCCAGCCCCGCCCGCAGCATCGCGACGGCCTGCAGCGGCTTGAGCGAGGACCGCGCCCACACTGTGACGTCGGCGTCGCCGAGCACGAGGCGCTCGGACCCGTCGGGTGCGAGCACCACGACGTGCCCGGCGTGCACGGACTCGACCAGGCCTCCGCGCAGCACCCGTGCGAGCGGGACCGCGGCGGTGCCGACGTCCGCCACGCTCACCAGCCGCCGGACGGGCCGCTCGGACCGCGCGGGCCCCCACGACCGCCCGAGTACGGCGTGACGGCCGGCTTCACGTCGACGAGGTAGACGATCCCCCCGACCGCGGCGAGGAGCGCCAGGAACGACGGCAGGTGCGGCACGCCGGGGATCGGGATGACGCTGAACGAGACGGCGGTGGCGACGCCGACGATCGCCCCCCACAGGCCCTTGGTGAGCTTGCCCGCCCGCGGGAACGCCGCCGCCGGGCGCCGGAGCAGGTCGATGAGCGCCCACAGGCACAGCCCGAAGATCGCGATGTAGAAGACGAAGAAGATGAGGACCTGCAGACTCCCGATCACGGGGCGAGCCTACGAGACATCACGGGACGACCAGCAGCCCTTCGGCCCGCGCGGCGGCCGCGAGGTGCAAGTCCCAGGCGGCGACCACCAGGTCGGGCGACCGCAGCTCCAGCGCGGACGCGAGGTGCAGCGCGTCGGCTGCGCGCAGCGGGTGCCGACCGACCAGCGCGGCCGCGGACGTCGTCACCTCGTCCCGGAGCTCGAGCACGTGCAACCCGGGCCACAGGCGCTCCCACGCCGCGAGCGCGTGCGCGGCCGCCTCGTCGTCCAGCCGTCCCGCACGCCGGCCGCCCTCGAGCACCGCGCGCACCTCGGCGTCGGCCAGCCGGGACGTGACCACCAGGTCGGCGCCGTCCCACAGCGCCGCGGCCAGCGCGGACCCCGGCTCCTCGACGCAGAGCTTCACCAGCGCGCTGGTGTCCAGGTAGACGACCGCCATCTCAGCGACGCAGCCGGCGAACCAGGTCGGAGACCCCGCCCTTCGCCGCCGGTGAGGTGCGGTCGCCGCTGCGGGCCGGCGGTCGGGTCTGTACCGACGCCGTCAGCAGGCCGTCGCGCTCGAGCCTCGTCAGCAGGTCGGCCGCGGCGATCCCGCTGAGCCGCGCGACGGGGATCCCCCGCTCCGTGATGACGACGTCCTCCCCCGCGCGGGCGGCCTCGATCCACTGCTTGAGCTCTGCGCGCAACGCGCTGACCGGGACGTCCACGGAGCGACGGTACCGAACACCCGGGGCTGCCGGGTCAGATCTCCGGCAGGGAGTCGCGCGCGGCCTGCGGGGAGACGCCGGCCGCCTCGAGCAGGTCGACGACGAGCGAGCGCTGCAGCAGCACGAGGCTCTGCACCTGCCAGTCGCGGGCGGCCAGCAGGAACGGGTCGAGCGCGCGCGAGACCTCGAGCAGCTGCGTGCGCGCGCGTTCCGGGTCTCGCCCGGAGCCGAGGGCGGAGGCCAGCTCGTCGGTGGCGCGCGCGGTCGCCTCGACCTGCCCGGCGATCGTCGCCATGTCGTGCGTCTGCGTCTCGACGGCGGCCAGCGCGCGGCGCGCCAGCACCCGGGCGTTGCGCATGGCGCGGTCGATGAGCACCGCGTTGCCGGCCAGGCCCGCGAGCTCGTCGCGGTACCGGCGGATGGTCGGCGACACGCGCGCCAGCTCGCCGGCGCTGGTCGCCATCTCGGACCACTCGTCGAGTGCCGGCTGGGACGCGCGGCCGCGCACCAGCGCGTCCTCGACGTCCGTGGTGGACCCCGACCGCAGGCCGCGAGCGAGGATCCGCAGCATGCCGGCCAGCTCCTCGACGGCGGCGTGCGCCAGCGCGCGCGGGTGCCGGCGCGGGTCCCGGGGCGTCAGCACCGCGACCGCGAGCGCGACGACTCCCCCGACGGCGGCGTCGATCCACCGGCCGAGCGGGCCACCGCTCGCGGTGATCGCGGGCAGCCCGACGATCACGAGCGCCTGGACGCCGGCCTGCGTGGTGAGCATCTGCCCGCGGTCGATGAATCGCGCGATGATCGCCGCGAGGAACAGCACGACGGCCACCTGCCAGGCGCCGTTGCCGATGAGGTGCACGAGCAGGTCACCCAGCGCGACACCGATCGCCACGCCGACGGCGAGCTCCGCCACCCGCCGCGGGGACCGGTCCGCGGTGAACCCGAGGGCCACCCACGCGCTGACCGGCGCGAAGAACGGGTACGGGTGGCCCACCCAGTAGCGGGCGATCGCGAAGGCGATGGCCGCGGCCAGGGACGCCTGGAGGATCGGGAACCAGGCGGCCCGCACGCGAGCCCAGCCCTGCCGGACCCGCGCCTCCACGACCACCCGCGCGCGCGAGGTCGTGTCCGTCACCAGACCCTCACAGCATCGGGTGCTGCCCCAGGCCGCGGGTCAGGGGTCCGCGGGCGGCGGGCCGGTCCACGGACACGCCGTCGCCGGGCACGATCGGCTCCTGGCCGGCCGCGACGGCACCGCCCTCGCTGTCGACCACGAGCTCGACGTCCGACGGCGTGGAGCGCTTGACCACGGCGAGCGCGACCGGGCCCAGCTCGTGGTGCCGAGCGACCGTGGTGACCTGCCCGACCACCCGCCCGGGCTCCTGCGAGGCGTCCGTCTTCACCACGTCGTGCACCGCGGCGCCGGGCTCGGGCAGCAGGTGCCCCGACCCGTCGAGGTGCAGCATCACGAGCCGGCGCGGCGGGCGGCCGAGGTTGTGCACGCGCGCCACCGTCTCCTGCCCGCGGTAGCACCCCTTCTGCATGTGCACGGCCGTGCGCAGCCAGTCGAGCTCGTGCGGGATGGTCCGGTGGTCGACCTCGTGCGACGCCCGGGGGCGCCACGCCTCGACGCGCGCGGCCTCGCTGGCCCAGGTGCCGACGAGCGGCCAGCCGGCGGCCTCCCGCGCGCGCACCTCCTCGACCAGTCGGTCACGCGGCACCAGCACCAGCCGCCAGGCGCGGTCGGCCCCGGGGTGCTCGTCGTCGGCCGGCCCGTAGCGCGTGCCGCCGACGGCCGTGGTGGGCCACGGGTCGCGCCAGGTGACCGGCTCGTCGGGCGTGCCCTCGGCGTCGACGGGCTCGCCGATGGCCGCCCAGTCGTCGGTCGCGTCCGCGATCTCGACCCGCAGCATGAACTTCATGCGGTTCAGCCACGCGGCCAGCGCGATCGGCGTCTCGGTGAGCAGCCACGTGGTCTCGCCGTCGTCGACCACGCCCGCCGCGTGCTCGACGTGCCCCTGGGGGCTGAGCACGAGCAGCTCGGTCGACGTGCGCGGCGCGAGGGTGGTCAGCTCCTGCGACGTGATCGAGTTCAGCCAGCTCAGCCGGTCGGGACCGGTGACGGTGACCACACCGAGGCTCGACTGGTCGACCACGGCACCGCCGCGCGAGAGGGCGCGCTGCTCGGCGGTCGGGTCGCCGTAGTGCCAGGCGACCCCGTCGTCGGGACCGGACGCACGGACCGCACCGTGCCGGGCGAGCAGCGGGCTGCTGTGGCGGGGGGGCTCGCCGTGCTGGGGCAGGCCGGGGTTCGTCTCGACGGTCGCGTCGGTGGTCATGAGGCCTCGTCGTCGGTGAGGGCCTCGACCCGCGCGAGGCGGCCCGAGGCGTAGGACTGCATGGGGTGCCCGAACGCGGCGATGTCGTGGGCCCACATGAGCTCGCCGTTCACCAGGCCGTACAGGCGCTTGCCGGCGCTGACGGCGGCACCGGAGGCCGTCCGCACGATCGCGTCGCTGACCAGGTCGATGCGCCCCTTGCCGACGGCGCCGATGTAGAGGGCGACGTGACCGGACGGGTCCGCCACCAGCAGCTCGACGGGGTGCTGGTCCTGCGTGAGCCCCCAGTCGGTGGGCCGCTCAGGCGGGATGCGCCAGAAGCCGGACTCGGTCTGCCAGACCGGGGCCGGGGGCTCGTTCTCGAGGGCGGCCGTGTCGGAGGGCGCCCTGACCAGCCGGATGGTCGACGTGTACGACAGGTACGGGCCGCCGTCGCTGTCGATGACGATCTCCTGCGTGAACGTCGCCTCGTCGATGCCGGGGTAGTCGACCACACCCTCGCCGCGCCACGTGCCGAGCAGCCACGCCAGCGGGTACACCTCGGGGGCGAGGCCCTCGGGATCAGGCAGGACGAACGGCATGGACGGGCCTCCCAGCATCAAGGCACGAAGTTCAGCGCTGGCCCTTGTAGAGCCGGTAGACGACGAAGCAGGCGAACCAGCCGATCGTCAGCGTCGCCGCGACCAGCAGGCCGATGAAGACTCCCTCGAGCGCAGTCATGCCGACGATCCTAACGAGCGCGCACCCCTAGCCTGTTCCGATGACCCCCACGCCACGCCCACTCGTGATCAAGACCACGTCCGGTACCGACCGCCCGGAGGCGGCCAACCAGGCGTTCACGGTCGCCGCCGCGGCCGTCGCCGCCGGCGCCGAGGTGAGCCTGTGGCTCACGGGCGAGTCGGCGTGGTTCGCCCTGCCCGGGCGTGCCGACGACCTCGTCCTGGAGCACGCGACGCCGCTGGCCGACCTGCTGGCGATGGTGCTCGAGGGCGGGCGCGTGACCGTGTGCACGCAGTGCGCTGCCCGTCGCGGCATCGGCCCGGAGCACGTCCTGCCGGGCGTGCGGATCGCGGGTGCTGCGGTGTTCGTCGAGGAGGCCCTGGCGGACCGGGCGCAGGCCCTCGTCTACTAGGCGGTCCGTCCCGCGCGCACCCGCAGGCCCAGCAGGTACAGCTCGCAGCCGAGGCACAGGCCGAACACCGCGTTGAGGAACGCCGCGACGAGGGCGAGCGCGGCGGCGACGGGGACGGCGGCGCTGACCCCGAGCAGCCCGAGCAGCAGCCCGGCACCCGTGATGATCAGGCCGACCAGCTGCGCGAACGTCGGCGGGCGCGGGTCCTCGAGCTCGGTCGGCGGGGCCAGGCGCGGGCGGACGACCTTCTTGAACACCCACGCCTGCCAGGTCCGGCCGACGCCGCCGAACGCCCCGAGGGCGAAGCTCGCGACGACCACGGCGAGCACCGCGTAGGCCGCGGGTGTCGTGCCGAGCAGCAGGACGACGATCAGCAGGACGAGCGTGAGGGCGGCGCCGAACCGCGGGCCGCGGGGATCGATACCGGCGGGGATGCTGGGCGTGCTCATGGGGACTCCTGGGGAGGGGACAGAGGTGGGGCCGTCGATCGGCGGGGGGGCCGACCCGGGGGCCGAGGTCGCAGCGCGCCCGGCCGATCGCCCTCGAAGGGGCCGGCCGTCAGGCGGCGGGGACCTCGCCCGGACAGGACGCCGGCGCGCTGAGCCCGCCGGGGCGGTCCGGGGCACACCCGGGCGCGACGCGGGAGGCGTCGAGCGGCAGGAGAGTCGGGGTGCGCATCGTGCTGAAGAGTCGCACGGGACCGACCGTCGGCACCATGTCCATCTCGCCGTGTKGGCGCCCGCCGCACGGGCGGCCGGGTCAGCCGACCAGCACCCGGCCGACGACGTACACGAGGATGCCGGTCACGGTCACGGGCAGCGTCACCGCGGCGAGCGAKGGCCAGCGCTTCTCGAGCGACGGCAGCTGGTCGAACAGGGCGTGCAGGGTGGCGACCAAGATGCCCACCGCCAGGCCGAGCAGCGCACCGGCCAGGGGGTCGAGCCCGGGCAGCAGGAGACCGCCCAGGGCGCCCGCACCGGCCGCCGCGCCTGCGGTGACCAGCGCTCCGATCCACCGGGCCAGGTGCAGCGCCACGACGGCGGACCCGACCGCGAGCGCCAGCGCACCGACGACCACGAGGTGCTCGCCGCCGGGCGTCCGGCCGATGGCGACCCAGCCCGCCACGGCGACCGCCACGAGAGTCCCGGCCACGGTCCCGGAGACGGACTCGACCAGCCGCGTGCGCCCATCGCGCCGCAGGAGCTCGCTGACGAAGGCCAGCAGGATCGCGGCGGCGAACACCACGGGCAGGTAGCGCAGGAAGGGCTGGGTGTCAGTGAGGTGCACGACGGCGACCGCGCCGACCCCGCCGAGGGCCACGACGGTGGCCGAGCCGACCACGAAGGGCAGGCCGGCGAGCGCGGGCCAGCCCAGGGCGAACACCACCGCGAGGACCGCGGCGGAGATGCTCAGCGCGAGGCCGCCGAAGTATCCGGCGACGGCCACGGCAGCGGCGAGCGCGGCCGTGACGACCGCGCGGGTGGCGAGCTGCATGGGTCCCCTACCGTCCCGCGACCGGGGTCAGTGGCGACCGGTGCGGGAGCGCGCGCAGGCGGGCGGCCTGCAGGGAGGGGAGGAGCACGCCGCCGATTGTCGCATCTCGTCGCGATTTCCCTCGCGTTACGGCGGACGCGCGCACAGACCTGTGACGCCATCCCTCGACATACGGGCGCAACGTGGCCGACGCGCGCGGTACCGTGGCCCCCACTCGCACGCGGGGAGGTCCCAGGTGGCAGATCTGCTGCTGCTCACTCCAGCGTCCGGGGGCTCCGCCCAGGTGCTCCCGGCCCTCGGTCTGTTGTCCCACCGTGTCCGTGTACTCCCCGTCGAGCCGTCGGCTCTCGTGGATGCACCGGACGCGGACATCGTCGTGCTCGACGCCCGGCGTGACCTGGTCACCGCCAGGACCACGTGCCGCCTGCTGCGCGCGACGGGCCTGACCGTGCCCCTGATCCTCGTGCTGACCGAGGGCGGCCTCACGGTCGTCACCGCCGAGTGGGGCGCGGACGACATCATCCTGGAGACGGCCAACCCGGCCGAGGTCGAGACGCGGTTCCGGCTCGTCATGGAGCGCGCCGCCACCGCCGGGTACGACGACTCGCCCCAGGAGATCTCGTCGGGCGAGCTCACCATCGACGCCGGCGGCTACACCGCCCGGCTGCGCGGTCGACCGCTCGACCTCACCTACAAGGAGTTCGAGCTCCTCAAGTACCTGGTGCAGCACCCGGGGCGCGTGTTCACCCGCGCCCAGCTGCTGCAGGAGGTCTGGGGCTACGACTACTACGGAGGCACGCGGACGGTCGACGTGCACGTGCGACGGCTGCGCGCCAAGCTCGGCCCGGAGCACGAGCAGCTCATCGGCACCGTGCGCAACGTCGGCTACCGCTTCGACCCGCCCAAGGACCGCCGCAACGCGGTCGACGGGCGCTCCGAGGTTCCCGAGCCCGCGGACGCCTAGCCCGCTAGCCTGGCTCCCGGTGAGCCGGGGACCTGGTCGGCGCCCAGACCGCCCGGAGGTCCATCCGTGTCCACGCCCGCCAGCCGCCTCTTTGCCGCCCTCTCCCCCGGCTCCGAGCGCAACCTGCTCGACACGTTGCGGGAGGAGCGCGTCGGCGGCGCGCTCCTGCTCTCCGCCACCGTGGTCGCCCTCCTCTGGGCGAACGTGGCCCCCGCGTCCTACGCCACGGTCTCGGACACGGTCATTGGCCCCGCGGCGCTGCACCTCGACCTCACCGTGGCCACGTGGGCGACCGACGGCCTGCTGGCCATCTTCTTCTTCGTCGTCGGCCTCGAGCTCAAGCGCGAGATAGTCGCCGGCGAGCTGCGGAACCTGCGCACGGCCGTCGTCCCGATCGTGGCGGCCATCGGCGGCATGGCCGTCCCCGCGATCCTCTACCTGGCGGTGAACCTGACCGCCGCGGACGGGGTCCCCCGGGGCTGGGCCGTGCCGACGGCGACGGACATCGCGTTCGCGGTCTCCGTGCTCGCCATCGTCGGCCGGAGCCTGCCCAACGCCCTGCGCGCGTTCCTGCTCACGCTCGCCGTCGTCGACGACCTGCTCGCGATCATCGTCATCGGCGTCGTCTACACCGACACCGTCTCGGCGCTCTGGCTCGGTGTCGGTGCGGCGACGGTCGTCGTCTTCGCGCTCCTGATCCGGCGCGGCTGGGTCAGCGGCTGGCTGCTGGTCCCCCTCGGGCTGGTGGCGTGGGCCGCGGTGCACGCATCGGGGGTGCACGCGACCATCGCCGGCGTCGCGCTGGGGCTCGTCGTGCCCGGGTCACAGGAGTCGACCCGGAAGGCGCTCCGGCTGTCTGCCCTCCCGTCGGAGTCGCTGGCCGAGCGCTGGGAGCACGCGTGGCGACCCCTGTCCGCCGGCATCGCGGTGCCGGTCTTCGCGCTGTTCGCCGCCGGGGTGACCCTGACCGCCGGCGCGCTGCAGACGACGTTCGCCGACCCGGTGGCGCAGGGCGTCGCGCTCGGGCTCGTCGTGGGCAAGCCGCTCGGCATCCTCGGCGCCACGTACCTGGTCGCCCGCTTCACGCGCGCCTCGCTCGCGCCGGGCCTCGGCTGGGCCGACGTCGGGGCCGTCGGGCTGCTGGGCGGCATCGGGTTCACGGTGTCGCTGCTGGTGGGCGAGCTCGCGTTCGGCGCCGGCAGCCCGCAGGACGAGCACGTGATCGTCTCGGTGCTCATCGCGTCGCTCGTCGCGGCCGTGCTCGGCGGCGCCGCCCTCTACCAGCGGGACCGACATCACGCGCGCGTGGCCGCAATCGCTGGCCCGGAGACCGACGGGACCGGGTAGGTTCGGCTCCGATGAGCACCGTCGACTCTGCCTCGCTCCTCATCGACGGCCCCTGGGAGCACCGGTTCGTGGCCGCGAACGGCGCACGTTTCCACGTCGCCGTCGCCGGACCTGATGACCGCGACGCACCGCTGGTCGTGCTGCTGCACGGCGTGCCCGAGTTCTGGTGGGCGTGGCGTCACCAGCTGCCGCCGCTGGCCGACGCGGGCTATCGCGTGGCCGCGATGGACGTCCGCGGCACCGGCGGCTCCGACAAGCCCCCGCAGGGGTACGACGTCCCGACGCTCGCCGCCGACGTCGCCGGGGTGATCCAGTCCCTCGGCGCCGCCGACGCGGTGGTCGTCGGCAGCGGGACGGGCGGCGAGATCGCGTGGGCGATGGCCGGCCTGCACCCCGACCGCGTGCGCGCGATCGCGCCGCTGGCGGCCCCTCACCCTCTGGACACCCGTGGCCACCCCCGCGCGGCGATGCGGGCGTCGGCGGTCCGGCGGCTGGCGTTCGTGCAGCTGCCGTCGTTCCCCGAACGTGCGCTCATGGAGGGCGACCTGGTCACCCGGCTGCTGCGCGAGTGGGGCGGGACGCCCGGCTGGCTCGACGCCGAGACCGAGCGCACGTACCGCTCCGCGGCCAACGTCCCGTTCGCCGCGCACAGCCAGATGGAGCAGCTGCGCTGGCTGGTCCGCTCGATGCCCCGCCTCGACGGCCGGCGCTACCACGCGGCGCTCGAGCAGACCCGGCCGCTGCCCGTGCTCCAGCTGCACGGCGGCCGCGACGGGCTCCGGCCCCCGGCCCGGGCCGCGCTCTCCCGCGACACGGCGGCGGTGATCGGACCGCGCTACGAGTTCGAGCTCCTGCCGTCGGTGGGTCACTACCTCGCCGAAGAGGCCCCCGAGCTCGTCACGGACCTGCTGCTGACGTGGCTGCGGACGGTCGCACCGGCCTGACGCGATCTACCCCTTGACCATCGCGAGGGCCTTCACGGGGTCGATCTCCCCGATGCCGGCCGACGGGCACATCGACGCGACCGGGCACGCGCCGCACGCCGGCTTGCGCGCGAAGCAGGTGCGCCGCCCGTGGAAGATCAGCCGGTGCGACGCCATGGCCCAGTCCTTGCGCGGGATCAGCGCGTCGAGCTCCTTCTCCACCACCAGAGGGTCGTCGCTCTCGGTGTAGCCCAGCCGCTTCGACAGCCGCATGACGTGCGTGTCCGTCGTGATGCCCGGGACGCCGAACGCGTTCCCGAGCACCACGTTGGCGGTCTTGCGCCCGACCCCCGGGAGCGTCACCAGGTCCTTCATCCGTCCGGGGACCTCCCCGCCGAACCGCTCGACCAGCTCCCGGGACAGACCCATCACCGACTTCGCCTTGGCCCGGAAGAACCCGGTCGGCCGCAGGATCTCCTCCAGCTCCTCGGGGTTGGCCGCCGCGAGGGCTGCCGCGTCCGGGTAGCGCGCGAAGAGGACCGGGGTGGTGAGGTTCACGCGCACGTCCGTGGTCTGGGCGGAGAGCACGGTGGCGACCAGCAGCTCGAACGGCGAGGTGAAGTCGAGCTCGCAGTGCGCATCGGGGTACCGGACCGCCAGGGCGCGGTCGATGCGACGAGCACGGCGGGTGCGGGCGAGGTCGGACTCCACTGCGTAGCCGGTCACGGTGGCAGCGTACGACGCGGCGCCCACACCCGTGGGAGGGGCCTGCGACCTGCGGGGTTGCTCCCTTGGAGTGATCCCGTGGCGCACACAGGTATCACCGCTCAAGGTCAGACTGGACCGGGCCGAAACGAGACATGGCGCCCGTGCGAGGTGCCCGGTTGAGGAGGACCTGCCCCATGGCGCCACCCGTCGACCAGCGGGTCAGCGACCTTCGCCTCGACCGCCGCGCACTGCGCGCCGAGCAGGCCCGGGTCACCTGGTGGCGCCGACTGGTGCGCGCGCGCCTCGACCTCGCGGTGGCCCAGGCGGCGCGCCCGCAGACCCTCGGCGAGGACGTCGCCTTCCAGCTGCCGCTCGAGGTCGGCGTCGGGGTTCCCCGACCCGCCGCACTCGCCTCGGTGCTGGGCGGCCCCGAGCCGGTCGCCGACGCCGCCCGGCTCGACGAGCTCCGCGCCCTCGACGCCCAGCTCTCCACGTACGCCGCCGGTGTCGACGCGGCCCTCGTCCGCGCCACCGACCGCCTCATCGCACGCCTGGCGGTCGACCCCGACGTGGTCGTCGTCGGGCTGCGGGACGCTCTGGGCCGCGGATGACACCCACCATGGGGCAGACTGAGGGCGGATCAAGCCGCTGACCAGCGGTCGGTCCGTCTGTGCTCAGTCATGAACGATGCCGCCACCGGGACGATCCGGGCAGCGCGCGGCCAGAAAGGTGAGGTGTCCCCGTGGAGGACGACATCGTGCTGTCGGCGCCGCTGTTCGCCGGTCTCGACCCGGAGGCGTCGGAGGCGCTCGTCGCGACGATGAAGGCGATCGACTTCGCCCGCGGCGACGCGCTCTTCCACGAGGGCGAGCCCGGAGACCGGCTCTACGTCGTGCGCGAGGGCAAGATCAAGCTCGGCCGACGCTCCAATGACGGCCGCGAGAACCTGCTCGCCGTGCTCGGCCCGGGCGAGATGTTCGGCGAGCTGAGCCTGTTCGACCCCGGCCCGCGCACCGCGACCGCGACCGTCGTCGCCGACGCCGTCGTGCTCGAGCTCGGGCACAGCGACCTCATCCGCTGGCTCCAGGACAAGCCCACCGTCGCCCAGCACCTGCTCCAGGCGCTCGCCCGTCGGCTGCGGCGCACCAACGAGGCCCTCGCGGACCTGGTGTTCTCGGACGTCCCCGGTCGCGTCGCCAAGGCGCTGCTCGACCTGTCCACCCGGTTCGGCGAGCGCGTCGACGAGGGCATCCGCGTGGCGCACGACCTGACGCAGGAGGAGCTCGCGCAGCTCGTCGGCGCCTCGCGGGAGACCGTGAACAAGGCGCTCGCCGACTTCGCCGCGCGCGGCTGGGTCCGTCGCGAGGGGCGCGCGGTCGTGCTGCTCGACGTCGAGCGGCTGGAGCGCAGGGCCCGCTGAGAACGGGCTCGCCGAGGCTCAGGCCAGCTCGACGACGATCTCGACCTCGACCGGCGAGTCCATCGGCAGCACCGCGACCCCGACCGCGGACCGGGCGTGCACGCCCGCGCCGCCGAGGACCTCGTGCAGCAGGACGCTCGCGCCGTTGACGACCCCGGGCTGCCCGGTGAACGCCGGGTCGCTGGCGACGAAGCCGACCACCTTGGTCACGTGCACGATCCGGTCGAGCGCGTCGGCACCCGACGGACCGCCCTCGGCCGCGACGACGGCGGCGACCGCGGCGAGCGCGTTCAGCGCGCAGGTCCGGGCGTGGCCGGCGGCGTCCTCCGGGCTGACGAGCCCCTCCCCGACGCCGACCTTGCCGGTCTCGAGCAGCGCGCCCCCGACGAACGGCAGCTGGCCGGACGTGTACACGTAGGCGCCCGAGCGGACGGCCGGCACGTACGCCGCGAGCGGCAGGGCCACCTCCGGCAGCTCCAGCCCGAGCTCGGCCAGCCGGGCGGCGGCACCCATCAGGACTCCTTGGGCCGCTTGAGGTAGGCGACGAGGCCCGCATCCGGCCCCTGGATCACCTGGACGAGCTCCCACCCGTCGGCGCCCCACTGGTCGAGGATCGCCTTGGTGGCGTGAATGATGAGCGGAATCGTCGCGTACTCCCACGTCGTTGCCATGGCAGTCACCCTAGCGGGGGCACCGGACGAGTCGGAGCGCTCTCACAGGCCGCCGAGGGAGTCGGAGCCGACCAGCTCGGCCCGCCAGGACCGGACCTCGGGCCGCCGACGCAGCAGCGCCCGGCGCTCGCGCTCGGTCATGCCGCCCCACACCCCGAAGTCCATGCGGTTGTCGAGCGCGTCCGCCAGGCACGCGAGCCGCACCGGGCAGGCGGTGCAGACCGCGCGCGCCTCACGCTGGGCGGCACCCTCGACGAAGAGCGCGTCGGGCGCCAGCTTGCCCGCGCCGCATGCCGCGAGCGCAGTCCAGTGCGCGTCCTGCACGAGTGTCGTCACTCATCCTCCTGAACACGCCGTGGGGGCGTGCCGTGGCAACCGCACCCGAGTCCTGCCCGGAAACTAGCGGTCGGACGCCCTTCCTGGCGAGACTCCGTTCGGGTCATATCGTCAGATGGACGTGTGACCGAGTCGCGGGGGTCGTAGGCACGGGCTGCGGCATGTGCAGGTCCGGTGCAGGTCGACGTGTCGACGTCGGATCCGGACAAGAGGTGACAGGGGCACCTACTACCCTGACGGCATGCCGAACCCTGCGCGCCAGCGCGGCCGACAGGTCAACGTCTTCCAGGCGTTGGCCCTCTTGCTGTCCTTCGTGCTGGTCGCGGTGGTTGCAGGGGTGCTCGCCGCCGGACTGGTCCTGCCCGGAGTCGCCGCCGCGAACGGCGTGACCGACCTGACCGTCACGGCCTTCGACGACCTGCCGACCGAGCTCCAGGAGCAGACCCTCCCGGAGAAGTCGATCATCCTGGCGGCCGACGGTTCGCTGCTGGCGACGTTCTACGACCAGAACCGGGTCGTCGTCCCGCTGACCGAGATCTCCCCCCAGCTGCAGCACGCGGTCGTCGCGACCGAGGACAAGCGCTTCTACAAGCACGCCGGCGTGGACCCGCAGGGCATGCTCCGCGCCTTCGTCAAGGGCCAGACGACGAGCGGCCCGCAGCAGGGCGCCTCGACCCTGACGCAGCAGTACGTCAAGAACGTCCTCATCGACGCGGCCCTGTCCAAGGACACCGAGGCCGAGCGCCTGGCGGCCATCAACGCGGCACGCGAGGCCGACGGCGCCGAGGGTGTGGCCCGCAAGCTCCGTGAGGCCAAGCTCGCCATCTCGCTCGAGAAGCGGCTCACGAAGGACCAGATCCTCGAGAAGTACCTGAACATCGCGCAGTTCGGCGCCTCGGTGTACGGCGCGGAGTCGGCGGCCCAGTACTACTTCGCCAAGCCGGCCAAGGACCTCACCTACCTCGAGGCCGCCACCATCGCGGGCATCACGCAGAGCCCGTCCAAGTGGGACCCGGTCCTCAACCCCGACAAGTCGCAGGACCGCCGCAACATCGTCCTGTCGCTCATGAAGCAGCAGGGGTACATCACGGGGGACGAGTACGCCGCGGGGATCGCCACACCGCTGGCGGACACCCTGCACGTCACCGCCCTCAAGCAGGGGTGCGTCGGCGCGAGCGACGTCATCGCCGGCTCCGGGTACTTCTGCGACTACGTCACCAAGGTGATCGTCAACGACCCCGCCTTCGGCCCGACCCCCGCGGAGCGCAAGTCCCTCCTCTACCGCGGCGGGCTCACCATCACGACCACCCTCGACCCGCGCCTGCAGACGCTCGCCGACACCGAGGTCAAGAACGGCATCCCGGTGGACGACCCGTCGGGCGTGGCCACCTCGATCGTCACGGTCGAGCCGGGCTCGGGCAAGATCCTCACGATGGCGCAGAACCGCATCTACGCGGCGGCGGCCCAGCCGGGCACGCGCGAGGAGTCCGTCAACTTCAACACCGACGGCGCGTACGGCGGCTCGGGCGGCTTCGCGCCCGGCTCGACGTTCAAGCCCTTCACCTTGCTCGAGTGGCTCAAGTCGGGGCACAGCCTGTACGAGCAGGTCAACGGCACGGAGCGCACGCTGAACGAGAACATGTTCACCACGTGCGGCCAGAAGGGCCCGAACAAGCCCTGGCCCGTGGGGAACTCCGAGGGCGGCGCCGGCATGATGACCGTGCTCGATGCCACCAAGAACTCCGTCAACCTCGCCTACCTGACAATGGCCAGCCAGCTGGACATGTGCAACATCATGAAGGGCGCCGAGGACCTCGGGATGCACACGGCGAAGCCGAGGGGCGACGGCTCGTCGACTCCCGGCACCAACCCGTCGAACGTCATCGGCAGCGACTCCGTCGCCCCGCTCTCCATGGCCGCGGCCTTCGCGACCTTCGCCTCCGGCGGCACCTACTGCACGCCGGTCGCCATCACGAGCGTCAAGGACGCCAACGGCGCCGAGCTGCCGATCCCCCAGGCCAACTGCCACGCGGCGATCGAGCCCAAGTACGCCAACACGATCAACTTCGCGCTGAGCAACGTCTGGAACGGCACGGCCAAGACGGTCGGTGCGCCGCCGTTCCCGTCCGCCGGCAAGACGGGCACGACGAGCCACAACGAGGAGACCTGGTTCGTCGGCTACACGCCGAAGCTCGCGACAGCGGTGTGGGTCGGCTACAAGGAGGGCTTCACGCCCGTGCAGCGGCTCACGATCGCCGGCAAGTACATCAAGTTCGCCTTCGGGTCGTCGATCGCCGCGCCGACGTGGAAGCGATTCAGCGTCCAGGCGCTCGACGGCGGCGACAACCCGGGCTTCGGTGCTGCTGACGACAAGCTGGTCTTCGGCGAGAAGATCCCGATCCCGTCGGTCGTCGGCAAGTCCGAGGGCGACGCCCGCGCCATCCTCAAGGGTGCCGGGTTCAACGTGAGCGTCGACCCGACCCAGGTGGCGTCGGCCCTCCCGGCCGGCACCGTGGCCTCGCAGAACCCGTCCGGCTCGGCCACCCGCGGTACCGCCGTCACGCTGACGCTGTCCAACGGTCAGCCGGTCGCGCCGCCGCCGGTCGATCCCGCCCAGCCCGCGCCGCCTGCCCCGCCCGGTCCGGGCG